>CAZEPS010000314.1:0-4332 GCA_964514165.1 uncultured Leptospirales bacterium
GGATGTACGTTCTGTTTTTGATTAGGGGCTTATCCCAAGAATCTGGAAAGAGCTATAATATTTTAAAAAAACCGGCTACATCGTGATCGTCTTTTCGTCTTTCACCGCGTCTCCGATATTGATGTTCCAGTCACCGAGGGTCTCCTTCCATGTGTTGTAGAGCTTGATGGTCTTATCCTTGTCCTTGAAGAACTTCTCCGGGCTCTCCAGTGCGAGGAAAAGAACCTCTTCCATGGTGCTGACCGGGTGATAGATCATCTGATTCCGCACGTATTCCGGTATCTTCTCTAAATCAGTATCATTTTCTTTCGGGATGATGACGTGCTTGATGTCGGCACGGTGGGCGGCGAGAATCTTCTCCTTGATACCCCCTATTTTGAGCACCTTGCCCCGGAGGGTGATCTCGCCGGTCATGGCCACGTCGCAACGGATCGGGATGTTGCTGAAAAGGGACGCCATGACCACCGCCATTGTTATCCCGGCTGAGGGTCCGTCTTTGGGAATGGCCCCTTCCGGAACGTGAAGGTGGATGTCGCTCTTCTTAATGACGTCCTCGTCGATACTGGTAAACTGCTGGTTCGCCCTTACGTAGGTGAAAGCGGCCTTGGCGGATTCCTGCATCACCTCCCCGAGTTTCCCGGTGAGGGTTATGTTTCCCTTCCCCTTTTTGATGAGGGACGCCTCGATGTTGAGAATGTCGCCCCCTACCTCGGTCCAGGCAAGGCCGTTGGCGAGGCCTATTTCGTTCTTCTGTTCTTTGCCCCCGTACTTGAACTTGATCGGGCCCAGGTATTCCTTCAGGGTGTCTTCAGTGATTTTCTTCTTGTAGTCCCTGCCGTGAATTACCACCTCCCGTGCGACCTTGCGGCATACCTTGGCGATGACCCGTTCAAGGCTCCGGACGCCGGCCTCCCTGGTATAGTGTCTGATGGTAAAGAGCATGGTCTCTTCCGAATAATCGATGTTCTTCATCTTGAGGCCGTTTTCCAGTACCTGTTTTTTCAGGAGGAACATCAGGGCAATGTTGAGCTTCTCCGGCTCCGTGTAGCTTGATATGTCGATAATTTCCATCCTGTCCTGCAGTGGCGCAGGAATCTTGTGCTGAACGTTCGCCGTGGTGATGAACATGACGTCGCTCAGGTCGTAGGTTACCTCCATGAAATGGTCCTGGAACGAGCTGTTCTGTTCCGGGTCGAGCACCTCAAGGAGGGCCGACGACGGATCGCCGCGGAAGTCCATGGACATCTTGTCCACCTCGTCCAGGAGGATGAGGGGGTTCACCGTGCCGGCCTTTTTCATCATCTGGATGATACGGCCCGGAAGGGCGCCGACGTAGGTTCTCCGGTGGCCGCGGATTTCTGCCTCGTCCCTGACCCCTCCCAAAGACATGCGGACAAATTTACGGCCCAGGGCCCGGGCTACCGACCGCCCCAGGGAAGTTTTGCCGACCCCGGGAGGGCCGACGAAGCAGAGTATGGGCCCTTTGAGCTTTTTCGAAAGCTGACGTACGGCAATGTATTCAAGGATACGCTCCTTGACCTCTTCAAGGCCGTAGTGATCTTCATCGAGAATTTTTCCCGCGTGTTCGATGTCACGGTTGTCTCTGGTTTTCTTCTGCCAGGGGACGTCCCGGAGCCACTCGATGTAATTCCGTACAACCGCTGACTCTGCGGACATGGGGGGCATTTTCTCAAGGCGCTTCAGTTCGTTCAGGGCCTTGACTCTGGCCTCTTTACTCATCCTGGTCTCTTCCAGGGATTTTCTGAGCTCCTCTATTTCGTCCACCTCGTTGGGGCCCTGACCCAGTTCCTTCTTGATGACCTTCATCTGCTCGTTGAGGTAGTACTCCTTCTGGGTCTTCTCCATATGCTTGCGTACCTGGCCCTGGATCTTCTTCTCGATATACATGATTTCGATCTCGCCGTTGATAAGCTCCATAAGCCGTGTTATGCGGTCGATGGGGTTGCCGATATCAAGAACCGACTGCTTGTACTCGATCTTCATATCCACGTGAGACGCGACAACGTCCGCGAGCTGGGATATGTCCTCGATGCTGGCGGCCGATGTGAGGGCCTCTTTCGGGATCTTCTTGTTGAGCTTGATATACTTCTCGAAGGTATCGAGGAGGGCCTGCCTGAGGGAGACCACATCGGGCCCCTTCTCGTAATCCCGCTCTATGTCCATGACGGAAACCGTGTAGCAGTCGTCGTCCTGCTCAACTTCCGAGATAAAGCCCCTTGACACACCCTCAACAAGAACCTTTATTGTCCCGTCGGGAAGTTTAAGGAGCTGGAGTATCTCAGCGATGGTGCCGATTTCGTGGAGATCCTTCTTTTCCGGTGACGACACCTGGGCGTCTTTCTGGGTCAGGAGGACAATAAGCCGGTCCTCCTTCATCGCCTGGTCAAGGGCGGTGACGGATTTTTCCCTGCCCACGAACAGGGGAATGACCATGTGGGGGAATACCACCACGTCCCTGAGGGGCAGGAGGGGATATTTTTTATTATAATCTATATTCTTTTTCATTAAGCTGATTTCTCTTCCTCGCTGTAGATTATTTCCGGTTCTTCTTTGCCGAGTACCATCTCCCGGTTCACGATGACCTTCTCGATGTTATCCTTAGACGGAATATCATACATGAGATCGAGCATGATGCTCTCGAGAACCGCACGGAGTCCCCGGGCGCCTGATTCCCTTTTAATGGAAATATTCGCTATCTCGTCAGTTGCCTCCTCAGTGAATTCGAGTTCGACATTTTCAAACGAGAATATCTTTTTGTACTGCTTGATGAAGGCGTTTTTCGGCTCCACCAGAATCCGCTTCAGGGCCTCCCTGTCCAGGCCGTCGAGGACACTGATGACCGGAAGCCTGCCGACGAACTCAGGTATAAGCCCGTACTTGATGAGGTCGTCGGGGATGAGCCCTTTGAGTACATTTATCTCGACCTTCTCCTTGTGGGACTTGATGTCAGCCCCGAAACCGAGGGTCTTGTTGCCGATTCGGTGCTGAACGATATTGTCCAGCCCGACAAAGGCGCCCCCGCAGATGAACAGGATGTTCCGGGTGTCGATGGAGATAAACTCCTGATGCGGATGCTTCCTCCCCCCCTGGGGAGGGACATTGGCAACCGTACCCTCAATGATCTTCAGCAGGGCCTGCTGGACACCTTCCCCGGACACGTCCCTGGTAATGGAGGGATTGTCCGACTTGCGGGAGATCTTATCGATTTCATCAATATAAATGATGCCTATTTCTGCCTTTTTAACGTCGCCGTCGGAGTTCTGTATCAGCCTGAGGAGAATATTCTCAACATCCTCCCCGACATAGCCGGCCTCGGTAAGGGAGGTGGCGTCGACTATGGCAAAGGGCACTTTGAGAATCTTCGCCAGGGTCTGGGCCAGGAGGGTCTTCCCCGAACCGGTGGGGCCGGTCATGAGAATGTTGCTTTTGTCTATTTCGACGTCGTTCTTTTTCAGGTTCTTGTTGCTGAATATTCTCTTGTAGTGGTTGTATACTGCCACTGCCAGGACCTTCTTCGCGTCTTCCTGCCCGATAACGTACTCGTTCAGAACATCCATTATCTCCACAGGCTTCGGAAGGCTGGAAATGTTCTCTTCGTACCGCTCCTCGTTGTCTTCGGCGACTATTTCATTGCAGAGCTCTATGCACTCATCGCAGATGTACACGTCAGGCCCGGCAACGAGTTTCTTTACGATGTCCTGGCTCTTACCGCAAAATGAACAGTAGAGTTTTGGTTTATCATCTTTCTTCTTGGAAGCCACTGCGTTCTCCTTGCTGGTTATTTGCGTTCTATTACCTTGTCAATAATTCCGTATTCCTTTGAGTCCTGCGCTGACATGAAGAAATCCCTGTCCATGTCCTTTTCGATCTTTTTGATGTCCTTGCCGGTATGGTTGGCGTAAATTTCATTAAGCCTTCGCTTGACCTTAATGATTTCGTTCGCGTGAATCTCGATATCGGAAGCCTGGCCCTGGAACCCGCCCAGGGGCTGGTGTATGAGGATCCTCGAATTCGGAAGGGCCGAGCGTTTACCCGCCGCTCCGGACGCGAGGAGGAGCGATCCCATGGAGGCTGCCTGGCCGATGCATATCGTGGCAACGTCCGGCTTAATGTACTGCATCGTGTCGTAAATCGCGAGCCCGGATGTAACAATCCCGCCGGGGGAATTAATGTACAGGTAAATATCCTTGTCCGGGTCTTCAGCCTCCAGAAAGAGCATCTGGGCTATGATGAGGCTTGAGATGTGATCATCGATGGCCTCCCCGAGAAATACGATCCTGTCTTTTAAAAGGCGCGAATAAATATCATAAG
>CAZEPS010000315.1:0-2662 GCA_964514165.1 uncultured Leptospirales bacterium
TTTTGGCTCTTGGCAATACCTTTGAAGAATGCGTGGAGAAGTTTTTATGGTATGAGGAGGCCTATCGTAAGCGGCTGCCGGTGTATTTTTGGTGAAAAGGGGAATAGGGGGTCAGAGCCTTTTATCTTATCAGCGCCCAGAGCCGTTCCTTTCCGGTTGCCTGTCAGCAGCCGGAGTAGTAGTAGAACTGGAAATATTCCTGGCCGCTATCATTCCCCTCTGGAAATGTCTGCCATCCAGTACCTGCTATATTGTCCATGGATATCAATTTGTCGTAATCCCCGGTATCGCTGTCATCGATTATGGTCAGTTTTCGATTTATGGTGGCCGCGAAGCGCCGGGGGCCGTAGAACATTCCTTTGTTCGTGTCGGTGGAGGGCGCGTACTCCCCGTACCCCGCCAGGAACGCCAGGGACCGGGTATAGGAGGTTATCAGTTCCCCGTCGTTTCCCGTGAAATTGGCGACGTAGATCACGCCGCCGTTGACAACCACGTCCCAGGGTTCGGTCTCCGCGGGAAGGGCCTCACCCGTGCTGGCAACGACCGCTTCGTTTACCGGGTCGTACCTGAAGAGACGGGGAATGGGGATTCCCGCCCCCGTTTCCCCCGTGATATAGAGCATGCCGTCTGCGTCAACGTCCATGCCGGTGATGGAGGTTATCGGTTCGACTCCGCTGGAAATGTCCAGGGTCTGTATGCCGGTACCGTCGAGGCCGCTTTTTCGCAGTACAGTGTCCGTGGCAAAGTAGAGTATGCTGTTTTGCCTGTCGATTGCCAGGGATCGAACCTGCTGGTTGACTCCGCTGTCAATGACCAGTGGAGCGGTATCGTTGATATTTTCGAGCCTGATAACCGTGTCTTCGGCGGGGCCAAAAAAGTAATTGGCTATGTAGATTCTGCCGGTATTGTCGAAATCGACATCGTAGGGACGGAAGGTGAAGGTGACGCCCAGGCCGATGTCTGAGCCGTATCTAAACGCGTAGCCGGTGCCGGTAATGTCCCCCATCTGGATAATCCGCCCGTTTTCAAAATCGGGCAGCACCAGCTTGACCTCGTGGAGGTTCATTTCAACCGGCAGGGGGACCGTGTCTCCGGCGGTCAGGTTCGCCACGGCCGTACCCCGGAACGACCGGGCGGCCGACGGGTCTTCAGGCGCCACAAAGGCGATGATGTCAAACAGGCGCGAGGCCCCTGCCGGCACCAGTACCGTGATGAGGGGGCCGGCCGGGTAGGTGGCGTTTACCGGGGCCATGCCCGGGCCGGTCACGGTGATGGATATGGTGCTGAAGGCAGCTGGCGCCTCCTGGGCAACGGCCTCGGTCATGAAGAACCGGAGCGCCCGGTCCATAAACGAGATCTTTTCCCGGCCTGATGGCCGGTCCAGGTTTATGTGGACCCGGGCCAGGTTCCGCGACAGGAGTTCGCGGTCACGGGGAGCCCGGCTGTCTGAACAGGTAACCAGAGAGAGCATGGTGATGAATATCACCGGAACGGTAAATATATAGTGTATCTGTTTCATTGCTGTACCCCATGGCTTTGCTTCAGAATTATAGTAGATTATAAAATTATAGAAAGATACAGAAAGCGGTGGGTGAAATCAAAAATTAATGCATGAAATGCTATATTTCAGGAAATTATTTCAGAAATTATAGACGCGAGCTGGTCCGCGCCGTTCCCGCTGAAGTGAAAATCCTTACACTCCCGTATTCTTTTCTCGCCGCTGACGAACATGGCATCGGTGGGTATGAAGATTGCCTCTTTTTTGAAATAACGTGCCTCCCAGAAGGCGTTGTATCCTGCTCCGCACACGATTAAGTCAAAGGCGTTGAAGTAATCAACGACCGGGAATATGCCGCCGGCATAGTTGGTGGATGAGACCAGCCGGAAGCCCTGGTCCTCAAGGGATGAATATTCCCCGTAGACCCGGTCGAAGTCGCCCGGGTGGCCGTTGTAGGCGATGAGGCAGTTTCTGTCCGATTCGTTCAGGCCCAGAGCGGACAGGGCCTCGTCCCGGGGGTGGATCTCGTCCCGGTTTCGGAGGACCAGGGGGTTGATACGTTCCATCGGTATTTTACTGGTGAACGGTTCTATGGCGAAAACCCGGTCGTATTGGCCGGGGTCGAATTGTAGCAGGGACTTACCGTCCGGGACAGCGAAAAAGGCGTTGTCCACCTGGCGCGAGAGAAATATTTTTTTGCAGAAAAGGTCGTCGATAAAGTGGTACAACGGAAACCAGAGGAGGTCCACCAGGAGTAAGTCAGGCTTGAGTTCACTGATGGCCCCGTAGAGTTCCGAGTATTGAAAATTATCTATCCGCAGATAATTTTCGTCCTCCAGGGGGATCTCCCGGTGGGCGATGCCCAGGGCGTCCGCCAGGTGCCCGAATTGAGATCCGCTCAGGATTGTGTACTGACAATCGATCTTGTTTCGTTTCAGGGCGTTCCCGACAGAGAGGCCCATGACAAGTCGGCCGGTTCCGGTGAGACCTGAGGTATAGTAGACGACGTTCATTCAGCAGAAATAGAAAAACTGGAAGTAACTCTGGCCGTCACCGGAGGAGGGAAAGGTCTTCCACCCGGAACCGTCAATATCATTCAATGAAATAACTTTATCGATATTAACACCGCCATCGTCATCAAGTATGATAATCGTGTCATTCCTG
>CAZEPS010000315.1:2672-4313 GCA_964514165.1 uncultured Leptospirales bacterium
ATTCCTGATAGCGACAAACCGTCTCGGGTCGTAAAACATCCCCGGGTCCGTGTTAACAGTGCCGGTATTGGTTCCATAGCCCTGGATCAAGTTTAGTGAACTATCAAGTTTGAGCAGGGTAGTGCCAACAGTGAAAGAAAAATAGCTGACTACATACACATAGGGGTGTTTGTGTAAGACATCCTGGGGTTGCCCGGATGTTATTGTATATGAGTTTACGATTGTATCGGTTCCCGGAATATTTTCACCAATCCGCAATGAACCGGATATATTTCCCGCTATATAGATGTTACCTGTTTGCTCATTTATTCCTAAACCGTAGATTAATGTCACCGATAACGGTGTTATTTGGGTTTGACTGGAACCGTCATAATTACAGGAATAGAGCTCAGAACTGTTCGCGAAATATATTTTTCTATTAACTTTGTCTATTGCTATTGCTAGTATTGATAGTACCGATCCCCCGGCGATCCGTTCGAGTGTGGTACTGTTAATATTGTCAATTCGGAATATTCCTGTATCGGTGCTTGATGAGTAGCTGGCAAAATATATACGTCCCCTGTTGTCAAAAGCGATGTCAAAAGGGTATATCTCTGTCACTCCTGCAGGAAGGGTGGTAAAGCCGTCGACCAGCTTTGTTTTAAAATTGGTGCCGGCAATATCGTCCATTTGTATTATTCGATTGTTTACAAAATCCGGAAGCACGATTTTGGTCTCGTTGAGTCCCATGGTAATAGGCAGGGGCACCGTGGCGCCGGCGGTGAGGTTCGCCAGGGCGGTTCCCCTGAACGAGAGGGCGGCGCTCGAGTCGAAATCTGCCACAAAGGCGGTGATGTCAAACAGGCGCGAGGCCCCTGCCGGCACCAGTACCGTGATGAGGGGGCCGGCCGGGTAGGTAGCGTTTACCGGGGCCATGCCCGGGCCGGCAACGGTAACCGATATGGTGTCAAATACCGCGGGAGCTGTCTGGGCCACCGCTTCCGTGGAAAAAATCCTCAGCACCCGGTCGATGAACGAGACCTTCTCAACGTCGCCGGGGAGTTCCAGGTTTATGTGGACCCGGGCCAGGTTCCGGGCCAGGAGTTCGCGGTCAAGTGTGGCCTGGCTGTCGGAACAGGTGAGTGAAAACGCAGCAAGTAATATAATTGGAAAAAGAACGCTTTTTTTCTTATCAGTATTCATATTCTTTATTCCCTTTTTAAAATGTTTATATTTGTGAATTAAGAGACTATAAATGGGATAAAACCGATTTAAACCAAAATACGTACCTAAAAGGGAACCTCTTGTTTAATTAATTGAGGTTTCTTTAATTTAGTATTTATTTCATTATAAAGCAAATTTTATTTGCAATATCAATTAACCTGCTCTATCTTGAGTTATTATAAAAAAAATGGGGGAAGAATATGAAAATGAAGATTATTCCCGCGGTTTCCGCGATACTGTTTTTTTTGAGCGTTACCGCCGCGTCGGCCCAGATATTCGTTCAGCAGGTACGGGGCCAGGTGGCGTTTAAAACCGGCAACGCCTGGCGGGCCCCCCTTACCCCGGGGATGCGGCTCCCCCAGGGTACCAAGATAAGCACCGGCGCCCGTTCCTATGCCGTCATACGGGTCAACCGCCACGTGGTCACGGTCAAGCCCT
>CAZEPS010000316.1:0-4303 GCA_964514165.1 uncultured Leptospirales bacterium
TTTTTTATTGATCGCGCTGACGACCTCTTCAAAGTTGTTCATTGGAATTATATCGACAATATAACACAAAAATGATTAACTTATTTTATTACAAATCCTTAGCATAAAAGGTTTATCGGAGCATTGCACATCTTTGAATTTCGAAATTGCCTTTTCACGAATTCTGATGTCGAAGTGCAAATCCAACGGTAATTTAAAGTGGCCAATCTTGGTAAAAAATTCGGAGAATTGCCATCTTTTCCAATACGGTATCTGTTCTGAAATCTCAACTGCATTTTTCATAGTTTCAGTCAATTCGACAGGCAAGGGCATTCCATACCAGTCCATGGCTTCGCCCGTATATTCGCGTTTGATCTTTTCGAAAGTGCAAGCCATTTCATCCCGATATTCGGCTTCTGTTCTATACATCTGCGGATAATATGGCAGGGGGTTGTCACCTTCCAAGTGCCATTTACCGAAATGATGAGTATGATAACCGTCTTCGAAAAGTATTTTTTCTGTTGTGGTATCCTCGGGCGTGAATCCATGTTGTCGCTGAGCATGAATGTTTTCAACAACTCCGTGAGCATGAGGGTACATACCGGTAACAAATGTTGCCCGGCTGGGTGAACAGGTGGGGGTTGGACAAGTTGCCTGCGAGAAACGAACTCCTTCATTCGCAATACGGTTAATATTTGGCGTGTCAACGGGTCCGCCGTAACAACTTAATGCCTTGGAATACAGTTGATCGCACATAATGACCAATACATTTGGGTTGGTATTATTTCTTATAATAGATGCAGGGGGGCTTTGGGCTTGACTTTTAATATTCATAAAATGACTAACCCCTATTGTGACTGCACAAGATTGGAGAAATTGACGTCTATTTGTTATCATAAAATACTCCTTTTTTACGACTATTTTGGATAAAAAGACTTCGAGTAGCATCGAAAAAGCTTGAGTTTTTGAGACAGATTTGATATTCTATTGGAAAAGAGGCTCAGCGGAGTAGCTGATCTAAGTTATACAATGTTATATGGGAAATCCCAGCTGATAAGCGACCATATATTTCAAATTCTCACTTACTTTAACAGGAATACGGAATGAAGGCACCAATTGACTTTCTAAAAGAAAACCCTGAACGTTATCGCAAATTGGCTCGTGGAGAGCAGGTAGATTATGCACCATTTCGATTATGGCTTGACCAGACTTTTGTTTGGGATTTCACCGGGGTCAATCCCCGGAAATATGCAACAGACCTCGAAGTTCAGTACCAGGCTCAGAAAAAGGTGGACGACAGATTCTATGGCCTGCGTGACTACGAGGTGGGTGTGGATTTAGGCGATCTTTACTTCGATTTTAGGCGATTTCATGCCGACACCGGCAAAAACAATGCGCTCATCCTCGAAGAATCACTGGATAACTTCGATAAATACGCCAGCCATACGAAGATCGAGGATTTAAAAGGCGTACAAAACCTGAAAAAGGCCGTTGATTTTTATAATAAAAGGCTCCCGAAAGAAAAGGCGGCCAGCTTCTACCACGGCTGTACAGGTACGATGGACCTGTTTTCCCTGTTTCGCGGGACGGAAAAATTCTTCATAGACCTATATGACAAGCCGGACAAGGTCAACCAGATCTTTGAGTTTTTGACGCAGCGAAATCTCGAATGGCTCGAATACCAGGAGAAGACCTGGGGCCACTACAATAGAGAAAATAACCTTTTTGATAAGATCGATATCGGTGAGGATTACTGTGCGTATCTTCAGCCGGACCTGTTTGATGAATTCGTCATACCTTATACCGGCAAATTAGTCGAAGCGTGGAAAGGAAGGTCCGTGTGCGGTCTTCACACAGACGGCGATATGCCAGCCGACGGAATCGAAAAACTCAATAGGCTCGGTATTGATGAGCTGATGGGGTTTTCACCCAATATCGATATCAAGGAATTTCGCAGGGCCCTTCCTGATGTAATCCTTGGCGGCAATCCGCACCCCATCTATGACTTCATCGAAGGGACACCTGAATCTCTCAAGAAAAAAATCAAATACTGCTTTGAAGCTGCGAATCAGAATCAGAAGTTCATTCTCTGCAGCGGCGGTGCGATCACCGCAGGGGCCAAACCTGAGATTGTGGACGCCTTTCTTGAAGCCGCCTATGAAATCGTGAAATATTAATACAAGGACGTATGCATGGAATATCTCAGTCGCCTGGATTATGTAATCATTTCCGCTTATTTCCTCTCACTGATCGGTTTGGGCCTGTACCTTCGTAAACGGGCTTCCGGCAGTGTAGAAGATTATTTTCTGGCCGGTCGAAACCTGCCTTGGTGGGCACTGGCCTTTAGCGGTTCCGCCTCGTGGTTCAGTATCTCCGGGAGCATGATTATTATCGCCTTTCTATATATGCTCGGTCCCAGGGGGCTTTTTGTGGAATTTCGAGGGGGAGCCTGTCTTTTGATGGTTATTCCCATGCTGTGGGCAGGCAAGTGGCATCGAAGGTCGCAATGTGTCACCGGGGCGGAATATCTGATCTTTCGGTTCGGAGATACACCGGGAGCCAGATTTTCCCGCATTACTACCGCGGTGGCGGCTCTCGTAACAAGTGCCGCCATGCTGGGCATGTTCATCAAGGCTGTCGGGCTTTTCATCTCGACTTTTGTCCCCTTTACCCCGCTTCAATGTGAAGTGACAATGATTGTCGTCGCAACCGCGTATACCGTAGTTTCGGGATTTTATGGGGTTGTTTATACGGATATTATCCAGTGTTTCTTCATCTTGATTGTGGTTCTGGTCATTTCCGTTATGGCCTTTTTCAGGATAGAAAGTCTCGAAGAAATCCGAATCCTGGCCGAACAGGTTACCAATAACTCCCAATGGATAACCTCTTATCCGCAATGGAAAACGGAGATGTCGGCAGGAGGAGAATTCAAACAATATGAATATCTTGTGATGTTTGCCTTTTTTTATCTTTTGAGAAATCTTTTAGCCGGAACCGGTGCAGGTGCAGCTCCGATGTATTTTGGCGCAAGAAATGACAGGGATTGCGGGAAGCTGACTTTCGCCTGGGGCACGCTGATGATGTTTCGATGGCCGATGATGATCGGCTTTGCGGTTTTGGGCATTTATATGGTAAGCGACCTGTTCACGCAGAACAGTACCCAGATCACCCAGACTGCGGAACTGATCAAAACACAATTTCCACACATAGGCAAAACGGGCTGGGCAAATACGTTAGCCAATATCAGTTATAATCCCGAAAACTTTTCTCCTGACTTTATCACTCAATTGCAGCAATTGTTAGGCGAAAAATGGATCCAGAAGCTGCAGCTGATTGGTTTTGACGGCAATATTGATCCGGAACGAATTCTCCCTTCAGTTGTTTTGTTCCAGGTCCCGGCGGGATTTCGAAGTATTATCATCATTGCTCTGCTGGCCGCCTTTATGTCAACGTTTGACTCTACGGTGAATTCCACAACGGCCTTTTTTACACGGGATCTGTACCAGGGCTATATCCGAAAAAAAGCTTCCAATGCCGAGCTCATATGTATCAGCTGGATGTTTTCCATTTTTCTTGTTGCTTCAGGTTGGCTCTTTGGCCTCTACAGCAAGAGCCTCAATGACATGTGGGCCTGGATTGTAATGGGGGTCGGCTCGGCGGGAGTCATTTCGGGCACTTTGATGCACTACTGGTGGCGTCTCGGGGGCGGCGCATTTGGATTTGCCTGGATATTAGGGGTCGCAGGTTCCATAGGCTATAAAGCATTAATGCCCTGGCTGTTCAATCTGTACGGAGACGTCATATATAATGAGATTTTCATGTTTCTTGTCATTGTAGCCATTAACCTCGTCGCGACAGTCGCGGCGGTCCTGCTGTTTCCTCCGCCTTCACTCGATGTGCTGCAGCATTACTATCGCACGGTAAAGCCGTATGGTGTCTGGGGACCGGCCAAACACGCGATTGATAATGTCCAGCGAGCGGCATTGCGAAAAGAAATGTACTTCAATCTAATCAGTCTGCCGTTTGCCATTGTATGGCTGGTGACATTGTTCTTATGGCCGATGCAGCTGGTCATCCATAACTGGTTGGGGTTCCTGGGGACCTTTTTGCTGTTTTTGGCTTCCTTGATTGTCTTATATTTTGCTTGGTATAAACAATTAGCAAAATCATGACTTTACAATAATAATCCAATGGGAAACAGACAAATGACTTCGAGAGAGTTGGTACTGAAAACACTTGAGTTTCAGGAGCCGGAAAGAATTCCAAGGCAGTTAGGGCCTGCGCAGAAAAAAACGCTACATTTTTCTTTTACGCCGAATGGTAT
>CAZEPS010000317.1:0-4302 GCA_964514165.1 uncultured Leptospirales bacterium
AATATAGATATACGACAATGTGTCATTCCCGCGGAAGCGGGAATCCATCTTTAACGGTCTGGATTCCGGATCAAGTCCGGAATGACACTTTTGGGTTTTTAAGTTCATTTTTGAGGCAAATATGATCAGCAAATAATAAACCTGTTAATTTGCTCGGTCAGTTTGAATTAAATGATTGTGCTTATGTCATTTACCGCGTATAAAACGGGAAAAACTCAATCGCGCGAGCAGTATATTATAAGATTCGGCTTGTATGAAAAGGTCTTTTATAATATGATAACTGTTTCTCAATCGGGAGCAGTATAATAGTGTATTCGCCGTTATTTTGATTTTTTATGATATCCGAGATACCTGAAATTCTGGAAGAGCTCAAGGCCGGTCGTATGATCGTGCTGGTGGACGACGAAGACCGCGAGAACGAAGGCGATCTGGTCTGCGCCGCCGAGAATATAACCCCGGAGACGGTAAATTTTATGATCAGCATGGGCAGAGGCCTGATCTGCGTACCGCTGACGGAAAACCGCTGCGACGAGCTCGGCCTGCACATGCAGACGCAGGAGAACACCGCCAAACTCGGCACCGCCTTTACGGTAACCGTTGACGCGGCAGCCGGCATAACCACCGGAATCAGCGCTTCGGACCGGGCAAGGACGATAAAAATACTCTCCGAACCTGCAACCAGGCCCTCTGATCTTGCCAGGCCGGGCCATATTTTCCCGCTTCGTGCAAGAACAGGCGGCGTGCTCGTACGTGCCGGTCAGACCGAAGGGGCTATCGACCTGATGACCGCGGCGGGGCTGCGGCCCGCAGGTGTGATCTGCGAGATTATCCGGGACGATGGAAAAATGGCCAGAATGCCCGACCTTGAAAAATACTGCGAAAAGCACAATCTCAAAATGACCTCCATCGCCAAACTCATCGAATTCCGCCTTCAGCGTGAAACCCACATAAAACGGATACAAACCGTCCATTTGCCTACCGATTACGGCGAATTCGACCTAATCGCTTATGTAAGCCCCCAGACCACCGAACCACACCTGGCCCTTTGCAAAGGCGGCATCGGAATCCTCGATGAAAACGGCAAAGTGCCCGAACAGGAAGAATCGGTGCTGATAAGGGTACACAGTGAGTGCATGACGGGTGATTTGTTTCACTCGCAGCGCTGCGAATGCGGCTATCAGCTCGTAACGGCGATGGAAAAGATCGAAAAAAGGGGCAAAGGCGCTCTTATTTACCTCCGGCAGGAAGGCAGAGGGATCGGCCTGGTGAACAAACTGCACGCGTATAAGCTCCAGGAGCAGGGATTCGACACGGTGGATGCCAATTTGAGGCTCGGTTTTATGGCTGATAAACGCGATTACGGCGTCGGGGCACAAATTTGCAGGGATTTGGGGCTGAAAAATGTAGAAATTCTCACCAATAATCCGAAAAAAGTAAGCAGACTTGAGGTTTACGGCATAAAGGTGGTCAAACAGCTTCCGCTCAGGGCTAAACCCGGCAGACATAATCGGGAATATCTGAGCACTAAAAAGAGAAGGCTCGGACACCTGCTCGACGAGGACCTGTGAACGTGTTAATGATACTGTAAAGGGGGAAATGTATTGAAACGGCTGATTTTAACAATAATTGCGGCTAATTTGATGCTCCTTGCCGGTTGTCAGGAGCAGGCCCGAAACGACGGGACAAATACCGCCCGAGTGAGCGGCAAAACCGACTCCAAACCGGCCAAGGCGTGTTTCGAGCCGGTCTCCATTCGGCTGGTCGGGCTGACCGAGATCATAGTCGATTCCGACGGCAAACAGAAGCTCAAGGCTTATATCGATCTATTGGATCATTTCGAGTGCAGGATAAAATATCACGGCATTTTTCGTCTGGAATTGTACACCCGCCAAACGCTTTCCGCCGAGATAAAAGGCAAAAGGATAGCGATTTGGGGCGATTTCGACCTGACAGAGGCGAAAACGAACAACGCACACTGGCAGGATTATCTTAGGTGTTACCATTTCGAGCTTCAGATGGATTCACAGGTCGGCAGGGGCAGCTATCTTCTGGAAGCGACTTTCATAAGGCCGGACCAGAAAAGACTTTCGGATATATACGAGATTGAATACCCTAAATAATAATTCCCCCGCTCATTTATCCATTCTTTCCTGAATTACGTTGTAAAATAGCCCGTTTGATGTAATATGTTATGTTTTGATTAGTAAAATCACCGGAAAAAGCAGATAAACGCACGGAGGCACTGATATTTGCAGTTAGAAGATGAGCAGATGAAATCACAGACAGGGAACCTGAGCCTTGAGGATTCCGTGCTCGTGGAGAGGTGTCAGCGGGGGGATTCCACGGCAATGGAGACCCTTATTGTCAAGTATCAGGACCGCCTTTTTAACGTAATTTACAAAATCTGCTCTGATTATGAAGATGCCGCGGAACTTACGCAGGAAACATTTGTCAAAGTAATAGAGAAGATAAGCTCTTTTAAAGGTAAAAGCAGTTTCTATACCTGGCTGTTTCGGATCGCGGTCAACCTGACCTATAACTACAATAAGAGAAAATTCAGGATTAAGACGCTTTCTCTTGAATCTTCTCAGTCGGAAAATGAGGACGGCGCCGCTGCCGCACTTAAGAATTACCTGACTGACGAAACCGAAGCCGACCCTTTGCTGACCGCTCAGAACAAAGAAGTGCGTGAAATCCTATTATACGCCATCGGCCGGCTGAGTGATGACCACCGGGCCGCGATAGTCCTGAGAGATATCGAAGGGATGAATTATATAGACATTGCCGAAACCCTTGAAACCGAGATAGGTACGGTAAAAAGCAGGATAGCGCGTGCTCGAAGCAGGCTGCGTGAGATACTTGAAGAACTGCTTTAGAGTTTTATACCCTTTAGGGTAGAAAATGCCCGCGTTGAAATGTGTAAACCTGAATATTAAAGTTGTTTACCGCGCATAAAACAGGAAAACTCAATCGGCAGCAGTATAACGCTCTGATGAAAATCAGGTTGACAAATGAGTGAATTTGAAAACAAAGACATTGATCTGCTTTTAAGCGAATATATCGACGGCACTTTGAGCGGCCGGAGTGAAACCGAGCTTAAGAGGCTGCTTTTACACGATGAGTCTATAAACCGAAAGCTGACTATGCTCGCCCGTCAGAAAAGACTCTTAAACGCCCTTCCGGATGACAAGGCCCCTGCCGACACGGCCGAGCGGATTAAGAGAAGACTCGAAAGAAAACTCATTCTCGACGAATATGAAACCGCCAAAGCCGAATCAAGCGGAGCGAAACACCTGCTTATAAGAAAGATTTATACCGCCGCGGCAATGATCGCTCTTGTGAGCGTAATGGCGATAATTATTTTCAATATTATCGTTCCCCCCGAACCGGCACCGAGAGAATTCACTATCGAAAAACCCGCGGTCAAACCGGCCATCGACCGCCGCAAAACCACCGAAACAGTCCGTATGATGGAAGCCGAATTCGTACCGACCGAACCGATCTACGCAACACTGGAACTGCACGCCGAGGAGGTAATACAGGTTACCGCCTTCGTTGAGAAAGCGATCTTCAGCCTCGGGCTTATCGACAAGACGATACCCGATCGGCAGGTGCGGTCGGGCACCTATCGCATACAATCCGACGTGATCTCCGCGGGGCTGCTGGTTCAGGAACTTTCGCGGATATGGGACCGTTTCAGCGAAACTTCTTTTGTGATCCACAGTGAGAGAGTAGACGATAATGTCATAATCGCTTCGGCGACTCCGGACGACGTTGTGATGTTTTTCAACACGGTTACCGGCAGCGAACATACCGAATACGCCGCCCTTGTCTCGGTGCTAAAAGAGGCCGGGGGGCGATCCGCGTCCGGTCCCGTCGAGTCATCCTCCGCGCTTCCGCCTCAGCCGGTCAAACCCGTGCTGACCTCCCCGGAAGCGGAACAAAAAACCGCGGAAGCAAACCCTCGCGTTCCGAGGGTAAACTTGACAATCCGCATTGTCGGATTATAATACCCGACAGCCTAAAGTTATCTAAGCAAAACTCCGGGAGAAAAAATGCTCGATAGAGATTCCGCGTGTCTGGTCGTAATTGACGTACAGGGCAGGCTTTCAGAAGTTATGCACGAGCCGGATAAGCTTCGCGGCAATATAGAAACGCTTATAATAACCGCCCAAACACTGGGACTGGGGCTTATCTGGTGCGAACAGATTCCCGAAAAGCTCGGCCGGACCGTTTCTCAGCTTGCCGGGCATCTGAGCGGCATCTCTCCGATAACAAAATCCTGCTTTAGCTGCGCCGCCG
>CAZEPS010000318.1:0-4295 GCA_964514165.1 uncultured Leptospirales bacterium
CCATTGTCGTCTATGCCATAGATTATTATAATACATCAGGAAAGCTGATACAAAGGTTTATAAAAAATAACAAGAAAATCATCAAGCCATTTGAGACTTATAATATAGGTATAAAAGAAACAGACAGGCGAGGGGGTGTTGGCGCAAATTTTCTTGTGAAATGGTACGCTCATTCTAAAGTAAATAAACCGATAATTGAGACAGTAATGATAGGCTCACGGGGCCAGCAGGGTATATCTTTCACCTCCCGTGGCGTAACTATCGATGAATGATATTTCAGTACTGTGACGTTCCCCAGGCATGATCCCTGAAAAAATAATAGACTTCCATACTCACCTCTTCCCTGATCGCCTTTTCAAGGCTATTCGCGATTACTTCAGTAAAACCTACAGTGTTGATCTGATATGCGATTTTGATTATCGAGGATGTATCGATTTTCTACGGCAGAACAATGTTCGGGAAATCGTCTACTCCACCTACGCCCACAAGGAGGGGATCGCGGAAGAGCTCAATCGATGGAACCTGAAGATACTTGAGGAGAACCCGGACATCTACTGCTTCGGCGCGTTCCACCCCGGGGACGAACACGACCCGGAATTCATGGAGGAATTTCTCTCCCATCCCCGGGTCCTCGGATATAAGCTCCACCTTTTGGTGCAGCGGTTTTATCCCCATGACCGGCGGCTCTATCCCCTGTATGAAACCATTGTCGATAAAACGAAGCGTATCCTCCTCCATGCCGGCACCGGCCCCATACCGAACGAGTATGTGGGCTACGATTCGTTCATGAAGGTCCTTAGAAAGTTCCCGGAACTGGGTGTCAATGTGGCCCACCTTGGCGGTCTCGAATACCGGAAGTTTTTTGAACTTCTGGATGAGTATCCGAACATCTATCTCGATACAGCCTTTGTTTTTCTTCCGGATCTCCCCTGGACCTACAATCTGGGGCCTGAGTACCTTGAGAAATACCAGGACAGGCTCCTCTACGGATCAGATTTCCCCTTTCTCTCCATTCCCCGGGAGGTGGAGATTGAGGCGCTGGTGAAGTATAATCTTTCACCTGAGTTTTACCGGAAGGTTTTTTACGAGAACGGGAAGCGTCTGCTGGAGGCTGTAAATCAGTAGAATTCGCAGATTACTGATGCTCTGACCCCAGATTTTGTCGATTTTACCGATAGTTATCGGTAGATCACAGGCAATATCTCGGTTTGGGGGCTCTGACCCCTCAGAATTGTCAATTTCACCGATTGTTATCGGTGTTTTTTTCTTTTTCAGGGGTCAGAGCATAGGAAATATCGATTCTTATCGGAAAAATACGGGGTCAGAGCTTCCTACAGGTGGTATTCCAGCAGGTTCCAGTGCCAGGCAAACCAGATGAACACCAGGTTCGCCGCCACCACTGCCGTATAGTGGATCCTGCCAAATAGGAACCAGTACCCCTTTTTCCATGATAGCCAGGCGCACACTATCCCGGCCAGGGTCAATATGGCGGCGATAATCGGAAGTGTAAGAAAAAACGTCATTATCGCGTCCATTGATGCGAGAGAGCCCATCATGGCAGCTGACACTATCGCGGAAAATCCGGCTATGAACAGGATATTCAGAAAAGAGGCCGTACCGATAACAATCCGGGCCTTTTTTTCAGGGCCCGTGGAGCGGTAACTGCTCTTCTTCAGCTTTCGTATCAGCACCAGCAAGGGCCATCCGATAAAAGCCGTAATAAACATCAGCACCATGAACACAATCAGGACAGATTGAAACTTCGGGCTGTCATACCAGGGGGCACGTTCCAAATTCATGGGTGTCATGTAGTGGGTATTCATGTGGGTGATCCTTCCACGGCTGTCTTCCATGAAAGCCATGTATTCGTCTGCGTCTACACGCCTGAAAAGCAGAGGTTCCACCATTGCCCACCGGGTCGGCTCCTCATTCACAATGGCAGGATAGTTGAAGGTAATATAACCCCTGTCAGATGTCTCGATGCTTCCGGTCAGTAGCAGGGCGGATATTTTCTCAAATGAAAGCCGGGAATACCGGTTTACCCGGTACACTCCACCATACCGGTCCATGTCTTCATTTTTCGGAACGTCTGGTTTAACTGGCACTGCGGGTATGGTCGGATAAAAACGGTTAAGGACGCGGGTGAGGACCCGCTCCCTGAACTTGAACATACTGAACCCTTCGCCGCCGTTGCTTGATATGAAAAGGCCGAAGTCTTCGTCGGGAATCAGGGCGAGGAGCGACGCAAAACCGGCGATGTCACCGGCGTGTTCGATAAGCCGGTAGTCGCCGTGAAACCGCTCGTAAAACCCGTAGCACCATCCTGCCAGTTTCGGATGGTGCGAAAACTGCCGGGAATGCATGGTAACCGCTGTAGTCCTGTCGAGAATTCTATTATCCTTGAATTCCCCCTTCTGTAAATGAGCAATCATGAAACTGGCCATGTCGTCCGCGGTTGAAATAAAAGAGCCGGCCGGCTTGACGATGAGATTAACCCATTGAATTTTTTCAAATTTTCCATTTTTATAAGAATATGCATGGGCCAGGTTTTTCTTCATTTTGGGCGTGATATCAAAACTGCTGTTTTCCATCTCCAGGGGAGTCAGGATGTTCCTGTTCACATAGTCGGAAAAAGGTACGCCGGATATCTCCTGGACCAGGTAGCCGAGCAGGGTCATGCCGTAATTTGAGTAACTCAGGTATTTCCCGGGTGGCTCTATCCCCGGTTGTTGACCTGATGCCAGGTAATCTTTCAGTGATTTCCTGTTGTCAGGATCAGTTTCAATCATGTTTGTGGTCCGTTCCTCGAAACCGGCGGTATGGGTCATGAGGTTAAAGGGAGTGACCGGGTTTTTAAAACTGTTTTCGATGGAGAAGTCCTTCAGGTATTCGTTAACGTCCCGGTCGAGGTCAAGCGTTCCCTGCTCGTAAAGCTGCATGGCAGCGGTTGCGGTAACAAGCTTGGAGACCGATCCGACATAGAAGATGCTGTTGTCCGGATCTGCCGGTTTGCGGTCCTTCATATCAACGAAACCATAACCTTTTTTATATACTACTTCACCATCTTTGACAATGGATAGTACAGCGCCGGGGATGTGGAGGTCTATCATTTCGTCTTTAATAACCGAATCTATATACCTTTGAGATTCAGGATGGAGTCCTTTATTATTTCCCCTGGCGGGGGAGAGAATGGCGATTGCGAGTATCACCGGAAGGGCAAGGTGGAGTGTTTTCTGCAAGACTGAAATGCGCATTGTACGACCTCCGTATCCGTTCGCGTGAAGATATTTTCTTCATTAAGGGCAAAAGAAGGCATGACTATAGTGTATCAGGGTAAACGATTACAACTCATTTTTTTATGAATTTCACCGGTAGAGTGCTTCTTTGCGTCTTGTTTAACTTCCTTTTCTGTAATAGAAAAGTTCTAAACTTTTCTTGTTTGTGATGAAAAAGTAATTGTCTTTTTTGTATAAATGAGATGAAATTGGTATAAACAGCAAGATAGCCAGATAGAAATACATCCTCATTTTTAAATCTGTTGTACAATAAACCTGTCCGCCATGAAATATTATATACCAGCCGTAGCGATACTCCTGCTGATAAAGGCCGTACCCGCGTACGCGGAATATCTGTTTTTAAAGGACGGCTCCATTCACTAGGGGACCATTGTCAACGATTCCCTCTATACCATAACCCTGAGGAAGAATGACGGGACAGTTCAGCGGTTCAACCGTGGCAGCCTGATGCGGATCCTCTACACCGACCTGTACATGGGGAAGCGGTACGTGCGGCTCAATACCGGCAGGTCCTTCGAGGCGTACCTGGTGGACGAGGACCAGCGGACCTACACCTTCAGAAAGAACATCAATAAGCCCGATGAGTTCGAGATAGCCCGGGACTCGGTTCTCTTCATGAGCCGGTCCAACCCCACCGGGCTCCGGAGCACCCCCGACACCACCAGTATAAGGCTCGACTGGTATCCCCCGTACCGGAAGCCGGACAAGTACCGGGTCTACATGAAGATAAAGCCGTGGGAAAAATATAAACGGATCGCCACGGTCCGCGGGACCTCCCACCGGGTGCTGGGGCTGAAGAAGAAGACGCGGTACTATTTCCGGATCACGGCGGTGGACAAAGAGGGGGCCGAATCGGTCCCGAGCAACGAGATCAGGACAAAGACCAACACCCCGCCGGGCCCCCCGGAGCTGGCCCAGGCAGACCAGGCCCGGTCCACCGGCGGCGGCGAAACCATGGATTTCACCTTTTCCTGGAAACCGGCCCGGGACAAAGACGGC
>CAZEPS010000319.1:0-4280 GCA_964514165.1 uncultured Leptospirales bacterium
TCGAGGCATGGTTTCCTCCGTAAGTGTTTATTATTAATACGATTGAGAGGGGGAAATTTTTAAAAAAAAATCGAGGGTCAGAGCCTTTTTTTAGAAAATTGTCGAAAATCGAGGGTCAGAGCCCCTTTTGTTTGGGCGGGGAAGGGGTGTGATGAACGTGTCCGCCTCCACCAGGGCTTCAAATAAAGGGTATATCTACAAAACCAGTTAAAACCAATTAATTTGTTTCAAGGACCTTCCCCGTGTCCCCGTGGAAAAGGTACACTCTCTCAGGGTTGATGTTGAGAGAAACATCGTCCCCTTCACGGAGGTCCCCCTCTTCGGCGCTCTTCACGATGACACGCTCCCCCAGGAAGTCGACGTAGAGGATGAAGTCGCTCCCCAGGTCGCCGATCATCTCGAGCCTGCCCGTGAGCCGGCCGGGGCCGTCATTCCCGCCCCCTGCCGGGACGACCTCGATATGCTCCGGCCGGATGCCGAGAACAGGGTTCTCTTCAGCTTCCCGGGCGGGGAGGTCAAGGGCCTTCCGTACCGCCCCGGCCGGCTCCCCCCGGAGGATGTTCATCGGCGGGGTCCCCATGAACTCGGCAACGAATACGCTCGAGGGCTCGCGGTAAATCTTCTCCGGGGTCCCGGTCTGCATCACCACACCGTCCCTGAGCACGGTGACCCGGTCCCCGAGGGACATTGCCTCGGTCTGGTCGTGGGTCACGTACACGGTGGTGAGGTCAAGGTCCCGCTGGAGCTTCTTCAGTTCCGCCCGCATGTCGATGCGCAGCAGGGCGTCCAGGTTAGACAACGGCTCGTCCAGGAGGAGGACGTTCGGCTGGCGCACGATGGCCCGCCCCAGGGCTATGCGCTGGCGCTGCCCCCCGGAGAGCTCCCCCGGTTTAGCGTCCAGAAGATTTAATATGCGGAGCTTTTCCGCGGCCCCGCGGACCTTCCGGTCAATCTCGTCTTTCGGGGTCCGGGCCATGCGGAGGGGAAACGAGATATTTTCATACGCGGTCATGTGGGGATACAGGGCGTAGCTCTGGAACACCATGGCGATGTCCCGGTCGCCGGGGGGGAGGTATTTCCTGGTTTCGGCGTCCGAAACCAGGCTGTTCCCGATGCTGACCCGGCCGGTGCTGTTTTTCTCGATGCCGGCGATGATGTTCAGGAGGGTCGACTTGCCGCATCCGCTCGGCCCCAGGAGCACGAAGAATTCCCCCTTTTTAATGGTGAGATTGACATCCTTCAGGGCTTCGATGCGCCCCCGCTTGAGGGTGAAAAAGGTCTTTCCGATGTTTTCAAGTCTGATGTCCATTATCCTTTTATCGCTCCTTCGGTTAGTCCCTGTACAATGTAACGCTGGAAGATGGCCGAGAGCACCAGCACCGGCAGTGTGGCGATCACCGAGGCGGCCATGATCTGCCCCCAGGGGGTCTGCCCGTGGAGCCCCTCGAACAGGGCAATCCCCACCGGCACGGTTCGGGCACGGTAATCTATGGTGAGCATGAGGGCGAAGAGGAACTCGTTGAACGAGTAGATGAATATAAGCAGGGTGGTCGACAGGGCCCCGGGCAGCGCCAGGGGGAGGAGCACCTTCCATAAAATGGTAACTCGCCCGGCCCCGTCGATGCGGGCCGAGTTGTCGAGGTCTTTCGGGAGCCGGGAAAAATAGCTCAGCATCATCCAGAGGGCCAGGGGGAGCCCCAGGGTGATGTAGGGAAAGATCAGGGCGCTGTGGGTGTTTATCCACCCGAGCCCGGTCATCATGCGGAAGAGGTATCCCACGATGCTGATCTGGGGGAACATGGAAAACCCGAGGAGGACCACCGGTATGATTACCCGCCCCGGAAAGGCGATCCTGGTGATGGCGTATGCCGACAGGCCGGCGAAGGTCATGGCGAAGAGGGCGGACACGGCCGACACGATGAGGCTGTTTTTCAGGTATTCCAGCAGGTGAAGGGAGCCGCTCGTGAGCACGGTGGCGTAATTCGACAGGGAGAGGGAATAGTCTGCCCCGGGCAATAGAAAATCAGGATTGTCCGTGAGGGAGACCGTCACCATCCAGGCGAAGGGGGCCAGGCAGAAAACGAGCATCACCAGGGCCCCGGCCCCGAGGATTATCTTCTTTTTCCCTTCGTAGCTCATCCTATCTCCTCGTAAAATTTCCCGAATTTGATGTAGGGCACCGATAAAAGCCCGGCGGCAACGAAGACCGCCAGGGAGATGGCGGATCCGTACCCGAAGTCCCCGGCGATGAAGGCGTCGTAGGCGTAGACCGACAGGGAACTGGTGCTCCCGCCGGGGCCGCCCCCGGTGAGCACGTAGATCATGTCGAATATCCTGATTGCGTCTATCGATCGAAAGAGGAGGGCAACCACCAGCACCGGCTTCAGCATCGGTATCGTTATACTGAAGAAGCGCCGGGCCATACCGGCGCCGTCGAGCATCGCCTGGCGGTAGAGGTCAGCCGGTATGGTGGCGAGCCCGGCCAGGAGTATGACGGTCATGAAGGGGGTGGTCTTCCACACGTCGCTTACCACCACCGAGAAGAATGCCGCCCCCGGGGTGCCGAGCCAGTTCACCGGCCCGTCGATAACGCCGGCGTTCATCAAAAGAAAGTTCAGGAGGCCGAACTCGTAATTGTAGATGAGCTCCCATATCCGGGCCGCGATGGCGATCGGTATGGCCCAGGGGATGAGCATGGCCACCCGGAATACCCCCCGGGCAGGCAGGGCCTCGTTCAGCACCAGGGCGAAGATCATCCCGAGCACGAGTTCCACCAGCACCGAAACGGCGACGAATGAGAAGGTGAAAAAGGTCGCCTGCCAGAACCGGGAATCGGTGAAAAGGCGCGCGTAGTTTTGAATGCCGACGAAGTCCCGGGCCATGAAGGTGACGTCCCGTGACAGGCTCGAGTACAGGGTCCCGATGACCGGCACCAGGATGAAGGCCGCGGCAAAGATGACCATGGGGAGGTTGAACAGGAGCCCCCGCCTGGTCTCGGCCCCGGTGTAGATTTCGCCCCTTTTATTCTTCATAGACCCTCGTTATTCCGCGGTACTCCCGGTGAATGTTTTGTATGGCCTGTTCCGGGCTGACCTTCCCCATGAGGCAGTTGTTCACGTGGAGCTGCACGACCTGGGAGACCTGGGTGTAGTAGGGGAGGGCCGGCCGGTTCACCGCCCCGGCGAAGATCTCCCGTACCAGGTCCGCCTGGGGAATTTCCCTCCTGATTTTTTCCGATTCGTAGATGTCGCTCCTGCCCGGGTGCCATCCCACCTCGAGCACCATGGCGGCCTGGGTTTCCCGGGAGAGGATGTACCGTATCAGCCCCCAGGCGTCATCCTTCCGGTCGGAGTGGCGGGAGAGGCCCACGTGCCATCCCCCCAGTGCCGAAGCGGAATGGGCCCCCGGGGCGTGGGGGAGCTTCGCCATGGCCACCTTTCCCCGCACCGGTGACCCCTCACGGCGGTGGAGGTTCCAGGCGTAGAGCCAGTTCCGCTCGAAAACCCCGTTTCCCCGCTGGAAGGCCCTCCGCACCTCCTCCTCTTTCATCTCGGTGTAGGTGTTCGCCGGCGAGATACGGTATTCGTGAATCAGGTTCCGCATAAAGGCGAGGCCCTCCCGGTTTCCCGGCCTTTCGGGAAGGAGTGTTTCGCCGTCGTGGAGCGTGCCGTTATGGGATACGATAAACTCGAGGAAGGTACAGATCAGCCCTTCGTACTGGACCCCCTGCCAGAGGAAACCGGTGAGCGACGGGTCGTCCTCCCCCTTCAGTATCGTTTCTGACATGACCCGCAGTTCGTTCCAGGTTTCCGGGGGGGATCGGTAGCCGTACTTTTCAAGGAGGTCTTTCCGGTAGTAGAGGAGCCCCACGTCTATGAAGACCGGCAGGGCGTAAAGCTTTCCCCCGAAGCGGTCGCTCTGGTCGAGGACGTTCCGGAAGAACACCTCCGTGGAAAAATCGTCCCCTTCGATATACGGGTCCAGGGGTTCGAGCCAGCCGGACCGGGAGAACCGGGATATCCAGATGACGTCCATGAGGAAGACGTCCGGGTCGGCCTGTTTCGCCTCCAGGGAGACCATGAGCCCCTGGAGGCGCTGGTCGGAATAGGTCGGCTGGCGCACGAAACGGACCGGGGTCCCGGTCTCCTTCTCGAAGGAGCGGATCACCGATCCCCACAATGCGATCTCCTCCGGTGCGCCCCCTATCCAGAACGAGAGGTCGTTCCCTTTCACTTTTCTGATGAGCTCCACGTGGCCGGTTTCGACCATGTCACCGCTAA
>CAZEPS010000320.1:0-4271 GCA_964514165.1 uncultured Leptospirales bacterium
CCGGGACTGGACCGTTTCCAGGGACTCGAAGTCGGGGAATACACAGAGGTTATGGACCTTCCGCACCCGGCCGTCCCGCTTGTATATGCTGCTCACCTCCCCGGTGAGCATGAAACAGACCCCGGATGGAATATTTTTTCCCCGGAGCTGCCTCGACTCCTCGAGCCTGAAATCGTCTTTGAGAAGATAGAAGCCGTTACCGGCGGGGACGAGCTTTTCACGGAGCTCGTCAAGCCACCCCGGGTGGAGGCAGTCCCCGGTGCCGAGGAGGTTAATCCCCTTGACCCGGGCCCAGTACTCCAGGTGCTCGGGAACGAGCATTTTGCTCGTGGCCACGGAAAAACGGGAATGGATGTGAAAGTCCGCCACAAACCTCATCCCCCTACATGACATAATACTGCCGGTCCTGTCAACAGTCTTTTACCGAACATCTTTCCTTTCATGTTCATGCTGAATTCAGGCTTATCAATAAAGTATTTTATCCATTTTTTATAAGAGAACCTCCTGTTTGTTTAATAGTGGTCCCTTCATAATTATCTCGAGAAAAATCTTTATTCTTGACACAAATGCCAGAGCCTATTCTCATACCCACCATGGCAGGAATTACCGACATAATCGCCTTCGGGAGGGATTCCCGATGAAGAAGGCCGCGATTATCGGGGCAACCGGATTCGGGGGCCTCGGCCTGATTGAAATTCTCCTCAGGCATCCTGAATTTGAAATTGGACAGCTTGTGGCGAGAAAGGACGCCGGCGTGCCGGTGAGCGATGTTTTCCCCCACCTCAGGGGTTTCTGCGACATGATCGTTGATAGCCCCGAGGAGATTCGGTACGATGGGATTGACATCGCTTTCTTTTCAACGCCGGATCGGGCGGGGATGGACCTGATCCACCAGTTTTACTCCAAGGATGTCCGGGTCATCGATTTCAGCGGTGACTTCAGGTTCGGGAGCACCGACGATTACACCGTTTACGCCACGAACAAGGGGATGGACACGGATCATCGGGCCGAAAAGATCCTCACGGAAGCGGTCTACGGCCTCCCGGAAAAATACGCCGAGATGATACGGAGCGCGCCGGTGATCGGCAACCCGGGATGTTTCGCCATCGGCATGATCCTTGGCCTGCTGCCGGTTGTTGAGGCGGGAATTGTTCTCTCCGATACTATCATCTGCGACGGAAAGACAGGTGTTTCAGGGGCCGGGAAGAGTTCAGGCGAAGGGAACCTCTATCCGCAGCGGCACGAGAACGTGAACACCTACCGGGAGGGGCGCCATCAGCACCTGGTCGAGGTGGAAAATCAGATAAACAAAGACAGGGTTAAAAAGCACCGCGTTCTTTTTGTCCCCCAGATTGTCCCGCTGAACAGGGGAATCCTCACTACCATGTATATGGATATTGTTGAGGGGCATGACACGGAAAAGCTCCTTGATATGTTCAGGGAGTATTACCGGGGAAAGCCATTCGTTGTCATCTCAGATAAATCACTCAACACGGCCGAGGTTCGTGGAAGCAACCGGTGCGCGATACGACCCCTGTTCGATGAACGTACCGGGAAACTGGTTGTCACCACCGTGATTGATAATCTTCTCAAGGGACAGGCGGGGAACGCGGTTCAGGTGGCGAATATCATGTTTGGATTCGAGGAAACCGCCGGACTTTCCGTGCCTGCGTTTTATCCATGATTTTTACTGAATTTTAATAGCAATGTCGAAAAGAATTACATCTGGAACCGTCGCTTCACCGGGAATTAAAATCGGCAAGGCCTTTGTCTACCAGGGCCACAAGATAATAATACCTAAATACCGTATAGCAGACGAAGATATCGTTTTCGAAGTCGACCGGTTCGAACAGGCCTTTGAGAAAACCAAGCAGGAGATCATCGGAATCCAGCAGCAGATTGCCGAAAGCCTCTCCAGGGAAATGTCCGACATTTTCATGAGCCATATCCTGGTGCTTGAAGATCCGGCCATCGTTGAAAGGGCCCGCCGCACCATCATCGAAGAGAAGCGGAACGCGGAATGGGTCATCAACGACATCTCCCTGGAACTGATCAACAGCCTCGGGACCATAAAGGACGAATACCTGCGGGAAAGGATTATCGACATCTCCGATATAAACAAGAGGCTCATCTCCAATCTCCAGAAGACAAAGACCACCTCCATAACCGATATTAACGAAGAGGTCATCGTTTTCGCGACGGACCTCACGCCATCGGAGACCGCCCTGATGGACAAGGATCTTATCCTCGCCTTTGTCACCGACAAGGGGGGAAAGACCTCTCACACCGCCATCATGGCCAGGGCCCTGGAGATACCCGCCATTGTGGGAACCATAAACGGCACCTCCATGATCAAGACCGGGGACACGGTCATCGTGGATGCGGTCCACGGCCAGATAATAATTAATCCTGACAGTGATGAGATCGAAGAGTTCGAGAGTTACCAGCAGGATTTCCAGAGGCTGGAAGTGGAACTGGCAAAACTGACCAACCTGCCGGCCCAGACCACCGATGATGTTGACATTTTCATCTACGGGAATATCGAGATCCCCGAAGAGATGGAGATAATAAAAAACCACGGGGCCCAGGGCATTGGCCTCTTCAGATCAGAATTTCTTTTCATGGACAAGTCGCTCCCGGACGAGGAGCACCAGTACCAGCAGTACCGGAGGGTTGTTGAGTTCTTCAAACCCCTGCCGGTGACTATCCGTACCCTGGACGTGGGGGGGGACAAGGTTTACGCCTACACGAACGCATACAAGGAGCGTAACCCCTTCCTGGGGGTCAGGGCAATCCGCTTCAGCCTTGAGAACGAAGAGCTCTTTATTATACAGATCCGCGCCATCCTCAGGGCCAGCGTCTACGGCAATGTCAAGATCATGTTTCCCATGATAAGTACCGTGGAAGAGATTATCAAGGCAAAGATGCTCACCTCCAAAGCCATGGAACAGCTCGAGAGCGAAGGGAAAAAATTTAACAGAGACATCAAAATCGGAATCATGGTAGAGGTCCCGTCGGCGGCAATCCACGCCGATATCCTTGCGAAACACGTTGACTTTTTCTCCGTAGGTACCAACGACCTGGTGCAGTACATCCTCGCGGTTGACCGCATCAATGAGAACATAGCCTACCTCTACAATCCCCTGAACCTGTCGGTGCTCAGGTTCCTCAAACTTGTTGTTGATTCCGCCAACAGGAGCGGCACATCGATTTCGATCTGCGGGGAGATGGCCGGAGAGCCCCAGTACACCATGGTCCTTCTCGGCCTCGGTTTCCGAAAGCTATCCATGAGTCCAACCTATATGTACCAGGTGAAGAAGATAATCCGCTCTGTCAGCATGAAGGAATGCGAGGAGATGGTCGAAAAAATATTCAACATGGAAACGACCGAAGAAGTCGAAAAACTGGTTCGTGCCCGTTTCAGGGAAGTATTCAAAGAGATAATCTGATGAGGCTATATACCGACCTGGCTGAATACTATTTTTCCATTGAAAAGCCGCACCGGGAAATTGACAACGATATTACGTTTATCCGGTCTCATCTATCCGGCATGGAGGCCCCTTCCCTGCTTGACCTCGGGTGCGGAACCGGGGAACATCTGGGTCTTCTCTCAAAATACGGGATCCGGTGTACCGGCCTGGACTCGAGCCCTCACATGCTCGAGGTGGCCCGCAAACGCTTCCCGGGAAACATCAGGTTTATCCAGGGCACAATTAATGATTTTGACTTTTACGAGGAGTTTGACATCGTTATCTCCCTGTTCGGATCCTTTAACTACCTCCTGGAAAACACCGAGATAGACCAGGCGCTCTGGAACACCTGGAGGGCCCTGAAAGACGGTGGGCGGATGGTTCTCGAAATATGGAGCAGCCTTCCGATAGAGCAGATCAAGACCAAGGAAATGAGCCATATTGCCACAATTCACCATGGCAATGATGTAATTGAGAGAAACAGGGGTTTCAGGCTACTTGACCATCCCGGAAGGTCGGTTGTGGAGGTGAGTTATCGTTACCGAATAAACGGCGGGAATAACAGCGAGGTCATCGAGGACCGGCACTACATGAGGACCTTTACCATCGATGAGTTAACCATGTTTCTCACCGAAAACGGTTTCGCTGTCGAACAACTCTACGGGAGTTTTCTGAAAGATCCCTTTTCGGCAAAATCAAACCGGATGGTTATCCTCTGTCATAAGGAATAAAAAAAGAAGCCAATACGGCCCCTTTTTTGTAAATAATATTGGGTCATTCCAGAATGTTGGGAAATATGTA
>CAZEPS010000321.1:0-4239 GCA_964514165.1 uncultured Leptospirales bacterium
CACTTGTTCGCGAGGATCTTCATGTTTTTCAGCCCGTTGAGGAACTTACCCATGTAGGGGCCGGTGGCAAACCGCTGGTTCACGGAAATTGTCTTCTTTAAGACAATGAGCTCCTGCTCCTGCTTCTCCCCGGCCATGGGGTCCTTGTACTTTTCGAATATCTCGCCCCATTTCATGGCCATGAGAATCTCCCCCTGCACGGCCCCCTTGCCCGAGGCGAGAAGGGTCTGGGCATCGACCTTCCCCAGGGTGAGGTCGACCCAGTCCCGGGCGTTGAAGATCTCGAGCTTGACGGTAACATCGTCCTCAAGGGACTCTTTCAAAGTACAGGTCTTGTCCTTTATGACGACCATCCACTGGCCGCCGTCATCACCCTTGATGTCGATGCCGATTGAAAAGTCGAGGCCCTCGGCCTTTTCCGGCAGGAACCGCTCCTCCACCGTGCCGAACATATCTTTAAGATAATCGCTGGTGGACATTTCCTTCTTTTTAGCGCTGTAGCGCCGGAACATCTTGCCGGTCTTTGCAAGGGCTCCCAGGTCTCCGTCAACCTTGAAGGCCCCGGATGAGAAGGCGGTCCCCCCGTCAATCTTGCCGATGTTGACGCCCACGAAGGTGTCAGGGTCGGTGATGGTGGTCACGATGCAGTCGGACAGGTCATCGGTCTTTTCAATTGTCATGGACCCGTCTTTAACCGTGAGCTTCCACTTACCCACGCCGGTAATGTCGTATCCGAAGGATTCATTTACGCCTTCAGCACCCTCCGGCCTGAAGCGCTCCTCCATGGTATTGAATATATCTTCTACTGGTACGCCGTATTTTTCGCTCATCTTACGCCCCCTCCCAGTTAAGTTCTTTTTCCAGCATAAAGAGTACCGTCCACATGGTCCCGCCGAAGCTCGAGGCAAGGGCGTGGTTCACCGGGGTCGGTATCTGGTGAGGACCGGCGTTGCCACGAACCTGTTTCGCGGCCTCGGCAACCCGCACCATGGCCGTGGCGCCGATCGGATTCGCGGCAATAACGCCGCCTGACGGACATATCGGAATCCTGCCCCCGATCTGGATCTCCCTGTCTTCGATTAACTTTAAATGTTCGTCCCCCTCGAGAAGGAAAAACTCCCTGAGCCAGTCCGATCCCCACCATGACGAGGGATCGTACATCTCGAACACGTCAAAGTACTCCAGGGGGTTGGTTATGTTGTTCCGCTTGTAAAGCTCCTCTGCCGCGAAACGCATCGTGTTCGTTACCGGGTACCGGTCATCGTTGCCGAAGATGTTGAACGATTCCTCCCGGTGTATGGTCACGTGGTCCCTGATCCAGACCGGGTCTTTCCGAATCTCTTTCGCCCTTTCTTCTGACGCGAATATCATGGCGCAGGCCCCGTCAGACTGGGAGCACATGTGTATGAGCCGGAGGTCCCCAACGAGTCGCGGAGAGTTCTCCATCAGGTCTTCCAGCTGGTCCCATTCGAGGCCGAAGGCCCGGTGCGAGTTCGGGTTGAGCTGGGCGTGCTTGTCCATTATGATACGGTAGGTCATGGCCGCCCGACGGGCCCGCTCCTCCCCGAATTCCATTATCATATCATAGGCCGTGGAGCCGGTGAGGGCCCCGGACTGAAGTTTCCTGAACCAGAGGGGGTCTGCCATGTTGGTGATGCCCCCGGTGGTATGCCCCTCCTGGAGCTTCTCGAACCCGATGGCCATGACCACGTCGTACATTCCCGAGGCCACCAGGTTGTCTGCCGCCCCAACCAGAGTACCGCCGGTGGTCCCGCCGGTGGTAAGCCTGAAGGAGTCTTTTCCGAATGCGCCGGTCCCGAGGCAGTGCCACATGTCCGGCTGGTGTACCATTTCAAAGAGTTCCATGTTGCCGTGGACAATGCAGTCTATATCGTCAAGCCCGAGGCCGCTGTCGTCGAGGGCGTCCCGAACCGCCTCGTGTATCATTTCGGGCTGGTTCACATCTTCGCGGTGACTGGAAAACTTTGTCTCGCCGACACCGACGACACCGACGTGCCTGTTTTTCTTCCTGTATCCCATCATATCCTCCTTATTTCTCCAGTATCACAACTGCGTGGTGCTGGCCGCAGCTGCCGGTGGTGCCGTGGGCCAGGGCCTTTTTCGGTTTTTTCACCTGCCGGTTTTCGGCCTCCCCTTTCAGCTGGAGGTAACACTCGGCTACCCGGGCTGCGCCCCCCATGAGCAGCGGATTGCCGTTCAGCATGCCGCCGGAGAGGTTGACGTTCATCTTTTCAGGCCCCTTTTCTTCTATCCACTTTCCGCCGGTGCCTTCGTCAATGAGGCCGATCCCCTCGGCCCACATCGGCTGCTGGTAGGCGACAGAATCCATCAGCTCGATGACGTCAAGCTCCTTCCGGGGGTTCTTTATCCCGGCCATGGCATAGGCCTTGTTTGCCGCCCTGGAGAGGGTTTCGGTTGAGGCCAGGTCCCGGTCGCCGAGAAAATACCTGTTCATATTGCTGCCGTAGCCGGTCACCCATACCGGGTCCTTGCAGAACTCCTTCACACGCTCCTCACAGCAGAGGAGGAAGCCGAAGCCCCAGTCCGTTACCGGGTAATGGTGCAGCTCCCGGATCGGGTCCGCCAGCATCGGTGACTTCTTAACGTCATCGGCTGTCACCTTCCCGTTCTCCCGGGCATAGGGGTTTTTCGCGGCGTTGACCCTGGACCGGACGACTATATCCGCCAGGTGGTCCTCGTCCAGGCCCGTCTTGTTCATGTATTCCCGGGCCTGAAAGGCGGCCGTGTTCTGGAAATCAAGCCCCAGGGGCCGGCAGTAGAACGGATCAAAGGCGAGGTTCGTGCACATGTTTCTGCTCTCCGGCTGCGACTCCTTGGCGTGCCCCATATACAGGATAACGTCGTCGTGACCGGACAGGATGCACGACATGGCGTACCCGAAACCGTTGATCGAATCCTGGGCCATCTTTTCCTCACCCCGCAAATGGGCGCCGACCACGTCGGTCATACCGTTATCCGAAATAGTCCTCGCGTCGAAAACGTCGTCGGAACAGGTAACGATGTTCCTGATCCCCTTTTCCATGTCGAAGGTCACGCCGGTCTGCTCGATAATCGATTCCAGGCATTCAAGGAGCATGCCCTGAAACCTCTGGTACCAGACATCAGGTTCGTTCTTAACCTGCGCGAAAGCGCAAATGGCTACTCGTTTACCCATGTAACTTTTCCTCCAGCTTTGTAATCTTTTGATATGATTCTAAAAGAGTATTCTGACATGGAAATGCATGAGTATGCATTTCCATGGTTTCTGAATGAGAGGTGCATCGCGCCTCTCATGAAAAACTAAAAACAATAGATATCAGTCCCCTTGCCTCGGAGCTTTATCCACAATATGTGTATTTCTCCTCAAATATAACAGTTCCAGAAATCCCCGGCTTTCACGGCACGGAGAATGGCGTCCTTGTCCCTTCCGGTATCGAGCTCTATCCATGACCTCCCTATACCGACCCTGGTATGGGAATCGTCGGAGGCTATCTTCGGATAGTTTACCTGCAGTTTTTCGAACTCCCTGTCGCGGAACCCCTTGGTGGTGATTTCAACCGCGTCGATCGGGTATTTCTTTTCGAGATCATCCAGCCGCTCGAGTATCTTCTCCGGGGGAAGGTCATATTCGCCGATGTGATTGAATACGTGGAGCACTTCACTCTCTCCTTCTATCCTGTTCACGTGGATATACCCCTTCACGAAGACCGTGAGCTCGATTCCCGTGAAAATAATCATGCCTGTCTTGACCCGGGAATAGATCTCCCGGCATTGCGGCTTCATCAGGTAATCGTGGTCGGTAAAGGCGATGAAGTCATACCCGAGAGACTCGTAGGCATCGGTCACCTCCTGGGGGGTCAGTTCCCCGTCAGAGCAGGTCGTGTGTGTATGGAGACATCCCTTTAAAAGCACCTGGATTCCTGATTCACCTTTTTAAAAGAACATGATTCTTTTCGAAATGATTATCTGAATTCTCTTTATCTATGTTTTTGAGTTATTTTATAAACCCTGATTGGACATCCAACCAAAAACAATACAAAAACAACTAACCGTCCAATCAGTTTTTAAATTGGACGCCCAACCAATTGCGAATATAAATTAACAGCAGATATTCTGTCAATAAAAATTGCTCTTTTTTTTCTAAATTATTTCAAATTTCATGGGAAAATGAATTCAGACCGGATTTACAGGATAAAGATGGATAAAAAATCAGTAGTT
>CAZEPS010000322.1:0-1290 GCA_964514165.1 uncultured Leptospirales bacterium
TATGCTAAAATAGTGCTTGAAATAAACAAAAACAGTCTAGGAATAATTACTGAAAATGAACCATGATGCACGGTTATTTATAGTTGCAATAATGACGAAAAACAGGGATTGTTCCAGACAAAAATGGACATGACCATTGAAAAAAGAGGAACATCAAATTCAGGATCAGGATCTAACCCGCGCCCTTCAGGTACGTGAATACCGTATAGAACGGCAGCTGAACCGGATACGGATCTGAAAACCATATGGACTACACGGTCATCGGGGACAACGTGAACATCATCGCCAGGATTGAGGCCATGAACAGTAAATTCAACACCCCCATACTCTTCAGCGAGTCAACCTGGCCGGAGGTGCGGGGCATGGTTGAAACTGATTATATTGACGAGGTGGTTCTCCGGGGCAGGAGTGAACCGACGAAACTATACACCGTCAAATAAAAGGAGGAATATATGAGACAGGCGGATTGCGTGATTATCGGACAGGGGCCGGCGGGCCTTTCGGCCGCCATTTACACCAGCAGGGCCGGTCTCGATACGGTCATCCTCGGGTGTGACCCGAAGGTGGCAGGCGAGTACGACATAGACAACTATTTCGGTTTTCCCGAAACCATTTCCGGGAAGGATCTCATAGAACGGGGGGTGAAGCAGGCTGAGCGTTTCGGCACCGAGCTCCACTGTGACAAGGTGCTCTCAATCCACATGGAGGATGACATGCGCTACCGGGTAAAGACCGAATCCATGGAATTCGTAACCTGCAGCGTGATCCTCAGCACCGGGGTATCCCGGAACAAGCCCCGGATAAGCGGCCTGGACAACTTTGAGGGAAAGGGGGTATCCTACTGCGTAAGCTGTGACGGATATTTCTTCAAGGAGAAAGCGGTCATGGTGCTCGGCGAAGGGAATTACGCCGCGAACCAGGCCCTGGAACTGACGGAATACACACCCAATGTGTCCCTCTGCACACTGGGCAAAAATCCTGACATGTCCCCATCCTTCTTGGAAAAGCTCAAAGAGATGGACATACCCATAGTAGAAAAAAAGATAACAACCCTGAAAGGCGGGGATAAACTCACCGGTGTTTTTTTCGATGATGGGAATGAGGCCGCGGTTGACGGACTCTTCATCGCCCTGGGTGACGCCTCTTCAACCGATTTCGCCCAATCCCTGGGAATCTTCACCAGAGGCATCTTCATCCAGGTGGACGAGGACCAGAAGACCAACGCCCCGGGGATATTCGCAGCCGGGGACTGCGTTGGCGGGTTCATCCAGATCAGCAAGGCCGTTGGGG
>CAZEPS010000322.1:1300-4214 GCA_964514165.1 uncultured Leptospirales bacterium
GGATTATGCTAAAATAGTGCTTGAAATAAACAAAAACAGTTTAGGAATAATTAATGAAATATTATTGTAATTATTTCCGCTAAACAGTAACATAGAGGGGTACCTCTATAAATCGGTTTTATTCATAATTTAAAAGGGATAAAACCAATTTAAACCAAAATACGTACCCAAAAGGGAACCTCTTGTTTAATTAATAGAGGTTCCCAGAGTAAGTAAAAGGGGGATTTCAACCATGAAAAAATATCTGCCTGCCCTATTGATGATCCTCGCGATTTCAACGGGAACGGCCGCTGCCGGCCCCTACGTTGACGTGGAACTGGGCCCGGTATTCACCGGATATAACGACGTGCGCTTAACCGGCCGGTACGGGATACAATTCTCCCTCACCGGGGTACTCCACAGCCAGCCGGCGTTCGGTCCCCGCATCCAGGCAGGGTACGTCATTAATAACCGCCACACCATAAACCTGCTCGCGGCACCCCTTACGATTACCGCCGGCGGCCGGGCGATGCGGCCCATTGTTTTCCGGGCGAGGCTCTACCCGGCCGGCCTGCCCCTCAAGGCGGTCTGGCAGTTCAACTCGTACCGCCTCACCTACCGCTATGACGTGGTACGCGCCGACCGGTTTTCTCTCGGCTTCGGGATCACGGCCAAGGTCCGTGACGCGGCCATCAGCCTCGAGAGCCTCGGGATCCGCACCAGGCGGTACAACCTGGGGTTTGTCCCCCTGCTGAACGTGCGTATGGAGTGGTTCTTTCATGACAGGGTCGGTTTCCTCGTCGAGGGTGACGCACTCGGTACCACTCAGGGAAGGGCGGAGGATTTCCTCGCCGCCTTCCTGTTCCGCGTCCACGACACCGCGACCCTGAAACTCGGGTACCGGCTGCTCGAGGGCGGCGCGGACAACGAGTCCGTGTACAATTTCTCCCTGCACCATTACGCTGTGGCGGGGATTACCGTTTCGATCACGGATCCCCCTTCACGTGTAAAGTCAGCTCAATGATATATTTGACAAAATGCCGGTTCTTCTTTACTATAGATATACAGAAAGGGCCCCGTTAAGAAGGAGATAATCATGCTGAAAAACGACAACGCCCTTATCATCATTGACGTGCAGAACGATTTCTGCCCCGGGGGCGCCCTGGCAGTCAACGAGGGTGACCGGGTTATTCCGGTTATCAATCAAATCGCGGAACGGTTCCAGAAGGTGGTGGCCACCCAGGACTGGCACCCGAAAAACCATGTCTCCTTCGCGTCGGCCCATCCCGGCAAAAAGGAGCACGAGACCGTCACCGTGAACGGCCTGGAACAGTCCCTCTGGCCTGACCATTGCGTGAAGGGGACCAGCGGCGCCGATCTCCACCGGGACCTCCGGCGGGACCTCATCGATCTGATGTTACGGAAGGGGACAGACCCCTCCCTCGACTCCTACTCCGCCTTTCTCGAAAACGACAGGAAGACCCGGACCGGGCTCCACGGCTATCTCAACGCCCTGGGAATCGCGAACCTGTTTTTCGCCGGCCTCGCGACCGACTACTGCGTGTTCTTCAGCGCCATGGACGCGGTTGAATTCGGGTTCGAGGTCTGCGTCATCGAGGACGCGTGCCGTGGAATCGACGTCCCCGATAACAATATGGAAAAATCCCTGGACGCCATGCGCGACAGGGGAATCGCGGTGATACAATCAAATGAACTGTAACGGCGAGCCGATAAACCTCTCCCTGCTCACCGACTTCTATGAGCTTACCATGATGCAGGGCTACTTTTTCAAGAGCCCGCGCCAGAAGGCGGTGTTCGAGGTCTTTTTCCGGAAGCAGCCCTTTGACGGGGGGTACGCGGTCTTCGCCGGGCTTCAGCCGCTTCTCGAAGCGATAGAATTTCTCCGCTTCACCGATGAGGACATGTCGTACCTCAGGGGCCTCGGCACCTTCCGTGAGGAATTTCTCGAATACCTGAAAGGGTTCCGCTTCAACGGCGAGGTGTACAGCGTCCCCGAGGGGACCGTGGTCTTCCCGAACCAGCCGCTCATGCGGGTTCACGGCACCCTGATGGAGGCCCAGGTGCTGGAGAGCCTGGTGCTGAACCACGTCAACTTCCAGACCCTCATCGCCACGAAGACCTGCCGCATCGTGTGCACTGCCGACGGTGACCCGGTCCTCGATTTCGGACTGCGCCGGGCCCAGGGGATAGACGGTTCACTCTCCGCGACCAGGGCCGCATACATCGGGGGGGTGTCAGCCACGTCCAACACCCTGGCCGGGAAAACACTGGGGATTCCGGTGAGCGGCACCATGGCCCACAGCTGGGTCATGAGTTTCCCGTCGGAGATCGAAGCATTCCGGGCCTACTGCGATATTTACCCCGACTCATCGGCGCTTCTGGTGGACACCTTTGACACCCTGAAATCGGGTATTCCGAACGCCATAACGGTCTTCAAGGAAACGAAAGACAAAAATCCGAAACTGATGGCCATACGCATCGACAGCGGCGATCTGGAATACCTGAGCAAGGCGGCCCGGAGGATGCTCGACGAAAAGGGCCTTCACGGCGTGAAGATATTCGTATCCTCAGACCTGGACGAGTGGATCATCAACCAGCTCAAGACAAGCGGCGCCCCGATCGATTCCTGGGGGGTGGGGACCAGGCTCGTCACCGGGTGGAGCGATCCGGCCCTGACCGGGGTCTATAAAATCGTCGCGAAAAAGAACGGCGATGAGTTTGAACCGAGCATCAAGATATCGAACCAGTCCGAGAAGATAACCAATCCCGGGATAAAAAACATCATGCGGTTCTACAACGGCCGTGGGGAGATGCTGGCGGACCTCCTCTACCTCAAGGGCCTCATCTACTGGTCGGAGAACGCGCGCGCGCAGGCGAAAGGCGCGCGCGAGGCGGGGTATCGGTACCTGCACGA
>CAZEPS010000323.1:0-4212 GCA_964514165.1 uncultured Leptospirales bacterium
AGGGAATGGACCTCGGGACCATCGCGGAGTCACTGGGAATCTCCGTGAAGACCGTGCGGCGTAAGATGAACAGGCTTCTTGAAAAAATGCATGATTCACTGAAAAAAAAGGGACTACTGAATATTTTTCTATTATGATGTCGCTTTTTTTTGTTTCAATTGTTATATATTATGAGTGATGCCATGAAAAAACACCTGAAAAACACCGATATAATAGACTATATCACCGGAGGCTCCGCTGATCATGGATCCGCCCTGGCTGAACATATCGACCGATGCCCGCGCTGCAAAGAACTCTATTCGGAAATACTCCCCCTGATCTCCTCTTCTGGGAAACCCTCCGTCGAACCGGGCGCCGGGGTGCGAAAGCGCATCATCAAAACCTACCGTGAGTACTCCCCGAAAGAATCAGCGGCAGGGAATTTCATCGGGGTGTTGGGATGGATCCGCGCCAACAGGCTGAAAACCGCTGTTGCCGCGGCTGTGATCTTTGTCCTGGCCGGTGTACCGCTCTACTTTGGGGTTTCTTCCCTGACGAAAAGGGAGGTCCTCCCCATTTACGTGTACTATTACCGGGGAAGTCCCACCATCGACGATGAAAAGGTCCGCTACCATATGCCCATCAGGGATCGGAGCGAAATCCGGGTAGATAAAAATTCGGTCCTGGTCCTTGCGAGAAAGAACAGGTTTATCGTAAAACTCTACGGGCAAAGTGAGATGGTATTAAAAAAACATGAAGCGAAGAACGCCCGCGGCGGGAATCAGTTCGTTTTCAATCTCAATAAGGGTACCATCTACACCAAATACAGGCAGAACAGCCACGAAACCAAATATTTTTACTTTTCGCCGAACGCGAGCCTCGCCTCAAGAAAGTCTTCATTCATTATGAGTGTTGCGGGCAACCGCACGATCGTTATTTCGAAAGAGGGGGCCTTGAATATCAGATCCCTCGCTTCGAAGGAGAATATAAACGCGTCTCCAGAACAGCACTACGTGATATCGTCATCTATAGAAATCAACGGGTCCGTCCCCAAAGAGACGGACTATTTAAAGAACCACCTGGAGAAACCTTTCAGCGAAGAGGAGATCCTCCTTCTTAACACGATCCTCGATTCTATAATATAAGGGATTTTCTATTCATTAAAGGACCCATCCAAAAATCATGCGTTTTCATTTGGGAATAAATGAAATACCTGATGTTTGAGCTACCCATAGCGCTTTTATTCAGCAACTATCATGACCAACCCTGAACAGAGTGCATTGAACTGATATACCGGACAAGGTTATTCCCCGGGAACATCTTTCAATACACTTGATATCATATCGAGAAGGTCGTCAAGTGAATACGGCTTTTGAAGAAATGAATATCCCTTTTCAGATATTGTTTCAGCCTGGGACTTCCTGTCGGAATAGCCGCTCGTGAGAATGACCCTTATATCATCGCCGGTCTGTTTTATCTGTTCCACGAGCTGGGGACCTGTTCCATCAGGGAGTACGACATCGCTGAAAATAAGATCAAAATCACCGTTCATCTTTTTATATAGATCCATCGCTTCCGAAAAAGTTGAGGATGAATATACCTGGTAACCGTTTCTCGCAAGTGCCAATTCGGCAAAGCGGCTCACTTCTTTCTGGTCTTCAACAAGCAGGATTTTTTCATTATTGCCGGTTAAGGCGGTTTTTTGTATTTTATTTACGATACTTTTTTCACTCGAGGCTTTTTCCGACTCGGGAAATAATATCGTGAACGTGGTTCCGTTTGTCGGATTACTTGTTACGTATATATTTCCTCCATGTTGTTTTACAATACCGTATACAACCGAAAGACCCAGGCCCGTGCCTTCTCCAATAGCTTTTGTTGTGAAAAACGGCTCGAATATTTTTCCGATTATATCTGATTGTATTCCGGTCCCGTTGTCTATAATATCGATTTTAACGTATCTTCCGGGTGTAGCCCCGGGCAGGTCGTCGGCTAAGGCCTGATCCAGACGCAGGTTGTTTGTTTTAATAACCAGCTGCCCGCCGTTCGGCATAGCATCCCTGGCGTTTACGACGATATTCATCAGGGTCTGCTCAATCTGGCCCCTGTCGCCATTAACCTGTTCCAGGTCCTTATGCAACTCCGTTGTCATCTTAATATCCTCTCCGATAACACGTTGAAGAAGATTTTCCATGTCCATGATTACGTTATTAATGTTGAGCATTTCGGTTCTGAGAAGCTGTTTCCTGCTGAACACAAGAAGCTGTCTTGTCAGAGACGCCGACCGTTCCGCCGCTTTTAAAATCTCCCGGGCACTGTCGGCGATTTCAGATTCGCCGTCAATCTGACTGATTATAAGACTGCTGTATCCGGTAATTGCCGTAAGAAAATTATTAAAGTCATGGGCGATACCTCCGGCAAGGTTTCCGATTGCCTCCATCTTCTGTGCCTGCAGGAGCTGTCTTTCCAGGTTTTTCTTTTCAGTTATGTCGGTAACGACCCCAAAGCTTCCTGTATACTTACCATCACCGTTTGTTATAATCTGGGGCGAGATAAGGGTGCTCACTGTCTTCCCGTCTCTTGTCGAGAATTCAAGTTCGTACGGTTCGATTATGCCTTTTCTCCGCATTATCATCTGTTTTCTGAAATGGTCCTTGTTTTTTTCATCGAGGTAATCCATAAGCGTTTTTCCGATAATCGTGTCAGCGTCCTGACCTAACATCGAGCAAATTGTCCTGTTGACATAGGTAATATCCCAGGCATCATTGAGAACGATTATGCCGTCATTCATGGTCTCAACCAGGGTCCGGTACCGTTCCTCGCTCTCCATCAGCTCTTTCTGCATTTGTTCCAGGTTCTGGTTGAGGGCCTCCATCTCTTCATATTGTGACTGGATTTCTTCATACTGTTCCTGAAGCTCCTCCTCCGCCTTGACGGATCGGTCAAATAGTATGGCGTTTTCGAGGGAAAAGGCGGCCTGGGTGGCCAGAAGCCGGGTCACCTCCAGACGTTTCGGATTAAACACATCCGCAGCGATTCTGTTCTCAAGGTAAATAATTCCTTTAAAATCCTGGCGGGCGATGAGAGGAATGCAGAGTATTGAATGGGAGTCATTTTTTTGTATATACGGGTCTTCGGCATATAGATTGTCTTTGGCGGCGTTGCCAAGGACAACGAATTCACCGGTCCTTTTCACGTAATTGACCACCGATTGCGGGACGGAATCGAAATCGCTCGACAGAATGGATGAATGAAAATACACCCTGCCGGTTTCAGCGATGCATTCGGCCTCTGCGAAAATTTCCCCGTCTCTATGAAGAAACAGAACCCCCTTCTGGGCGCCAGCGTTTTCAACGACTATAATCATTATTTTCTCAATAAGTTTTTCCAGTATGATCTCACTGGAAATGGCCTGAAGTGCGCTGGTAACGGTATAGAGATCGATAGTTTCATTTTCCGGGATGGGAAGAAAAGATTGTTCCTGCAGGTTTACCGTTTCCGTTGATCCGGAATGTCCGCCTGCCTTCGGGACAAAAAGGTGGGGGTATTTTTTTTCGAGCTGTCTGACCTTTGCAAGGGCTCCCCATTCCCAATACAGCTCATGAGCCAGTATGATATGCTCAGCGGCCTTGTCAATGTCCTCAATGTCGATATAGATCTGAGCAGCCAGTTCATGTGAGAGCGCCTCTTCCTGTTTGAACATATTATCCCTGGCCCCTTGAATGGCAAGATTGTACATGTTATTTGCATCGATGGTTTTTCCGAGAACCCTTAGCATCTCTGCTTCGATAAGATCTGCTTTATGTTTATGGTTTTCCGGAGACTTTTCCGCCCACATACGAAACATCTTCAGGTTCTGTCCCAGCTCCTGCAGGTATTTTTTCTTCGTCCGTTTCGTAGCGTTATTGCAGCACATGGCCAGGGACAGAGAATAATAAAAATACAATACCGGTACAAGGAATAAACCGAGAAGGCTGTCCTGGTATTTTTTCGCTGCAGCGCCGAATTCGACCGCCTTCCTGTAATTTCCAAACAGGTAGAGGAGTATCATTTTATTGATCGAAAAAACACACAGGGCGGTTCTGTCGTTGGCCTTTTCATGAAGCTGCCATTGCACGTCTTCATCATAGGCATCTCCGGATAGGATTGCCGGATCTTTCGGGTTGCCCGCCAGGTTTAACAGAGACTGGTATGTAATATTGAAATAATTTAAATTCGTTTCCTGCTTGAATC
>CAZEPS010000324.1:0-4157 GCA_964514165.1 uncultured Leptospirales bacterium
ATTTTCCATATTCTTCTGAGAGGAGGATCAGCATTATTTGCTATTTGCAGAGGCTCTGACCCCGGGGTCAGAGCCTCTGCTTCATGCCCTCACTAGAGGTATATCGTCCCACCTGGTTGTATAGCAGGGCGAAAGGAAAAGACGTCTCATTTCCCATGGTTTCTGGATCCCCGCTGCCGCGAAATAGAGGGTGCTTCTTCCCATTTCCCTGTTCACGCGATCCATGGTCATCATGAGGCGCCGTGAGCGCTCCGTGTCCTGGAACCTGGTAAACAGATCGAGCTGAGCGTTTCCATCCGGAACGATCCCCGATAGTATTACTCCGACTTTTTTGTACCGATAGCCCCTTCGATAAATTTCCTCAAGAAGCCGCGAGGCACAGTGTATAAAGAAAGGGGTGTAAGAGATTGGTGACGGAAAATTAGAGACAATCCCCTTCGAATACTGGGGTTCATGTTTCATAAAGCGGTTGGTGGTGATAAATACCGTCATTTGCGAGGCCAATCCATGCTGAGAACGGAGCTTCTCCGCCGCTCGTGAAACGTACGTTGACAGGGCCTCCCTGAGGTCGCTGAATTCTTCCACCGGTTTCCCGAAAGAACGGGAACTGATGATCTCTTTCCTGACGGAAGGGACCTCATCCAGAGACAAACAGGGTATCCCCCTGAGCTCCATCACTGTACGCAGCCCTGCAATGGTCATCCTTTTTTTTACCCATTTGTCCGGAGCATCCCTGAGCTGTCGAACGGAATGTATCCCGTTGTCATTGAGCATTTTTTCGTACCGGCCCCCCACCCCCCACACGTTTCTGACGCCAATACGGTCAAGTACGGCATCTACATTTGAGCAGTCAGCAAAGTTGAAGACACCGATATCTTTTTTCTTCGCGATCTTGTTAGCCAGCTTCGCCAGGGTCTTCGTGGATCCTATGCCGATCGAAACGGGAATACCGAGCCATTTCCTTGCCGTAGTGCGTATTTCATCACCGTAACTGGTTAGATCCCCCCTTACACCGTGAAGAGAAAGAAAGGCTTCATCAATAGAGTATATCTCAAGCTCAGGGGTGAATTCCGCCAGGGTGTCCATCACCCTTCTGGACATATCGCCGTAGAGTGTATAATTTGAGGAAAAAACGGCAACCCCGTTCTTCTCCATGAATTCCTTCCATTCAAAAAACGGAGCGCCGAAGGGTATATTCAGTTTCTTCGCTTCAGCAGAGAGGGCTACCACATTGCCGTCATTATTCGAAAGCACAACAACCGGCCGGTCCGATAAATGCGGCAGAAAGACCTTTTCGCACGAAGCATAAAAGCTGTTGCAATCCACAAGTGCATACATCGCTACCCCGCAAGCCCGCTTCCTTTACTGAAGGAGTGGATAACGTGGATGACCACGCCCCATACTTCAAAATCCATCTCCTCCGTGATGCGTACCGGTTCGTACTCGGGGCTTTCCGCCAGAAGATAGACACCATCGACAGTCTGTACATAACGCTTAACCGTAAGCTCCCCGTTAAGCGAAGCGATAACAATACTATTATTTACTGCTGTTTCAGCCCGGTCAACAATCAGAATATCCCCCGAACGGATCCCCGCACCGGTCATGGAATTTCCTGATACCCGCACGAAATATGTTGCGGCCGGATGCTTCACAAGAAGCTCATTGAGATCGAGAGTTCTGTCGATATAATCATCCGCAGGGGACGGAAATCCGGCAGGAACCCGCGCCGCGAACATGGGTATAGAATAAGGGTTTTCTTCGTTGATATGGTGGATTGAACAGATTGAGCTGTCCCATGGTGGTTTTTTTACTGCCTTTGCATCCTGCATATTCCTGTTTCGCTCCAAATCAAAGGGCTCTGACCCCCGCAAAATATACAGATCAAAAATAGTGAAACAGCCTCGCTATGTCAACAAATGTTTAGTATTTTATTTTTTCCTCAACATATGCTCTGACCCCATGTTTTTTTATAAAAACAATACCCCCAATCGTATTAATATGTAAACAAAAGATATGGGAGTTAATCATGGCAAGAAAAAGAAGATTCTGCAGACCTGACTATACATATCATGTTCAAAGATGAAGTTATTGAGCATTATAGTAATCCTCAAGGCTACTTCTTACTCTTATTATGGCACTTAGGTTACAGCCCTGTCAGGAGGAATGTTGTGTCCAGGCCAGAAGGATATGAATACAGCAGTATCAGATTTTTATTGAACGGATTATCAAATTCCGATTTGCAATTATCATATCATAACTACTTTCAAAAATTAGGCAGTAATTATGAGGAAAGAAAGAAGCAATCCATTTATTATATAAATTCATATAATAAATGCAAATATGAGATTATATTTTAATTTTTATACTTTAATTTTGGTTATATAAAAAATGCTGTATTTACGATACTTCCCCAATGAAAAAGGCGGGAAAATGATATCCCGCCTTTTTCATTTTTTGTGTTCTTATTCTACTATGAATGATGCGCAGGCTTAACAAGGCCAGTGCAAACTGCACCAAGCAAACAAGCAACACCGCATATTGTAAAGGCAAGGGGAAAGTTCCCGAAATCACCCAGTACGCCGCCGAGGATGGGTCCAATAACACCACCGAAACCATATGATAAAAATACAAACGGATAGTTACTGCCAACATTTTTTGTTCCGAATGTATCAGCTGTAATAGCAGGGAAAAGAGCAAAGTTACCGCCGAAGTTAAAGCCGATCAGTGTTGCTCCGAGAAATAATAATCCTGGTATTCCAGCCATATATGTAAAAAGGATAACTGTTACACCCTGTACAACATACATAATAACGATTGATCTTTTCCGGCCAAGATAATCACTGATAGTTCCCCAACCAATACGCCCAAGTCCGTTAGCGAGACTGAAGAATACAGCCATTGCTGTACCTGCTATAGCACTAGCTTCTGTTTCACTAATACCAGCAGCCTGTAAAGCCTCCATTGGATACAGTTTCATTAAGCCGATTGACATTAGTCCAGCACTTGCTCCGAAAAGAAAGGTGAAGAAAATTAGATAGAACTGAATCTTTTTCAACATTTCACCACTTTCAAACTCTTCAGCTTTTTTACCTGAATCTGTCCCGCCTTCTTCTTGATAACCCTCAGGCTTCCATCCTTCAGGTGGGAAAATCATTGCAAGACCACCGATTATTACCATCACTGCAAAAGCAATTCCATAGATTGAGAAAGTCATAGACAACCCAATATTCTCAATCAGGTGTCCCCATGAACCAGCCAGTTTAACCCAACCCATTGCTCCAAAACCGAATCCAGCTACAGCGAGACCGGTGATCATGCCTTTCTTGTCAGGGAACCAGCGCATACCAACAGCAATCGGCACTACATATGCCAAACCTATACCTGAACCACCAATTATCCCTATAAAAAAGAAGAGAGACCAGAAACTGGTTCCACCAAAACTGCCCCCGAGGAAATAGCCTAAACCGAGAACAACTCCACCAGCAATAGCAAGTTTTCTTGGTCCCCATGATGCCAGTCTTTTACCGGCAAAAATCATAACAACAGCAAAACTCATGAGACCGATAGCAAATACCCACTGTGTCTGGGTTTTTGACCACCCTGCTTCTGTCAATTCTGGAGTGAACACAGACCATGCATAGATAGCACCAAGTGCCAATTGAATCATGATAGCAGTTGGGACAACTATCCAGCGATTCATGACCTTTTCATTAGACATTGAGTAGATCCTCCTTTTTTTTTCAGTTATTCTAATAGAATAAAATATTTATTCTATGTTTTCTAAAGACAATAATCCCTGATAATATATTTAATTATATGAATAATTTTCTAATGTATACTGCAGGGTATCTATGTTGAAATATGATTAGAGTGTAAATTTAATCAAGAAAATTTTCATTGAAATGATTTTTTATAAAAACAGTCTCATTCCGGAATTTTTGGCGAAATATAATAAGAGGCTCTGACCCCCTACCAAAAATAGACCGGCAGCCGCTTACGATAGGCCTCTTCATACCATAAAAACTTCTCCACACGCTTTTCGAACGTATTTCCAAGATCCAGGAAAAAGTAATGCAGGGTAATTTTTATCGAAATCGTATGGTTTCTGTCCAGATAGCAGTTTATGAAGCCGATATCGTTCTTCCGGGGGTCCCGGG
>CAZEPS010000325.1:0-4131 GCA_964514165.1 uncultured Leptospirales bacterium
GTCGTGGTCGAGCCAATGGTCGAGGGCCCCGTGGGCGGCTTTGCGCGCTGCCGGCCTTCTGGGTCGGGCTCCTTCTCCTCATGTACCTGAGCGGGGGTGAATACCTGAACACGTTCCCCCTCGGGGGTATCCACTCCGACTGGATACGGAAATACGGGTTTTTCACCCGGCTCCTGGACACGGCGTGGCACCTGGTACTCCCGGTGGCGACCCTTACCTACGGGAGTTTCGCCTTCCTGGCCCGGTACACCAGGGCCAACATGCTCGAGGTTATCAACCAGCAGTACATTACCACCGCCCGGGCCAAGGGCCTCTCCGAGGGGAGGGTCGTGTACGTTCACGCCTTCAGGAACTCCCTGGTTCCCCTGGTGACCCTCATGGCGACCCTGCTTCCGGGGCTCCTCGGCGGGAGCGTTATCGTTGAATCGATATTTTCAATCCCCGGAATGGGGCTCCTCGCCTTCGAGGCCATCCTTTCGCGGGACCTCCCGGTTATCATGGCTATCGCCTCGATTTCGGCGTTCCTGACTCTTATCGGGATCCTCATTGCCGATATCATGTACGCGGTGGTTGATCCGAGAATACGGCTGGAGAGAAAGGTATGAGTCAGGGCTACTGGAACAACGTCTGGAGGGAGTTTAAAAAGAACCGGCTCGCCGTGGCTGGACTCATCGTGGTGGGTATCCTCCTGTCGATCGCCCTGTTCCTGGCACCCTATCTCGCCAACGACCGCCCGATCATCTACATTTCCGACACCGGGGTCTATTACCCGATAAGCATCGATTATCCGGAATTCAGGGGGGAGGATCTCAGGAGCGACAAGTACCCGGGGTTCAAGGTTTTTCCCCCGGTCCCCTACAGCTACTCGGAATATGATCTTGACGCTGTCGTGCTACCCCCGAGCAAAGCCCATATCCTCGGAACGGACGAGCAGGGGAGAGACCTGGCGGCGCGGATGATTTACGGCACCAGGGTTTCCATTCTTATCGGGTTCATTGCCGTGATAATCTACGTTGCCATAGGTATAATCCTCGGCGGCCTTGCGGGCTACTACGGAGGGGTGATAGACCTGATCATATCCCGTTTCATTGAGATTGTCATGTGTTTCCCCACCTTCTTTCTCATACTCACGATTCTCGCCCTGTGGGGCCCGAGCCTGGTGAGCGTCATGGTGGTTATCGGCATAACAAGCTGGACAGGCATCGCCCGTATCGTCCGGGGGGAGTTTATGAAGCTCCGGGAGGCGGATTTCGTCACGGCCTCGCGGGCCATCGGCGTCAGGGACACGGTAATTATCGCGAAACACATGCTCCCGAACGCGCTTGCGCCGGTCCTGGTATCGGCGACCTTCGGCATAGCGTCAACCATTCTCATAGAATCCTCCCTGAGTTTTCTCGGATTCGGGGTCCAGCCCCCGACACCGAGCTGGGGGGATATCCTCTCCCAGTCCAGGGACTTCATGGATTTCGCCTGGTGGCTGACATTGATTCCGGGATTTGCTATATTTATAACGATAACCGCCTACAACCTGGTGGGGGAAGGGCTTCAGGACGCCATTGATCCGAAGTCGTTGAAGCGTTAAATATTGGGCACATCTAAAAACCAGCCCAGCACCATTTTTTGAAAAAATGGTGCTGGGTACACACAAGGGGGCTTAAAAAACATAGTTTTTAGAAGACCCTGAATCTAATTGTCAGGTACGTTTATGGAAAAAGCCGTGAAGAAAATATTTCAGGTGGCAGTGGCAATTCTTTTTGTCTTCTCCGGGTGCAAGACGGTCTATAAAATTCTCGACTACATGCCCCGGGAGACCGATGTACCTGGATGGGTCCTGGTGAAGTGGGACCGCTGGAAAGAGGGAAGCAGCCCGGCGTACGAGACGTACGCCCGGTACGATATCCTTGAAGCCGGGATAGAGAAGTACCGGTCAATATCGGAGAACAAGGGTTCCCTCGTCGATATTACAATTTACCGTCACGGAAACCCGCTCCAGGCATACAGTCTTTTCAGCATAGAACGGCAACAGAACAGGCCGACGGCCCATTTTGATGATTACGGATACCAGTCGGAAAAGGGGTTTTTCTTCACCATCAACGAATTCTACGTCAAACTTGCCGGTGACAACCAAAACGGCAGGCTCCGGCAGGAACTCGAAAAATTCAAAAAAATTGTCGATGACAAGATATCTGCCCGCACAAGGGATTTCAATCTGCCGAAGCATATGGGCCTTTTTTCCAATACCGCGGGGAACACTGATCTCGTATATTTCCACAATGGCCATCCCGGGGTTCCCTTTCTGGATGAAGTCTGCGTGAAAACCCGTAATATCGGGGAAAAGAAACTGAATATCTTCTTTTCTAAACAGGAATCTGTATCAGATGCCATGAAAATGTTATCAGATATTCAGAAGGAGACCCCTGACGAGTACATACTCGCAAAGGAAAAGCAAATGACCTACATGCTGAGAAAAAAAAATGAGGGATTCTGCATGTTATCCTCGTTTAAGAATTATATTTTCGGGGTCCTGGATGCCGATGATATTAATAACGGAAGGGCCCTTCTTGAACAGCTGTACCGGGAGATCCAGGTTACCCTGAGGGAGTGATATCCTTTGCTATATTTCGTTGGAGATATTCATGGATATCTGAACAGGCTGGTTTCCCTGATACAGGCGATACGGGAAGAACTTCGTGAAGATGACACGATTGTTTTTCTCGGGGATTATATCGACAGGGGTGATTCCTCGTACGAGGTCATCGAGTTCCTGATAGAGCTTTCACGCCGGCAGAAAACCGTTTTTCTCAAGGGAAATCACGAGGACATGATGCTGAAATACCTGAAGGGGAACGACCACAACGGAATATTCCTGTACAACGGCGGTGACGACACCATCAGGAGCTACAGGAAAAACACCGGATCATTCAGGCTTCCCTGGCACCACCAGGAGTTCTTCAGCCGCCTGCGCCTGTATTATGAAGGGGAAGACTTTATCGCGGTCCATGCCGGGTTAAACCCGGCTGTTGAGAGTCCGGCCAGCCAGGACGAGCATGACCTCCTCTGGATACGGGACAGGTTCTTCCGCTCGTCGAAACTCTGGGAAAAGACGGTCATTTTCGGCCACACACCAACAAGTTACATGGGCCAGTCTGATCCGGTCTATATCGACGAATACCGCAACATCATCGGTATCGACTCCGGGGTGATTTACGGAAGAAAGATGTCATGCCTCAGGTGGCCTGACAGGAAAATATTTCATGGGTGAGCAAAAACAATGAACGAACATGCTCGGCGTACTGCCGTCACCCTTGTCCTGACCGGAATACTCTTTTTCATGTTTACTGACGTATCCCGGTCTGTCGAATTCGATCTTTTCGGCATCGTGGAAACAGCCAGAAAGGGGAGCATGATTACCATCCTCTTCAGGGAACAGCCGGAGAGCGAAAAGTACTATATTCTCAAAGGGAAAACGGTCCTGGGGACCGCCGTGATATACACGGTCGAGAGGACGGAGCGCCATATCCGTACCGGGTTCGAGAACTACCGGTTCCGCGCCATCGGAAGGTATACCCTTTCCAACAGGATTTACGCTGATCTGATAAAGATCGGCTCTCCCGTGGGCCTCGTCAGAACAGAGGGTATTTTTGAGCCAGACTACAGCGGGCCTATTTACCGGGAGAAACCCCGGTACCGGAAGATTATAACCTCGGAAGTTGATCGCCGGGAGATGGTTCTCGTTCCTGAAGGGAAATTCGTCCTCGGATCCAACGCCGGCAGGCGCGATGAGTCCCCGGAACAGCTGATATTTGTCGCCTCATTCTATATCGACCGGTACGAGGTATCCAACAGGAATTACTACTCTTTCATCAGGGCCGCCCGCAGGGATCCCCCCCGGTCATGGAAAAACGGAAAGTTCCCCGAGGGGGCCGGTGATTTCCCGGTACTGGTAACATTTCACGAGGCCGAGGCCTATGCCCGGTGGGCGAAAAAGCGTCTCCCCACGGAACTGGAGTGGGAAAAGGCCGCCCGCGGCCCCGGATACGCGGTGACCGGCGGCGAAACCAGGATTTATCCCTGGGGAAACAGCTTTGACCCGGCAAACGCGAACTGCCGCGACTTCTGGCAGCAGGAACA
>CAZEPS010000326.1:0-4116 GCA_964514165.1 uncultured Leptospirales bacterium
GACAAACAGTTTTTGTTTGACAGACCGGTTGTATGAGCGTATTTTCCTGTGAAAACAAGGTATCGTAAAAGGTAATCCGGATGGTTAATGATTACTCGGGATATCACTGGCTCTACGAGAACCCGGTTGAGTATGACGAGACCGAGTACTACCGGAACCTTGGGAGTATCCGCAGGCCCACCATGGTGGTGGTCGGGGAACAGGATGTGCCGAAGCACCAGGAGATTGCCGATACCCTCGCTGAAAAAATTCCGAATGCCCAAAAGATCATTATTGAAGGCGCCGGACACATGTCCAACATGGAGGATCCCCAGCAGTTCAACCGGAAGGTTGGAAAGTTTCTCGGTCATGTATCTGAGGGATAGTTCGTCTTTATCTTCCGATCCCGGGATCGAACCGTTGTACCATAAAAAACTTGACTATGAAAACCGGGACCGTTAACCTCATCCTCTTATTTATACTATCATGCCTTGTCGAGATATTCAGTATTGAGGGCATTGGAAGGTGGTGACGGGGAAACAGATCCTTGCTGTATTGTCTGTGAATTTATTGAAATGTATATCATGGTGCACGGGGAATCACATTGAACGTTACGGGCAAAATAACCGGTTCCGGGTTTAACCTGCGGCGTTATACTGTTGTTCTATCTCTCCTCTGGACAGTTATGGTGGCACTTTCACTGGTCTTTACCTACTCTCAGGAGAAGGATTCGGTCAACCGGGCCGCTGTTGTTGCCGCAAGGAACCAGTTCTTAAAGGACGAAATCTACCGCCGGTGGAACTCCAACAGAGGCGGGGTGTACGTGCCGGTTTCTGACGTGAACAGGCCGAATCCTTACCTGACCCAGGTAAAAGAGCGGGACATCACTACGACCACCGGCCGCAGACTCACCATGATAAATCCGGCCTACATGACCAGGCAGGTCCATGAGCTCGGCTACCGGACCGGCGGGGTCCGGGGCCATATCACCAGCCTCGACCCGATCCGTCCGGGGAACGCTCCTGATGAATGGGGGAAACGGGCCCTCCTCAGTTTCAGGGAGGGAGCCGAAGAGGCGGTCGCCCAACAGGAGATCGACGGCGATAAATACCTGCGCCTTATGCGGCCATTGATGGTTGAAAAGAGCTGCCTCCAGTGCCACGCGCAGCAGGGGTACCGGGTCGGAGAGGTCCGCGGTGGAATAAGCGTTTCGGTCCCGATGAAGTCCTACGAAGAGATCCTGCGCAGCAAGATGAAAATCGTGGCCGCAGGACACTCCCTCCTGTGGTCCGCCGTGCTCGCCCTGATAATCTTCGGCGGCAGGCGGATGAACCGGCATGAAATTGAACGGAAAAGGGCGGAAGAGGAACTGGAGGAGGCCTATTCTGAAAAGAAAGATCTCCTCAGGGAACTCCAGCACCGGGCAAAGAACAGCTTCAGCTTGATTCACGGCCTCATAAACCTGGTCCAGGATACGAGCGAGTCACGGGACGTGCAGTCAACACTTGAAGAGATCGCTACCAGGGTAAAGGCGGTATCCGAGATGTATGACCTGCTCTATGAATCCGATTCCGTTACCGAGATAGAGCTGAACGAGTACCTGGGAAAGGTATCGGGTACCCTGCCCGGGCTCTCCGGCAGCATTGAATTGTCCTGGGTGTGCGAGCCGGTGACCGTGCCGGTAAAAACGGCTATCCCCCTGGGTATTATCACTGTCGAACTGATGACCAATTCCATAAAGCACGCCTTCCCGCAGAATGGAGATGGTCTCATACATATGATTTTGAGAAAAACAGATACCGGCGCGGTTATTGAAATTTCGGATAACGGTGTCGGCCTGCCCCCCGGTTTTGACATGGAACAGGTGGATTCCATGGGGATCACCCTGGTACGGGCACTTTCTGCCCAGATTGACGGTACATTTGCGATGACCGGTGATAACGGGACCAGGTGCGTTGTGGAATTTCCGGTGGATTTTCATGAAGATGAATATAAATGAGTACGTACACGGCCTCTTCAACCCGGCCGGGGGAAACAGCAGGGACACCTTCAGGGAATTCTTCGATCCTTCCGGGCCAATTCACAGATGATATTCACAATAAAGGAGGGGCCGGGCTTCTCAGCGCCGGTATCGCCCCAGGATACAAAGAACCGGTTCGAGAGCCCCTGCTGACGTACCGGTAAACAGATCGTTCAGGCAGGTGAGGACGGCTATTTCTCCATGTAAATGGTGCGGGTCGGGTAGGCTAAATTAATTACTAAATTTAAGACACCAAAGCATGAAATCGATAGAGTATTAGATTTTTTAAACAATGCTTTTATTATAATTAATCCACAAGGAGATGTTCCCGACCTTTGTAAAGACAAGGATGATAATAATATTTTACACCTTGCCAAATTCATTAATGCCCATTTAATTATAACTGGTGATAAAGAACTATTAAAAAATATTTGAAATTGATAGATGCAAAATTATCAACCCAAGGGCATTTATGGAAAAATACCGTAAAATTAATTAATTTTGAGGCGGATATAAAGGGCATTATGCAGCATACTTAAAGGTTTTGACAAACAGTTTTTGTTTGACAGACCGGTTGTATGAGCGTATTTTCCTGTGAAAACTATGGTGGATATAATATTCGGAGGATGACGGGTATGAACGCAGGCAACAGTGAAAAGCTGAAGCTTTCAACGAAGCTGGGTTTCGGCGCCGCCGACATTTTCGGCGGTGGCTCCATGGTCATTATCGGTTTTTTCTATCTGTATTTTGTCACGGATGTACTGCTCATTTCGCCGGCCCTGGCGGGCATCATTTTTCTGGTGAGCAAGATCTGGGACGCCTCCATCGACCCGGTTATCGGGGTCATCACCGACCGCACCAGGACCAGGTTCGGCCGCCGTCGACCTTACTTCCTGGCGGGAGTGGTGCTCATCGCCCTGGCCTTCTCCATGCTCTGGTATCCGATCGGTTTTGAAAAGGAAACGCACCGCCTAATTTACGCCCTGGGGGCCTACATGTTTTTCACCACGGTACATTCCTTCATGATGATACCCTATTTTTCCCTGGCGTCGGAACTCACCCTGGATTACGACGAACGGACCTCCCTGACCAAAGTGCGCATGCTCTTTTCCATGGGTTCGTCGCTGTTGTGCGCCGTGGTGCCGTACGAGGTGGTGAAGATGTTTCCGGACGAGCGGCAGGGTTTTATGGTCATGGCGGTAATCTTCGGGCTCATCTTCGGCCTTCCTTTCCTGGCGACCTTCTTCTATACCCACGAGCGCAGTGAGTTCCAGAAAGAACCGGAGCCCTTCAGCTTTAAGAGGACATTCATCGAACCCTTTAAAACGCCCACGTTCGTGAACGTGCTGCTCATGTACCTGTTCACCATGGCCACCATGGACATCATCATGTCCATTATCATGTATTTCATGACCTATTATATGATGCGGAGCAACGAGACCAACTACGTGCTGGGGGCCCTGCTGGTATGCCAGATACTCGCGATTTTTATCTATTCGGCGATAAGCAACCGGAAAGGGAAAAAAACCAGTTTCATTTACGCGGCCTTCTGGTGGCTTGCCATTATGGCCGGCAGCATGCTGCTTGCGCCTTCCCAGCCTAAATGGTACGTCTATACCTTCGGCGCCCTGGTGGGGCTGGGGTCTGGAGGCATGGTGGTGATGATCTACGCCATACTGCCCGACGTGCCCGATGTCGATGAACTCTATACCGGTGAACGGCGCGAGGGTATTTATTCCGGGGTGATTTCATTTCTGCGGCAGCTCAGCACCGCCCTGGGTATTTTTCTGGTGTCCAATATACTGGCCTACGCGGGTTTTAAAAAGCCGGTCGAGGAGACCATTGACGGTGTCACGAAAGTGGTTAAACAGGTTCAGTCCCCGGAGCTTCTTCTGACGCTACGGGTGATGCTTGCGGTGATCCCTGCCCTGTTCCTGATCGTTTGTATATATAACGCGGTGCGCTACCGCCTGACGCCGGATATACACGAACGGCTGAAGGTTTTTCTGGTGAAACGCCGGCAGGGCGAAGGTGATGCCTCGGAGGAAGCGTCGATAAAAGCGTATTTTGAAGGGAAAATTTTAAGTACCGGTCCCTGTGAGTGAACATTTCCGTGA
>CAZEPS010000327.1:0-4070 GCA_964514165.1 uncultured Leptospirales bacterium
CTCTCGATATTTCTCGCGTAGATGCCGTAGTAGCGAATCATCTTTCGGTGTTTATACGGCAGAAAAAAGATCATGCGTGCCATGAATTCATGCATGTGCATGGTCATTGTGGCGTAATGCTTTTTCCTGGTCCCCCGTCCCATGAATCTGCGGTAACGTAAGGTCACGGTCACGGTTCGTATGGCGGTTTTTCTTTATGTTCAGACGAAATGTACACCCGGCACCACTTTATAGACAATCATATTGTGATTCCGCTCAACAAGCGTACATGAATCGTCAGCGGAAGGCTGACACTGTTCCAGCCGCATGTTTTTTTTGCGAAAATTTTCAACTGAAAGTCAAATTGCCAGGATGGTCATTTACTCGGCTGCGCGCGAGGACGGAACGGAGTGGCCAATTCGCAGCGCGCACTGAGTTAGTAAAAAACAAAAAAAGGCCAGGCCGCCCCGGCGCCTGAGGGGACCGCGTAGTTGCAGGGGGTGGCCGGTTTGACACCCCCTGCGAATAACTTGAAATGTATTTTTCTTGACTAAACCCTGAACCTGAGATATTCTATCAACCCGGTATGCTCACGCGGAGAAACCCTAAATGATAAAACGGGTATTCAATGGGAACTAACCAGTATGTAAAGCCGTTAAAGGCATTTGATCCGAAAAGCGATCTGAACGTTAACGAGTCATTCAAGTCCCTGGTCTCGTCGACAAGTGCTGACGACCTCGCTGACCTTGAAGAGGCAGACTTTGACGAAGGTATCGGTAAAAACGCGGGCAAAGAGTGCTGCAGCTATAAAACCGGCGGGGCGGTCAGCGCCGGGATCCTCAGGATAAGCGATACCCCCCACGGAACGGTCCTCATCGTGTGCAACGTCCAGGGGGAAGTGTACTTCCTTCAGCAGGAGCAGGACTCCCTGAAAGACATAGAGAAATTCAAAATACAGGGAACAATCGAGTCGACCCCGTCCTACGCGGACGGGGTGCTCTACATCGCCACCAAGGAGGGCGGCGTTTATGCGGTGAACACCGGCCTCACCGGCGACCCGGAACAGTCCCCCGGGGGGCTGAAGGCCGAGATACTCTGGCAGCAGAAGCTCAAGAAGGGAATCCTCACCGAGCCTGCGGCAACCGGTAAGATGCTCGTGGTCGCCTCCCTCGGTGGCATCTACTGCTTCGAAGCATACTTCCAGGACAAGCTCAACAAGGCCATCGGCAGAAAACTCTGGGCAAAGGGGCCCTCCGGCATCGCGTCTTCTCCGCGGATTCACGGAGGCAACATCTATGTCGGGGCCGAGGACAAGAATCTCTATGCCCTCGATTACGGCGGAAGAAGCGCCGGCAAAACCTGGTCGTACAAGACCAGCGGCGCCATCAGGTCAAAACCGTGCGTTTCCCGAAAAAAGGGCCTGGTCCTGGCCCCCACGGTTGACGGTTTCGTCTACTGCGTAAACGGGACCAGCGGTAAGTACCTATGGAACTTCGTGGTGAGGGCCCCGGTATTGAGCAATATAGTTTCCGCGGTCCTCGGCACCGAGGAGTATTTCTTTTTCGGCGCGGACAACGGCATGTTCTACTGCATAAACTCCTTCGGAAAACCTGTCTGGGAGTTCAAGACCGGGGGAAAGATTCGGTCAGAGGCCCTCATCAGCGGGCAGTTTGTCTTCTTCGGAAGCGAGGACAACAAACTCCATGCCCTGAATATTCGGAACGGTAAGCGGATATTTGAATTCGCCACGGACGGGAACATCAACAGCCTCCCTGTCCTGGTTAATGACACCGTGTTTTTCGGCTCCACGGATTCGTTCGTTCACGGGGTCTACATACAATAAACGGGCACAGTTTGCGCTGACCGGTACTTGACCGGCTGATTAACAAACGGGGGAGCTCATGATAAAGCTACTGCATCATCTCAACATTCTGGCCCACGTGGACCCGCGTGTATTCGAACTTGAGAAGCACATAGAATTTCTCAATATGGTCATCTGGGGACTTGTTCTTGTCATAGGGCTCCTGGCGCTGATTGTATTTCTCCAGCGCCGTTCGATTATTCTGTACCGGCGGTCGAAATCCGCCCATGGCGCGAAAAAGAAGAGCCTTGTTCCCGGAATTAAAAAGCCGGCCGGAAAAGAACCGCCGGCCGTGTCTCCGAAACAGCTCCCTGATCCGGGGCTCATCTTCAAGTACTCCCTGGCCGGCGAGGACGTCATGGAAAAAACGGTTACTATCGGCCAGAAGCAGGGGAACATCAAGACCTACTCAACCGAAATCATCGATGATCACCTCTCCATTTCGATTCGTATCATTGAAAACCGGCGGGAAAGGGATATCTACGACCTCCCGGACACCATAGCCGAGGAGTACCTCCTCGATTTCCGCAGGGACGGCAAGGTCCTCATCTATTTCGAGGGACTTGACGGGTACCGGGAGATGGGCTCCCGGGAGAGGATATACGTCAAGGGGGAGCCTGACGTGACCGGTGACCCGACTTTCCCGGACCTGGACGCGAAGCAGCCGGTCAGGTTCCGAGTCGGGGATCGCCTGAACCAGGACGGGAAGTTCATCAACGGTTTCTTCGAGTTCCACCTTTTCACCAAGGACTACCAGGTCAGCACCAAGGCGGGGATTCCGAAGATTGAAAAAAACTTTCTCCTGCGGCTCTACAAAATCTATCCCGGATACGATACCGGCTCGCCCACCGGCGACGGCCTCTACCCGATGATTGACCCCTATACGACAAGGTAAAAACATGGCCCGGGACGAACTACACAAATCGATACAGCGCGTTATAAGCGACGACAAACCCACGGTTCGGAAGTCTCTGGTCATCGGGGTCGGGGGTTCCGGCATGAAGGGGGTCCTGGCGGCCAAGAGCTGGATTGAGCATAACCTCCCCATGGAGGCCCACCGGTACATGCGGTGGATCGGGATCGACACCACGGACATCGAGACCAGCATTGAGGGCAAGGGGGGGAGGTACCGCTTCCCCACGGACCAGTTCTTTCAGGAGGAGAAGCGGATGCTCTACGTCTCCTCTCCCACGCCCCCGAGCCTTTCACTCGATTTTCTCCGCGAAAAATTCAAAAACGACAAGTGCTTCAACTGGCTCCCAAACCCTGACGTCTACGACATATCGACCCGGGCCGGCCAGGGTGCGAACCAGACCAGGCCCCTGGGGCGGCTTGCCTTCTTCTTCAACGAGCAGAAGATCCGGGAGGCGATCAGCAAGGAGCGGGACCGTCTCAAGAGCCTTCCCGACGATCCGAAGTATTTTCAGCTCATGGACATCAAGGAGAGCCACGAGAAACGGGACGAGACCATCAGCTTCCACATTGAGCGGGGAGTGAACCGCTACTACTTCAGCGACAAGATCCCGAAAGACCATACTATCGTGTTCCTCGACCCTGACAAGACGGCCAGGTCGATCCTTTGCCCCCACATAAAGGGAAAGATTGAGATAGAGTTTTTCCCGAAAGACGAGCGGGGATACTACTTCGAGCTGAGCGGGTCGAAACTGGCCGGCCAGATGTTCAACTTCAAGACCCGCCACTTCAAGCGGGGGGGGCAGATCTCCATATTCATCACCTGCTCCATAGTCGGGGGCACGGGCAACGGGATGATCATGGATCTCACCGCCACCATAAAAGACATCTTCAAGGACCACTGGCCCCAGCCGAGAATTTACTGCATCCTGGTGCTCCCCTCGGCCTTCAAGCGGGTGGTGTACAACCGGAACGCCCGGGGAAACGCCTACGCGGCACTGAAGGAGATCGACTACTTCATGAGCGGCAACACCTTCCGGGCCGAGTACCCCTCGGGGAGGTTCGTGGAGGTGCCGGACCGCCTCTTCGAGGACGGGATGCTCTACCTCCTCGATGTTGAGAACATGGCGGGGAATTCCCTCCAGGGACGCGACCAGGTCCAGGAGCTCACGGGACAGTTTATCGCCACCTTCGTGGCATCCACGGTCGGGGGGGCAATTGAGGAGCGGATGGTGAACGATTCCACCCGGGCGTCCATATACCTCCCGGACGAGGCCTCGTCGAAGCGGAAGGCGGCGTACAATTCCTTCGGCATATC
>CAZEPS010000328.1:0-4043 GCA_964514165.1 uncultured Leptospirales bacterium
GACCCCGAGAACACGCTGATGCCGATCAGCCACAGCAGCCAGTTCGTGCTGGTGGACGCGTCGGGGCGTGTGCGGGGGTACTACGGGAGCATGCAGGTGGACGAGCTGGGCCAGCTCGCCCGCCAGTTTAATATCATGACCGTCCAGATTAAAGAAGCAAAGGAGAAAGAGATCGAGTCACGAATAATGGATGAGCAGATTGAAATGGCCAAGGACATCCAGGAAGGCCTTAATCCCATGGGCTTTTACAACAAGAACGGGGTCCAGATCAAAGGCTACACCAGGGCGGCCAGGGGGGTAGGGGGAGATTATTTCGATTACATCGACATCGACGAGAACAGGGTGGGCGCTCTCATCAGCGATGTTTCCGGTAAAGGGATACCGGCGTCGCTGGTAATGGTCATGATCCGATCCGTGTTCACCTCATACACAACCAGGAAAGACATCGACTGCGCGAAGGTGGTCAGCGCCATCAATAACGCCCTGAGCGCGGATTTCGCCATAGACAAGTTCGCGACCCTCTTTTTCATGATCTATGACCGGAAGACCCAGGAGCTTTCGTTTTCCAACGCGGGGCACGGCCCCCTGAAGTGCTATCGGTACGACAAAAACAGCTGCACATCAGTGAAACTCGACGGGGTGCCGATTGGAATCATGGACGAGGTGGATTACGATCAGGCAAAGGTGCCCCTGAAGCCGGGTGACATAATAGTGATGGAGACCGACGGGGTCACCGAAATGCGGAACGAGAACAAGGACGAGTACGGTCTGAACCGGATGTTGAAGATGATCATGGATCACCATCTCCTTGGAGCGGACGAAATTGTGGAGAATATCATCAATGACATCGACGAGTTCCGGGGAACCATGCCTCCCCATGACGATACGACACTTCTGGTGTTTAAGAGGGTTGAATAGGCCGTTTAAAATATAGGGACTTCTTAATACTTTTAGATGTGCCTTTATATTATTTCTTCATCGCTTTCGTAAATCGTAAAAAACTTGTCCAGGGTGGCCAGTTTGAGAATATTTAACACGTCATCGTGGATGTTCATGAGGGCGAACTTTCCGTTATGGGCCCTCATCTTTTTCTGTCCCGCCACCAGTGCCCCGATGCCGGACGAGTCCATGTAGTTTACGTCTTTCATATCGACGATAACACTGCCGTGCTTGCCGTCGGTTATACTGAAAAGGGCTTTCTTAAGTTCGCTGACGTTATAAAGATCAACTTCACCGCTCACTTCAATTATTTTATGTTCGCCCACGTCTCTGAAATCAATTTCCATCAGTTCCTCCAGAATGAACCTGTATATCGCTTCAATTCAGAATTTATAAAAAATTATAAATTACAAGTCAGTTTGTAAAGAAGAAAATATAATAAATACCAAAATAGTACTACGCAAACTATAAGTAGTACAGGAATTGATAATTTTTGTCACTATAAAATATAGTGCGGAATGTGCAAAAATATTGCAGAATTAATGTTACTTATATTGTCCCGGAAATAATTTGTCAATAAATTCTGCTAAATCGAGGAAATTATTTACCTCTTTCATTTCGGAGCAGAACTGTCCGTACAGGGTTGCAAGGCTGTCGCTCCAGTCCCACAGGTGTTTCTTGTCCGGATTGAGCCAGTAGACCCTTCTTGCCCTCTCGCACATGGTCATGAAGGATCTCAATCCCGGGTCCTGGTTGTTGTTCCGGGCGTCCCCGAGTATAATCACCGTCGTTTTCCTGTTGAGGGAATCGCTGAAATCGGACATGAACTGGTCGAAACAGCGGCCGTAGTTGCTGCCCCACCCGTAGGTGAAACTGGTGTCCTCGAATATGGAATTAATCGCCCGTTCCGGGTCCATCTCGCGGAAGAGTTCTGTGATCTCCACCATGTTGCTGATAAAGGCGAAGGTCCGCACCTTGTAGAAGAGGCTCTGGAGGGTGTAGGTTATGAGGAGCATGAACCGGGTGTACTGGTTTACCGAACCGGACACGTCGCAGAGCACGACGAGCTGGGGGCGGTCGATCTTTTTATCGCGCTTGAATATCCTGAAGGGGACCCCCCCGTACTGGAGGCTGGCACGCAGGGTTTTCTTGATGTTGATGGCGCCATGCTTTCTTTTCTTCTTCCGAAGCGAGACCCTGCTTTTCAGTTTCTGGCCGAAGCGGCGGATCAGCTCCCGCATCTCCCGGATCTCCTCTGGCTTTATCTGGTATATCCGCTTGGTGAGGAGATAATTTTCCCGATTACGGATCTCCCTGCCGATCCGACCCTTTCTCGCCATCTCCCGCATCATTCCCTCGAGGAGTTTCCGGAGCTCGATGTCTTCATCTTCCCCTTCATCGTCCAGTTCGGCCCTGTTATGCGCCCGCGTCATGCTCGACCTGACCTGGAAGAGCATCTGGCCGAGCCCGCCGGCGCTCCCTTCTGTCTCCATCTCTTCAAGGAAGAGGCTCAGGAGGTCCCGGGGGCTCCGTTCCATAAGCATGTCCTCCGGGAGGTTCTCCATGAATTCAGCAATTTTATCCCGGAGATCCGTTATCTCCTCCTCGTTTATGTCGTGCCTCTCCATCAGGTCACTGGCTCTCTCGATGCCCTCCTCCGCAAGCTCGTGGGGCCCGGCCCCCTCTTCGTCCACGCCGTCGAAGAAACGGGCAAAGCAGCGGTCGAATACCGGAATGTCGGTGTAATCCTTTATGAGCGTGGTCTTGAGGGTCTGCTTGAAGATGTCCCGGTCGGCGAAGTTGATATGGGAGAGGGACCTGAACAGGGAGAGAATCTCGTCCGTGGAGATGCGGACGTTGGCGTCCTTCAGGATGCCGATGAACTCGTGGAGCCGGGTTTCAAAGGCGGTCGTTGGGGCGGTTGCTCTCATCTCACTCCGGGAAGAGCTTGTTCATGTTTTTCCTGGTATGGTTGATGTCCTTTTCGTACTTGAGGACCAGGTTCAGGGTCTCCAGGGCGATCTCCTTTTTGAGGTCGTCATACCCGAGGATAACCAGGGCCCGGGCCCAGTCCAGGGTCTCGCTGATGCTCGGCTCTTTCTTGAGCTGGAGTTCCCTTATGCGGTGCACCGTGTGGACCACCTTCCTTGTCAGGTTTTCGCCGCTCTCCGGGACCTTCAGGGTCACGATCTTCTCCTCCAGATCCCTGGTCGGATAGTCGATGTAGAGGTGAAGGCACCGGCGCTTCAGGGCGTCAGACATCTCCCGGGCGTTGTTAGAGGTGAGGATGACAAAGGGCTTGACCGTTGCCTGGATCGATCCGATCTCGGGGATGGTCACCTGGAAATCGGAGAGCACCTCCAGGAGGAAGGCCTCGAACTCCGAGTCTGACTTGTCGATCTCGTCGATGAGGAGGACCGACTGACCGGGGCTCGTTATGGACTGGAGAATAGGGCGGGGGATGAGGAACTTGTCGGAGAAGAAGACGTCCTCCTCTCCGGTGAGCCGCGCCACAGCCTCCTTCAGGGTCTTTTCGGTTTCGAGCATGCCCGAGAGCTTGTCTTTCAGTATCTGGGTGTAGAGGAGCTGCTTCGCGTATTCCCACTCGTACAGGGCCTTGGCCTCGTCCAGGCCCTCGTAGCACTGGAGCCGTATCAGGTTAAGTTTCAGGGATGAAGCCACGCATTTTCCCAGGTCGGTCTTTCCTACGCCGGCTGGGCCCTCCACCAGCACCGGCTTCTCCATCTTCATGGCCAGGTACACGGTGGTTGCTATATCCTTGCTGGCAATGTACTTTTCGCCTTCCAGGGCGTCTATGGTATGCTGAACGTCGGTAAACATGGATCAATGGTCGAATCTTTACCGCATTTGGCAAGGAAATATTATTTTTTTTGCAGACATTCCCTGATATATGAAAGTGGCGCGCTTGACTGGTTCGGTCATATTTCGGTGATGCGGCCGTCCTGGCCGCCCTCCTGAAGCTGAAGAAACTTTTGGATAAGTAAGTATTTTTTAGTTGAAAATATCTGTTCTGTATAAAAATATAGGGGGGTCATTCCAGAATGTTGGGAAATATGTACAAAAAATGAAATAATGTAGTAGCA
>CAZEPS010000329.1:0-4013 GCA_964514165.1 uncultured Leptospirales bacterium
CTGGCACTGAGCGTCTCGCTCTGGAGGAACTGGCAGCCGAGAGCGACGACGAGCTTATCGAAAAGTTCCTCGAGGAGGAGAAGCTCACCGAAGAGGAGATGAAGCGGGGGCTCGGCATCCAGCTCTCCCGTGGGGAGCTCTACCCGGTAATCTGCGGCTCGTCGGAAAAGGTCATCGGCATCAAGAACCTCCTGAAGGTGATTAAAGACTACGCCCCGGCACCCTCCATCGGGAAGGAGTACACAGGATACGCCCCCTCCGATTCTTCGGAAGAGATAACCGTGAAGATGGACCCGCAGGGGCCTTTCTGCGCCGTGGTCTGGAAGACCTACATCGACCAGTTCGCCGGGAGGTTCAACTACCTCAAGGTCATTTCAGGCGAACTCAATCCTGACACCGACGTCATCAACGCCGGCAAAAACGAGAAGGAGCGGATTACCAAGCTCTACACCATGGTAGGGAACAGGCAGGTGGAGGTGCCGAAGCTCACCTGCGGGGATATCGGCGTCGTCGTGAAGCTCGACAGCACGGCAACGAAAGACACCCTCTGCGACCAGAAGAACCCGGTGGTACTGCCGATAATCGACCTCCCCCACCCGGTATACTCCTACGCCATTGAACCGGCCAACAAGGGTGACGTGGACAAGATGGGACAGTTCTTTCACCGGGTCACGGACGAAAACCCGACCATCACCTTTGGTTTCCAGGCCGAGACCAAGGAGTCGGTCCTCTCCGGTATGGGAGAGATGCAGCTCGGCATCATACTGAAGAATCTCAAAGAAAAGAACAAGATAGACGTGGAGACCAGGGAGCCCCGTATCGCCTACCGGGAGACCATCACAAAGAAGGGAGAAACGAACTACCGCCACAAGAAACAGAGCGGCGGCCACGGCCAGTTCGGCGAGGTCTTTATACGCCTGGAGCCGAAGCCCCGGGGGGGCGGCTTCGAGTTCAAGGAGTCAATCTTCGGTGGGGCGATCCCGAAACAGTACATACCCGGGGTGGAGAAGGGAATAGTCGACGCCCTGGATGAGGGGGTCCTCGGCAAGTTCCCGGTGGTCGACGTCGGGGTCGAGCTCTATGACGGAAAGTACCATGACGTGGACTCTTCTGAGATGTCATTCCGAATCGCGGCGCGCAACGCCTTCAAGCAGGGGATGGAGAAGTGCGGCCCCCAGCTCCTGGAGCCGATCATGGAGGTGAGCATTTATGTGGACAAGGAGTTCATGGGGGACATCCTCAGCGACGTGACGAGCCGCCGGGGCAAGGTCCTCGGGATGGACAGCAACGAGGATTCGGCGAGCAGCGTGTCCGTTGTAAGGGCGACAATTCCCCTGGCAGAGATGCTCCGTTACACCATCGACCTCAGGTCCATGACCAGCGGCAAGGCCACCTTTGAGATGAAGTTCTCCCACTATGATCCGATTTCCGGTAAACTTGCGGAAAACGTCATCGCGGCCCGAAAACAGCAGCTCGAGGACGAGTCGAATAAATAGGGCCCTGTTTTTTGTTGACATCTTTCCGGGCGCTGGTAAAAAGCATGAAAGTTTTTGCCGGCGAGGAAGATTATGAAGATAGTCGTTTTTGAAAGCGACGCGGTCCACAGCTTTTATCCCCTGTCCCTGACGAAGCCCCTGTGGGAGCTCAGGTGCGGGCTCTTCTCGTTCAGGGAGCGAATAGAGCTTTTCGCTGAACGAGAATTCAAACCGAACGAGATTATTTTCCTCACCCGGGACTATCTCGCCCCCCTCTACCGGGAATTCTACCCTGATTTATTGATCAACGAATACGGCCGTATCAAAGGCGACACCCTTTTCATGAACGCGGTCTCGTTTCCTGACGGGGTGAGTGAAATCCCCGGCATGAATACCGCTTTGATGACCGGTGGTCAGCCGGTGATGGCCCGCTGCGACGGTTCAACCGCCGGTTTTTCCGGCGACGGGATATCATCGGCCCTTGAGAACCCCGAAATAAAAAAGAAGGATATTTCCACGGACAGATCCGTACTGGCCGGCTTTATCTGGGACCTGGTCCACGGGAACGGGAAACGTATCGTCGATGACATCGCCCTGGCGGGCCTGAAACCGGCCGAGAACCTCGCCGATGTAACAATTACCGGCCCGGTGACTCAGTTCTATACAGGGGATGGCGTTGTGCTCGAACCATTCGTTTCGATCAACACCACCGACGGCCCGGTCTATATCGGTGACCGGTGCGAGGTTCATTCCTTCACCAGCATCCGGGGGCCGGCGGCAATCGGTTTCGGTTCCCGCCTTCTCGGTGCGAAAATACGGGAAGGCACCACCATCGGAAGCGGCTGCCGCGTCGGGGGCGAGATCGAGGAATCCATATTTCACGGAAATTCAAACAAGTACCATGACGGCTTTATCGGGCACTCTTACATCGGTGAATGGGTAAACATGGGAGCCCTGACAACAAACAGCGATCTGAAAAACAACTATACCCCGGTCAAGGTCTATATTCCAGAAAGGCGGGTAAGCACCGGGAGCCTCAAGGTCGGGTGCTTCATGGGGGATTTCGTGAAGACCGGAATCGGCACCCTCATAAACACCGGTACCAGCATCGGCACCGGGGCCATGGTGGTGCATAACGGGCCGGTGAGTCCCTATCACATCCCCCCCTTTCACTGGCTGATGAACTCAACCCTCACCTCGTGCAACTGGCTCGAGGAGTTTCTCAGGGCCTCGGCCCACATGATGTCCCGCCGTGACAGGGTATTTAGCGGGACCTACCGGGAGATGCTCGGGAAGCTGTTTCAATTGACCGGAAAAACAGAAGAGGTGCATCTGACCAATGGAACGCGCTGAATTCAGGTTTTCACTGGCGGTTCTCATATCCTTCTTTCTTCATATCGTCCTCTTCGTGGCCCTGGTTTCGCCCCGGATGGGGAGCCTCCTCAGCGCAGGCGATTCCCTGAAAAAGAACATGTTCCGGGGAAGGGACGTTATCGTGAACATCAACCCGGACGATCGGAAAGTTGAGACCAGCAAGACCCTTCTCTCAGACAAAGACTCCTCGGCAAAGGGCTTCATCACGAAGGAGAAGGGGGACCAGTGGCTCAACAACTCCCGGGACTTCGTCATGAAGCGGGGGGGCAAAAGCCGCGGCGAGGCAGAGTCCCGAAAGGTGACGGTGAAGGAGGCGAAGAAGACTATCATCCTGGCGGACGAGTCGGAGGTGGTGGTGCTGCTGGAGAAGGACATAAAGAAGAATGAGAAGGAAACCGGCGACCGGATCGGGGACATGGGCATGGCGGAACAGGTGCTGATACCGGACAAGAAAAACGTCACCAGGAGAAACGCCATCTTTTATTCCAATACCGGGGCGTTTTCATTCAACACCGCAAAGTACAAGAACTTCCACTACTTTAAGGCCATGAAGGACAAGATTGCCCGGAACTGGTACCCCCCCATCATGGCCAACGCCGTGTACGGCGGGTACGATCCCATTACCGGGGGCTACGCCCCGGGGCGCACCAGGATAATGGCCATCCCGAGCCAGGAGGTGAAAATAGTCTTCACCATGAATCGTGACGGCACCGTTACCGGGGTCTACCTTCTCGATTCCTACGGCAACCGTTCCCTGGACGAGTCGTGCATGGACGCGATACGGAAATCTGAAAATTTCGGGAAGGTACCGGAAGACATTTCCGGAGAGGAAGTGGCGATTCCCTTTATTTTCGGGTATTACGTGTATTGATGTTTACCCTGGCGTGGTGTTAGTATCTTCATAAACATAAACCGTGCCTTACTGCGCGGGAGTAATGTTCATTGAGAGAGTAATTTAATTATAGGGCTCGTACTCCCGGGCGACCGTGTTAATTGTCTTTTGTTTATTCTGATATTCCCGGCCCCCTGAAAGATAAAATGGTGACTGCTGATTCACATGAACAAGCCGAATCGTCATAACAGGCACTGACCCCCCGTTTTTTCTAACTAAGGCTCTGACCCCCTACCAAAAATACACCGGCAGCCGCTTACGATAGGCCTCTT
>CAZEPS010000330.1:0-4008 GCA_964514165.1 uncultured Leptospirales bacterium
AACCACAGGGGAAAGTATTCTCCTATACCGTATTCTGGGACTATCCCCCGGAGGAAGAACTATTCAAACACCTGGAGTGAATAAATAACACCGATAACTATCGGTATTATTTTAAAATAAACCTGGCGTCAGCGATGACCGATTTCTTATCGTTCGAAAAAAGGGGATTACAGTCGATTGATTCAACATAATCTGAAAGTTCAAACGCCAATTTTGAAAAACTCGATACCAGGGAAGTCAGTTTTTTCATATTGACCGGTTTAGATCCCCGAAAACCATGCAGCAGTTCCTTTGCGGTAAGGGATTCCAGAGCGGTTTCAACCTCCTTCGGGTTGACCGGTGCCATTGTTATTGCCACATCCTTATAAATTTCAACTGAGGTGCCGCCTATGCCGATCATCACTACGGTTCCGAACTGTGGATCGAAGTTTGATCCCAGAATCAACTCCACCCCCTTTTCCATGCCTTCGACGATAACTCCCTGGCAACCCTTCAATGTGGAGAGATAGTTATATGATTTTTCCAATTCTTCACTGTTTTTCAGGTTCACGTGGACACCGTTGACCTCGGTTTTATGTACAATGTCCGGTGATACAATCTTGGCAACAACCGGGTATTTGATCTCTTTAGCCGCTGCGAGGGTTTCATCCAGTGTCCTGGTCCATTGGTACCTTGTGGTTTCAAGATTATATGATGAAAAAATCTCTTTCGCGTACGGCTCCATCACCCATCCGATTTTTTTTGATTTTTTTATCAATGCAACTGCTTTTTCTTTCATTTTGATCTCCTCTTCAGGGCTTTCACCATGTGTACCGCCCCTTCCACCGAGTGGGCGACCGGAACGCCGTTAATCTCGAATCCTTCTATAAAGATACCGTACTTGTCTACATGGGGCATGTATGCAACCAGTGGCTTGTTATAATTCAGGGCGAGTTCGGATATGCGGGCGCCGATATCGTTCGTTATCCCGGGCAGATAGGGAAGGAGGAGGAGGATAATGCAGTCGATATCCTTCTTCTCCATGAAGTACTGGGTTGCTGCAACGAAGTCGTCATCCACGGCACTTCCTGTCAAATCCATCGGGTTGGACAGGGTGGCGATGCCCTGGATACTTCGTGAAAATTTTTCTATCAGGGTATTCTTATCGCCTTCAGGAACCTCCGGCAGGCCGAGACCGGCTGAATAACACCCATCGGACGCGATGGCACCGTGGCCGCCGCTTGCGGTGACTATGGCCACGTTATCAATGCGGCACTGGGGGTATGTCGACATGGCCTCGCAATACGAAACGAATTCAATTTCGGATTTAGCCTCCACTGCACGGCTGAATTTTATCACCTCGGAAAAGGTTGTGTAATCTCCGGCGATGGACGCGGTATGGGAACTCACTGCCCTGGTTCCCCCCGGTGTTTTGCCGGATTTCATCACGATAACCGGCTTCTTTGAACTGTTCACCTCGTCTATGAATTCACGTCCCCGCTCTGCCTTGAATCCTTCCAGGTAGAGGCCTATGACGCCGGTGTCCTTGTCCTTTTTGAAAAACCTGAGCAGGTCCACCTCGTCAACGACCGCCTTGTTTCCGATGCTCACAGCCCGGGACAGCCCCACCCCCTCCTGGGTGAGTTTTATGAGCTGGTCCACAAGGATACCGCCGCTCTGGCTTACCAGTGAGACCGGCCCGTGGTTCATGTTTATAAGCCGCTCACCGGACAAAAAAAACGTATCCACGCTGGAATAGGAAAAGATCCCGAGACAGTTCGGACCGATGACCGGAAAGCTGTTTTCCATTGCAATTTCCCTTACTGTTTCCTGCAGATCGGAGCGTCCCGTTTCGGTAAATCCTCCCGATATAACAACCGCGCCGGACACACCGGCCTGTATGCACTCTGTAACAATATCGGGTACGAAATCTGCTCTCGTGCTGATGACCGCCAGATCTATCTTTTCAGGAATATCGGAAATGCTTTTATAGATATCTCTGCCGTACAGCTTGCCTCCCTTCGGGTTGACCCCATAAGTTTTCAGCTTGTAGTGGTGCCTGTTCTTATTATAGATGACATTTGCCGGATTAAAGGGATTTGACTGTGATATTCCTATGACGGCCATGCTCTTCGGTTTAAAGATTTTGGTCAAATTCATGGGTGGATTTTCTCCATTTTTTAGATAAATACCGATTGTTATCGGTAAATTTAATCAGATTGTCCCCCGAATCAAGTACTATATTTGAATTTTGTTGTGATATTATAAAATGCTGGAATAATGATTTTTTATTTGACAACATACTTTCATGAAAGTATGTTGTAAGCATGCAAAATCCCCCGGTTCGAAGTAAGAAAAGATCTCCTGAAGAAACGAAGGGACTCCTTCTCGATGCAGCCCAGGTAGTATTCAGCAGAAACGGATATACCGCTGCCAGGCTTGAGGATATCGCAATTGAAGCAGGTTTGACCAGGGGATCCATTTCCTGGTATTATAAGAACAAGCTGTCCCTGTTCAAGGCTGTAATGTACCGGACCTTTAACAAGGGCATCAAAGATGTTAACTACATACTGACATCCGACGATCCTCCCCTGAAGAAACTTGAAAATGTAATCGATTATCTGCTCAATGACCGTTTTCACAAACACCAGGAAGTAATAATCTTCAACAACCTCCTTATCGAAAAACCGAAAAATCTTGAATCCACAATTAAACTTGTTGAAGAGCTATTCGAAACAATGTTTTCCACACACGCACATGTAATACAAAAAGGTATCGACGCCGGTGTAATTGACAATTGTATATCTCCTGACCTCTGCGCACGTTCTCTCTATAACTATTTCTGGGGTTTTTTTACTAATTATAACTGGTTTTATAAAAATGTAGATATTGAAGCACTACGGGAGCATATAAAGGATATGTTCCTTTATAGTATTAAGAAACAGCTTGTGTAGATTAAACTATACAAGCTGTTTCTTTTTACATATAAATACTTGCATTCATGAATGCAAGTAAAAACTATTATCAGGAGGATTGTATGACCCTGAAAAAACTTAAAAATACGGTGTTTCAGAAACGATCCCATTCTGAACCAGCTGTACAGGTCAGAGAACCTGAAGAGCAAATTAGTAGAAGAGATGTGTTGAAATTAGGCTCCATCGGTGCTGTCGCTGGTACTGTTGCAGCGGTTACCCTGAAAAAAGAAGCCCTGGCACAGGCTGTTGAAAAGGGTACACAGAAAAAAGCAACCGTGCATGATGATTTTCCCTATGAGGTAAGCGACAAGTATAAACCGATTCCTCAGTACCAGAATTTCTTTCATCCCACATTTTTCGGCGTCTACAAGGCGATGCCCAATGTCAGTGAAAAGGAGAAGAAGACCCTGGCAAGCTGGGGTAAAAAATTCCTTAAGGCCTATAACTACGGATTTGATAACTCCACCCCGGGAAAAACACAGCTTGAAAAGGCCCTTCTCGGCGGAGCCTGGGCGGTAAACAATGACGCCATCGGGCCGGCACCGGCAGGTGTTCCCAACTTCGGCTGGTTTAAGTTTGAACAGAACCAGGACAAAAAACCCTATGAGCTTCTCCAGATGAACTTTATAAAAGATGAGAAGTATCAATTTAAATCAAAAAAACAGGCGGCTGATGCTATAAAACGGGCAGCCCGGCTTTACGGCGCTGATCTGGTGGGGATAACCCGCCTTGACCATCGTTGGGACTATACCGATTTCTTCGATCCCGTGGCCGGTATGCAGGGGCAGAATCCATTTTATGGTTGGGAGAAATTTCCCTATAAGCCGAAGACTGTCGTAGTCATGGCCTGCGCCATGGATTACGAGGGCATGGCGGCAACCCCGACTGAACTTGCCAGCGCGATAGTTGGCCAGGGGTATTCAGACATCGCCAAGGTTGCTCACCAGCTTGCGGTATTCTTCCGCGGCCTCGGCTACAAGGCATCACCGGCAAGTGCGGAACTTGGCCTAAGTGTTCCCTATGCCATTGCCGCCGGTCTCGGAGAGGCGGGACG
>CAZEPS010000331.1:0-4007 GCA_964514165.1 uncultured Leptospirales bacterium
CAGCTATTGCTGAATAGATACATGTTTTTATAAGAAACTGGCTGTATAATTCCCCCGCCGCCTTCGGCGGCGGGGGAATTATACTAACATTTTTCTTTATAATATTCATATAATTACATATAGCTGAATAGTTACAAAAACATAAAAAAATATCATACAGCAGTAACTCAAAAAAACAATAATAGTTAAGGAATAATTACTGAAAAAAATATAATTTCTTATTGACGAACATTCATATATTGAGCATAATTCAATAGTTGAATCATGCTCAATATATATATAATTTGTTCATACTGGTCAACACAAATACTACAAACCGGGGGTTCATCATTATGGAAGACCTCAAGGGTAAAACCGCCATAATTACCGGTTCCGGGAAGAAAACCGGCATCGGGTACGGCATCGCAAGTAAACTTGCCTCCCTGGGAACCAACGTCGTCATAGCTGACATCGGGAAGAAAACCGACTGCGCGGTACCTACCGGCTGTCTCGACGATATGGAGAGCATCGCCGGTGAACTGTCTGAAGCCCACGGAATACAGGCGATAGCAGTTTCGGTTGACGTCACAGACATCGATGCAATTGCCTCGATGATCGAGACCGTTAAGTCTGCATTCGAGCGGGTGGACATTCTCTGCAATAACGCCGGGGCGACCTTCGGTGTGCCGAGCGCGGTCCATACCTACAACGAGGCGGACTGGCTGCGCACCATTGACATCAATCTTCACGGTGTGTTCCGGGTCTCCCGGGCTGTCCTTCCCCTTATGCTCGGGAAGCCCGCAAGTATCGTGAACACCTCGTCCCGGGCGAGCAAATTCCCTCCCCTCATGAACGGCGCCTACGCGGTTGCCAAGGCCGGGGTCAACATGCTCACCAAGGTCATGGCCAAAGAGCTCGGAGGTGTCGGGGTGAGGGTGAACGCCATCTGCCCGGGGCAGATAGACACCGACCTGGAAAACTGGCGGTTCGGCCTTGAGGCAAAGGTTTTCGAGTGCACTGTTGACGATCGAAGGGAGGCCATGTGCAAGACCATCCCCCTCTGCCGCATCGGCACCATTGAAGAAGTGGCGAACCTTGTCGCATTTCTCTCGTCGAACGCGTCGTCATACATTACCGGCCAGGCCATCAATATTTCCGGCGGCCAGATTATGGAACTTTAAACAGGAGAGGTATACCATGGATAAAATAACCGGAGCGAAACTAGCCGCAGATGCCCTTATCGACCGCGGCATTAAAACCATTTTCACCCTGAGCGGGGGACACATAACCCCGATATACCAGCACCTGGAGAACAGCCCGGTGGAGCTTTTCGACACCCGCCACGAGCAGGCAGCGGTGTTCATGGCCGAGGCCTGGGGCAAGCTTACCAGGACCCCGGGCACCGCCATGGTGACCGCCGGCCCCGGATTTACCAACGCCCTCACCGGTATTGCCAGCGCCTGCCTGTCGAATACACCCCTGGTGCTCATCGCCGGGGCCGTGGGATTCGAGACCAGGGACAAGCTGGACCTCCAGGACCTGCGACAGGCCCCGGTCATCGAGCCCATAGTGAAGGCCTCCCTGGTATGCCCCTCCCCGGAAAGGGTCGCCGAATACATCGACATGGCATACCGTATCGCATCAGGGGGACGGCCGGGCCCGGTCTACCTGGAACTTCCGGTAGATATCCTCAACGCCGAAGCGAAAACGGACAAGATCACCCGTCCCAGCACGGTGGTAACATCGAAGCCGGTGGACATGGAGGGCGCGAAAAAACTCGTTGACCTGATTAAAAAATCGAAGAAGCCGATGATAATCGGCGGGAGCGGGGCCTGGTATTCCGGCAGCGGTGAAGCGTTGACCGCTTTCATTGAGCAGAGCGGCCTCCCCCTCTACACCTTTGCCATGGGGCGCGGGACCGTGCCGGACACCCACCCTCTCTGCTTCGAGTCATCCCTTGCCATACGGCCCGGGTCCGCCCTTCACGCCAGCCTGAACTCTGACCTGGTTGTTATACTCGGGAGCAGGCTCGACCTCTTCAACATCTTCGGCGGTATCTACAGCCCCAACGCGAAGATCGTCCAGGTGGACATCCTCCCGGAGGAGATCGGCCGCAACCGGTCGGTGGACCTCCCCATAGTGAGCGACATATCCGGCCTTATCAGGGAATGCACGAAGCTCATGAAAAAGGACGGCGAGAAACTCACGAAACAGTTCGCCCCCTGGGTGGAGGAGCTGAAGAAGGCGGACCAGGACTCCAAGGCCCAGGCAATGCCGAACTGGACCAGCGACAACGTGCCGATTCATCCGATGCGTCTGGCGAAGGAGATTAACGATTTCATGGACCGCGACGACGACATCGTCATCGCAGACGGCGGCGACACCACCACCTGGAACGGCATGACCCGCACCATGAAGCAGGGGGGACACTACCTCGATTACGGCCTGTACGGCAGCCTCGCGGTGGGGCTCCCCTATGCCAACGCGGCCAGGTACCTGAACCCGGACAAGCGGGTGCTCCTCCTCACCGGAGACGGTTCCATCGGGTTCAACTTCATGGAATTCGAGACGTCGCTGCGGAAATGCCTCCCCATCGTGGTTGTCATCAGCAACGACCTCGGGTGGGGCATGATCCGCCACAGCCAGGAGATCCGACTCGGCCATTCCATCGAGTGCGGCACCTACCTCGGCCACATCAACTACCAGAAACTGGTGGAGGCCCTGGGAGGAAAAGGCTTCTTCGTTGAAAAGCCCGACGAGATCCGCCCGGCGCTGGAACAGGCTTTTGCCAGCGGGGAGACCTGCTGTATTAACGTGATGACCGATCCCACTACCATCAGCCCGGGAAGCGTTGCCCTGGCAAACCTGGGGGGATACAAGGCCTGAGACATCTGGATGTCCGATGCGGAGATGCCTGGTGAGACGAAATTTCCTTTACGGATACTGTACACCCGGTACATATGGCCTTGAAAAACAGTAGAATAACAATCATTCCTACGATAAGGGAACTGAAGTACACGAATAATGGAGAGAGCCAGAGATGGAACCTGACAGCAGCATATCATGCGAACCGGGAGACGGAACAGGAAAAGTAAAATCGCTTCTCAGTAAGATACTAATTGTTGCTGCCGGCGCCGCCCTCATGGCGGCAGTAATACTGCTCCCCTCACCGGAGCCCCTTGAACGGGCCGGGGAGGCGATTCCCCTCACCTTCGGAGGAAAGGCCACTCTGGGCCTCCTGATAATGGCAATCGTCCTCTGGGTCACGGAGGTGATCCCGTTCAGCGTCACCGCCCTCCTGGTCATGATACTCATACCGGTCTTCGGTATCGAGACCTTTAAGAACACGGTGAAGCTCGGTTTCGGCAACCCGATCATCGCGTTCTTTATCGGTGTCCTGACCCTGTCGTCCGCGTTCTCCCGGTCAGGCCTGGGCAAGCGCCTCAGCTACCTGATAATATCCATCATGGGTACCGGCACCCGGATGGTAATCCTCGGCTTTCTTATTATCGGCGCGCTCCTCTCCATGTGGGTCACGGACATGGCGGTGGCTGCCATGCTCATGCCCCTGGGGGTCTCTATCCTGAAGCAGGCGAATGTCAAGCCCCTGGAGAGCAATTTCGGCAGGGCCCTGATGATCTCCACCGCATGGGGGCCACTGTTCGGGGGGATAGCGACCCCGGCCGGGTGCGGCCCCAACATCCTGGCAATCAGTTTTCTCCGGGACCTGGCAGGCATAAAGATCAACTTTCTTCAGTGGATGTCCCTGGGCCTGCCGGCGTCCCTGCTTATGATCCCGGCCGGGTGGCTTATCCTTATCTGGATGTTCCCCCCCGAGTTCGACCGGCTTCCTTTTGATCGGGATAAAATCACAGCCTCACTCAAGGAGATGGGGGGATTCAGCCCTAAAGAGATCTGGACCGTGGCGATCTTCCTGGTAACAATATCCGGGTGGATACTCTCGCCGGTGATACGCAAGGCCACCGGGGGCGCGGTCCAGCTCCCGATGGAGGCGGTGGCCCTGGGAG
>CAZEPS010000332.1:0-3920 GCA_964514165.1 uncultured Leptospirales bacterium
CTCCTCATGGTGGATGTTCCCATCTTGGAGAGGACTTTCAGGAGCCCCTTGTCGACCGCCTTGATGAAATTGTCCTGGGCGGCCTGGTATCCCTGGTGAGGATACCCTGTACGGTAGATGAAATTATTTATAGTGGCAAAGGCCCCGTAGGGGTTGACCACATTGGCGCCGAATCCGAAGAGAAGGGCGAAATGCATAACCTCCCTGGCTTCCGCGGTCTCGATGATAATGCCGGCCCTGATCCTCTTCTTCACCCGTATCAGGTGGTGGTGCAGCCCTGCGCAGGCGAGGAGTGAGGGGATCGGGGCGTTTGCATCATTCACGGACCGGTCCGACAGGACTATGTAGGTAAAGCCCTGGTCGATCTTTTTCTCAACGTCCCGGAAGAGCTTCTCCAGGGCCTGTTCCATCGCCTTCTTCCCGTCGTCAACGCGGAAAGTCATCGGAAAGACGGCGGTCTTGAAATCGGGAATGTCCGAATGGAGGATACGTTCCAGGTCATGGTTCGTGAAGATCGGGCTCTTGTACTTTATCATCCTGCAGTGTTCGGGGGACTCGCTCAACAGGTTTTTCTCGCTCCCGATATAGCTCGTCAGAGTCATGACAAGCTCCTCCCGGATCGGATCAATGGCCGGGTTAGTCACCTGGGCGAAATGCTGCTTGAAATAGTTGAACATGCTCTGGGGCATGTCTGAAAATACCGCCAGGGGGGTGTCGGTCCCCATGGAACCGGTCGGTTCCTGGCCGGTGACTGCCATGGGCATAAGGATCTGCTCGATGTCCTCCCGGGTGTAGCCGAATACATGCTGAAGCCGGAGAAGCCTGTCCTCAGGTATGTGAACAAGGACGCTGGTCTTAATCGGAATGTCCTTCAGGTTGATGCGGTTCGTCTCGACCCACTTCCGGTACGGCTTCTGGTGGGATATAACCTTCTTAATCTCCTCATCCGGGATTATCCTCCCCTCCTCTGTGTCGACCAGGAGGAGCTTCCCCGGCATGAGCCTCCCCTTATACCGGATTTCGTCCGGGGCAAAGGTCTGCACCCCCACCTCTGAACCCATGACGATGAGGTCGTTTTTCGTAACCACGTACCGTGAGGGCCTGAGCCCGTTTCTGTCAAGGGTTCCCCCCACAAACCTCCCGTCACAGAAAACCAGGGATGCAGGTCCGTCCCACGGCTCCATGAACGTGGAATGGTACTCGTAAAAGAACTTGAGGTCCTCGGGTATCGGGTTCTTGTCATTCCAGGATTCCGGGATGAGCATCATCAGGGCGTGGGGCATGGACCGCCCTGTCATGACCAGCATCTCCAGGGCGTTGTCGAACGACGCGGAATCGCTCCTGTCCGGCTCGATTACCGGCACGATCTTCTGAATATCGTCCCCGTACACGGCTGACACGAAGGATGACTCCCGGGCCTGCATCCAGAAACGGTTCCCCTTCACGGTGTTGATCTCGCCATTATGGGCTATCATCCTGAAGGGCTGGGCGAGTTCCCACGAGGGGAAGGTGTTGGTGCTGAACCGGGAATGGACCAGAGCGATTGCGCTTTCGACGCGCTCGTCGTGCAGATCAGTGTAATACCGGTCGAGCTGGCTCGCCATGAGCATTCCCTTGAAGACGATGGTCCTGCTCGACAGGGACGGGATATAGATCCCCCCGCCTCCGCCGGAACGGGCGCAAAAAATCCTGTTCTCGGTCATTTTCCGGATGATATAAAGTTTCCTCTCCAGAATTTCCCGGGACATTTTTTTCTTTCCGGTAATGAATATCTGCCCGATGACCGGTTCCGCGCTCCTGGCAATGGGCCCTATCGCAGAAGAATCCACCGGCACCTCGCGCCACGAGAGGACCTTAAGGCCCTCCTCGTCGACCGCCCGTTCTAATTCCTCCACGCACCCGGCGGTTTTTTCCTTCTCCCTCGGCAGAAAGACAAGGCCGGTACCGTACTCCCCGAAATCCGGGAGATTCGGGACTTCACTTTTGTAATATTCGTGAGGGATCTGAAGGAGGATCCCGGCCCCGTCACCGGTTATATTGTCGGCGCTCTCCGCCCCCCGGTGTTCAAGCCGAACGAGAACCTCGATCCCGCGCTGAACAATATCGTGAGATTTAACACCCTTAATATTCGCGACAAAACCGATCCCGCAGGAATCGTGTTCGTTTTTTCTATCATATAATCCCTGATTCTCCGGAAAAAGACCTCTCATTTCTGCCTCTATAAACTCAGTTGATTTATATGTGATGACATTTCACCCATTTTACCCTGTCATGAGGGTAAAACTTACATTTTTCGTTATCATTGTGCGGGTCAATTAAAAAAAAGGGTAATTGTTACAATCATGTTAAATACAGTTTATTATAAAGCAGGGTGATGCATCCGCCTTGTTATTTTCTTCGCTCTTCTTTTTCTGGTCTGTAATATAACTAAAATAAAGGCATTAAACCACATCTTTACTATGATTTCAACGGGAAATGACTACCTGGACAGAATAACCGGAGGTTACAAACTCGGGGACAACGTGGTGTGGCAGGTCGCGGACGGGGTTCCCGTGAAGCATTTCATCCGAGACTTTTATCTCAGGGCACATGAAAAACTCGGCCCGGTTATATACATTAATTTTAATTACTCTCCCCAGACTATATTTAACAGGTATGAATACCTTTTCAGAAATAAAAAAACGGTACTCGTGGACGCTTTCACCAACGGCAAGGGAAACCGGGACACGGTTTTTTCAGACTTCTATGTGGAACATACCGAAGATAATTTCATCCTTGTAGATGATCCCCGCGACACCATGGCTTTTTTAGAAGTTATGAACCGTATAGAGGAGAGACACCGCACCGGATCATTTTATATCTTTGACAGCCTCACCGGTATGAATGAACTCTGGGTTAATGAAAAGCATGTCCTCGATTTCTTCGCATTCACCTGCCCGAAACTCTACGATCTGAACACCCTCGCATACTGGATGCTGGAGGAAAAAGCCCATTCGAGGGAGTTTCTTGCGGGTCTGAACCATATTACACAGGTTGTTTTTTCCCTCCGGAGTTCAGATTCAGACTGTTTTGAATTCAGGATAAACAAGCTGGAAGACAGGGCATCGTTTCACAACGGCGAAAATAAATTTTTTAAGATAAGCGGCGATTCGATCCATTTTTTGGAAAAAAAACCGGACATCCAGGTCCAGGTGGGAACCGCAATCAGGGAACTCAGGAAAGACATGAAACTTACCCAGGCGGAACTTGCTTCACAGCTCGGCATTACCCCGGGGGCGGTATCACAGATAGAGAACGATCTCATAACCCCGTCTCTCCAGACCGTTTTTCAGCTGGCCCGGTTATTTAACACGCCGGTAGACGAAATCCTCTCAATTTCAAGGAAAAAACAGTCAGGGTATTTCCTGACCCGTAAGGGTTTCCCTGTTTCTGTACCGCACCGTGATATAACAGTGAAACGTCTCCTGGACGCTGCGTCTGCTCATCTTAAACCATTTTCCGTAACCATACCTCCTGGAAAATCAATAGCCGGGCCCCTGATGCTTCACAAGGGCAGTGAATTCATCTTCCTGACCGGGGGTTCAATGACGCTGTTACTCAACGGGGAAAAAATCTCCATGGAGAAGGGAGATTCCCTGTTTGTAGAAACAGCCTTTATCGAGGGTATCACGACCGGCCGGGAGGGTTCCGAATTCATGTATCTTCTAATATAAGATTTTTTCTTCACTCTTTTCCACAACCAGTGTATTCTTCTTGGGGGAACCTCATTTAATAGAAAAACAGGTTACCCTCAGGGCAGGTATTATGATTTAAATCTTCCAGGGCCATTATCATAACAGTATAATTCCGTAATGTTTGGAGAAATATAAGAGGCTCTGACCCCCTACCAAAAATACACCGGCAGCCGCTTACGATAGGCC
>CAZEPS010000333.1:0-3911 GCA_964514165.1 uncultured Leptospirales bacterium
TTTCATAAAAACGACCTGGTGAATTTTAACGGGACCCAGATATCAATTTCCCTCTCGGGTTAAAAGGCGATGAAAATAGACATATCAAAGACATCACAGTCCCTGAAGCTGAAGACCCCTGACCTCATTACCAGGCACCTGGGAAAAATGTTCTTTAACGAGGTCATTAAACTCCTCGATGTCATCAGTGAAGACGAGACGGTCATCCTCGATTTCAACAACATCAAGGTCATTGATCCATCCTTTATAGATGAATTCCTGGTAAGATTGATTAATCACTCGCGCACAAATAATCCTCCATATTATATCAAACTGAAAAATATATCTGATATTACTGAAATTAATATTGACCTTGTATTCAAATCATATTCAAATTATAAGAATGAAACAATGGGGATCATTACCGACAGTATCAGCCTGGAAAACAGGTTTTCAATCGGGCCGCTGGGCGATACTGAAGGTGATATCGTGGAATTTCTTCGCATTAATAAAATCGCGAGTATTGAAGATCTGATCAAATTTACCGGGCTTTCCCGGGAATCGATTGAAGAAACAACCGGAAGGCTCCATTCTCTGCGCCTGATTAAGAAAGAGAATAAAAACAGGTATGCTTCCGTTTGACAAATAACACGCGTATGTTATATTGTATATGGGTCCGGGATGCACACAAGGGGACTTAAAAAACATAGTTTTTAGAAGTCCCATACGTCAAAAGCAGTTCATTCTGAATACTATGAAAGCTTCCAGGAAAAAAGCGCCTCATGATGGTGATGACACACTTTTCGGTCTTCTGGCAATGTTCAAGGCCAACGCGACCTATATCAGGCTGTTGAAATCAGAGGAGGAGTCCCTTATTTCACTGCAGCTGACCGGAAACCCGGGAAACTGGAAGAGCATTCCCGAGGACAAGTATGAATCATTCAAGAAGCTTCGGAGAATTGAGGTGGGTGTGACCAAGTTAATGATAAAGTATATTTCACCCGAACATATCGTTTCCATAATGGGGCCACTGCTCGGTATAAAGCTTCCCCTCGACAAGATGGTCGTTATCAACAGCCTCGAGGAGAACGGCATCTATATAATTGAGGCCCCGCTTAAATATAAGTCGAGAATCATCTTGGGAGTGAAAAAACTCCTCAACCTGTCTCCCCAGAAGAAATATGAAATTCTGGAGAAATGCATAGCCCAGGACCAGGAATAACTGCATGTCAGAGCAATTCGATTCACTGAATGAAAAATCAAAGCTGGTAAATGTCGCGGCCAGGTACACGGGCGGTGATATTGAAAAGGCCAAGAACATGGTTGCCGGCCAGTACCAGGACAATATCGTTGTTAAGGGGAAATTTTTCCTGACCGGCAGCGATCAGACCGGCATGTTTATCGCTTTCTTCAATTTCATTGACGAATATATCGGCAGTGTGCTGACCTACCTCACCAATGACTCCACCCTGTACGACAAGATCCGTATCTTTGATGACTGGAAAACCCTGTATAAGGACATGAAATCATACAAGGGGAGCGAGGACACGGTGGAGTCCCGTGATTTCAGCAGTTTTCTCCTCGATTCCTTTATCGGGTATGACGTTTTTCCCGACGTCCATGAGCGGAACCTGGACGAATTAACCAGGACTGTCATTGAGATAATAGGAAAGTCATTTAACGAGGATTCCGTCCAGTGCCAGATAGAGCTCGAATCAACCTCGTCTCTGCAGATGGACCTTGCCGGGATCGAGATTGACCTGCCCGATGCCCACGTGGATGCGGCTCCGGAAGAGGCCGAGACGGTGGAAGAGGACGAGCGGATAACCAGGATTGAAAAGGAAGCGGACTATATCATCGAGGGGAAGGCGGTCATAGCCCCGGTACGGGGAAAATACATCAATGATATCGCCATCGGTGAGAAGATAAAGGTGTTCCTTCCCGGGGGCGACGTAGTCTCCGAGAAGATACTGAAGCTCATGAATGCCATAGATTCAGATGGAAAACGGTCATCGGTTCCGGGCCGGGTAAAGGAAAAGATTCCGATGGACAAGAGCGGGTATATCATCTACGCCCTGGTGGCCAAGGGGTGTCTGGCCAAGATCATAGAGGAAGAGAACGTGAAGATCGAAGTTGATATCCCCCTTGATGATGTGAATAACCTGAAGTCGGACAACAAGAACCTCTACCTCATGGCCATACTGGTCGGCCTCATAATACTCGCCGGAATAGTTCTCATAAACATGCTGTGACACGGGCGCTTTCATACATCCAGGGTGCCGCCCTTCTTGCCGCGTGCGGAATCCTTCTATCCCAGATGCCTGACTGGAAGTACTTCAGGGACCGGGAAGGCAACGTTTACTACATCGACGGTGCGGGAAAGATACGGATTACCGGTTCCTACGAGGAAACCTTCCGCCCGGTATCGGAAAAAGCCATCGATTATTATCTGAACCAGGGGATTGAGCTGGTAAACAGGCACCGGATCGTTGACGGGCTCCGCATCCTGAAATCAATCGTATCTCTAAAATCTGAAAACAACCGCGTAAACAAAGCCAGGGAAAAGGCCGTGGCCGAGATTAACCGTCTCATGCGGACACACGGCCCCCGGTTTGACCGCATGAACAGCCAGGCCTGTCTCCTCCTTCACCGGGAGGGTCTCGAGAGGGTGGTTCGGGACGACATCATGCGCTTCTCGTTTCGGGTTTTGGCCGAGGTTCCCCTCATCAGGAAACGGGAGCGCGCCAGGCCGGGCTATCTCTACCACGGGTTCATGTTCGGCATCAGGAAGGATGACACCGGTGGAGGGGATGCCGTTGACGCCCTCCTGGCAGTAGACTGCGAGCGATACGCGGTGCCGATCAGGGACATGGAGAACCTGGAGGATATCTGGCGGCAGAAATTCGGCCGTGAAAACATGAAGCGGACAGTCATCAAAGCCACCGAATCGAGGGTCATATATCAGTTCGGCATCCTTTCCGAGCCCTTCTACGAGGGGTACGAGTCTTTGTTCCTGAACGGGGACATCGGGTGCATGACCCGGGCCATAGCGCCGAAAGAGAAGTTTCCGGAGGTTAAGGACATGATGCTCCGGGTGACCGAGAGCTTTACCCCGGTGGAGAAATGGGGGGGCAGAATCCGGTAAGCAGGAATCTCAGGTCTTACCGGAGAGGGCGCTTTCACGGTCAAAGAACATGGCGATTTCCCTGCAGTTGTCCCGGTTCTTGCAGATATTGCAGTCCTTCCATATCTTTTCCGGGAGGGTATCTTTTGGTATGCGGGTGAAACCATTTTTCTCGAAAAACCCCGGGGAGTAGGTGAGTACGAATACCTTCGGGCTGTTTTCACGGGTGAGATGCATAATCATGAACCGTACCAAAGCTGACCCAATACTACGGCCCATGTGGGACTCCCGAACGCAGAGGGAACGTATCTCTTTCAGGTGGGGGCCGTAATCGTAGAAGGATATCACGCCGGTAATATCCCGGAAGTTGACAGCGACGAAAAAGTGATCCAGGGATTCGAGTATCTCCTCCCTGGTCCGTTTTAATATTATCTCCCGGTCCGAATAGTATTTCATCAGTTCGTACATGGAGTCAATGTCACCGGCTTCGGCCGACCTTATCTCGTACGGCATGTTCGGGCCCCTGTCTGGTATCGCCCCGTGATGGGAAATACCAACCATGGTTTTATGACGGTAAAAATCAACAAAATTCATCGGGGAAAATAAAAAAACCCGGGAATTCCCCGGGTTTATGATCTGTCGCGTCTTCAGCTTTTCATCGTTTCAGAATCTTCAGTTTTCCCGGGACCGGGCTGTCCCGGTAACCCGAAATCTTCTTCTCATTCTCTTCAGCCTGGCTCCGCTCGGTATAGGGGCCGGTGAAAATTTTATAGCCTGATCCGCTCTGGGATATGATAACCGTGTGGCC
>CAZEPS010000334.1:0-3897 GCA_964514165.1 uncultured Leptospirales bacterium
CAGCATGGGGGCAACGTCAACCGCTTCGACGAGGCTCATCCCCTTTTTTTGCGCGTCATAGGCGTTCAGTTTTGCCATGACCGGGTAGTCGCCCACGGCCTTTCGGGTCTCGCGGAAGATGTCACTGACTATGCGGAACCGGTTTTCGAGTGGACCGCCCCAGCGGTCGTTCCTCCGGTTCGTGTGCCGGGAGAGAAACTGGGAGAGGAGGTACCCGTGGGCGATGTGGAGCTGGACGCCGTCGAAACCGGCCTCCCGGGCCCGGGCCGCCGCAGCGGCAAAGTCGCCGATGACCCGGTATATGTCGTCTTTCGTCATCTCCCGGGGGACCTCGTCGCTGTAGAACCGGTCCCTGACAGCCGACGGGGCCATCGGCGCGGTGCCGGTGGCCTTTGACGAGGTCTGGCGGCCGCAGTGCTGGAGCTGCAGTATGATCGGGGTCTGCAGTTCGTGGACCGCGTCAACCAGTTCACGGTAACGGGGAACACAGTCGTCACGGTGAATCATCAGTGAATTATGGCCGGATGATTTCCCTTCCCGGCTGACGGCGGCCTCGCCGGTGATGATTCCCCCGGCGCCCCCCCGGGCAATCCTCAGGTAGAGTTCTTTCAGGGCTGGAAGGGGCCGGCCGTCAGCGTCCGCCATGCCCTCGTGGGTCGCGGAGCGGATAATCCGGTTTTTGAAACTGATGCCGGCCGCTTTAACTGGTGAAAAGAGTTTATCCATCTAGATCCCGTAAAGGTAACACGATGCCTGTTGTAAGGTTATGCAGTCTGTGTCACTGCCGTTTAACACTGTGCTTAATATAACGCGGAACATGGAAGAAAATCAAGAAATAAAAAAATAGATGCCAGCAGGGGCTTGTAACCTTTTTGAAATAAAAAAGCGCCCCGCCAGAAAACATCGGGGAGCAGTACATGTCCTGATCAGCAATGAAGGAGTATCAGTCTCAGGCCGTGTGCATCACCGCGTTTACGACTTTCAGTCTTCCGTTTTCGGCGGATTGGGCGATTCGCTGTTCGGCCGCGCTCAGTATGGCCTGGAGCATTTCAGGGTAAGAGAGCCCGTCGAAGGCCGCCATTTTGGCCAGGTGCCCGTCCCAGCACCACCCGGGGTTCGGATTTACCTCGAGGAGTTTCGGGATCCCCCGGGCGTCAAGGCGCCAGTCGAAGCGGACATAGTCGCGGCAGTCGAGTCGTTCCGCGAGCTTGATGCTCAGTTCCACGATCATCTTCTCGGTCTTGTCGTCGAGGACCGCCCGCACTGACCTGAGGTTCCTGAAATAGGGGGAGTCCTGGAGCCACTTGGCCTCGTACCCGCAGATGCGGGGCAGGCCCTCCGGCAGCCCCGAATAGTCCTCTTCCGCTATGGGGAACACCCGGTACGATTCCGGGGGGTTGCCGATGAGCCCCAGGGTCAGGTCCTTGCCGGGAAGAAACTCTTCCACCAGGAGGGGCTTGTCGTACCCAAACGTGTCCCGGATGCGGACGATGGCGTCGTTGAGCTCTTCTACGTTTTTGGCGACGCTTTCCCTGGTGATGCCGAAACTGGAGTCCCCGAAGTTTGGCTTGGCGAGCACGGGGAAGCCGATGTTCATCTCGTAGACGTTGTCCTCGGGCTTGATGTAGAATGCGTCTGCGACCGGGATCTCCATCTCCTTGGCTATTCCCCTGATGAGTGACTTGTCGTAGCAGTGGGCCAGGCACTGGGGGTTCGACCCGGTGTACGGTACCCCCATGACCTCAAGCATGGCCGGCACGTGGAGCTCCTTCTTCGGATCGTTGTCGTAGCCCTCGTCGCAGAGGTTGAGGGCGTAATCAATCCGGTTCTTCATCCTGGCCAGGTCGCTCATCATGGAGCTGTGCCTGTCGAGATAGACGAAGCGGTAGTTCTTCAGGGAGCTCAGGGCTATCTTCAGCTGTTGTATCGTGTTGTAGTCGTCCTCGTCGAACACGGTGTCCGGCTTCACGATATCCGGCCGCTTCGGGTCCCCGAGGAGCACGGCCACGTTCTTGATTTCAGTGGTTTTCTTCCGTACCGGGGTCCATTCCTTTATGACCGACGACGAGATGATGATGCGCCGTTCCATCATCCCCAGGTCCTGGTTGCGGGCCGAGTTCGTGGCATAGCTGTCGTGGAGGGCTATGTTCCTGAAGCCGGACTGTACCAGTATGTGAAAGACCGTGTCCTTCGTATAGAGCCGCTCAGCGTAAAACTGGTCCACGATGACCCCTTTCCTGATGTGGCTTATCACCTCCCGGGAGATAAGGCGCTCGTTGTCGCTGGCGAGGGACCGCTCCCGGCAGACGAAATGGTTCTTGTCGATCCATTCCCAGCTTCGCGGGCTGAAATTTTCTTTCAGCCAGGTGCCGTCGGCCACGTCGATGAGGAACTTGCCGCCGGGCTTCAGCACCCGGAACACCTCTTTCAGAATTTTCAGGTCGTCCTCCCGGCTCTCGAAATAGCCGAAGCTGTTCCCGAGAATCATGACCGCGTCAAAGGTGTCCGCCGGGTAGGGGAGTTTCCGCGCGTCCCCCTCCTTGAAGTTGACCGAGAGGTTTTCGGACGCGCTCACCTGCCGCGCCCTGCGGATGAGATAGTGGGAACGGTCCATCCCGTGGAGGTTGCCGTAGCCGCGACGAGCCAGTTCCAGGATGTGCCTGCCCTGGCCGCAGGCGAGATCGAGGATAGTTTGTTCCGGCGTAATCTTCAGAAATGAGGTAAAGAGATCGATTTCACCTCTGGTAATGGCCCTGTCGTCGACCACGTCGGCGTCGGTTTTCAGGTACATGGAGTTGAAAATCCTTCTCCACCAGTCAGGCTGGAGGTGTTTCTCCGGGTCGCTGACCGGTCCGTAGGAGAGGGGCGGGTTCTGGCCGTTTTTTTTGCCGCGATGGTTTTGGAAACTGTTTTTCATCTTTTTTTACTCTTTTTATTATAATGTGTAAGGCCCCCCGTCAAAAATATTAAACTCAATATACAGCAAACCCCGCTGCGTATGGCAGCGGGGCAACAGTTCTGTTTCTAAATTATATGGCTATAATTTTTCATGTTGTTTATTAATGTATATAAGTATACTGAAATATCTCCAAAAAACAATCAAATTTTTATGTCCCCAGGCCATTTTTTGATCTTTCTGTCACGGTCAAAGCTGAGGCGTCAATACCGGTATAAATATGTTGACAAATGAAGACTCACTCAAATATTAGTATTATTGTAGATACAATATTACATTTTGGGTTATCTGGAGGTGTTCATGAGTTCTAATAATACGGGAAATCCGGCGGTTGTTGGCCTTGCCGGATTCGGTCTTACGACACTGATTCTGCAGTTCCATAACGTGGGATGGTGCGGCATCGGGCCGGTGCTGTCAATGGCCCTTATCTTTGGCGGACTCGCCCAGATGATAGCCGGTTTCCAGGAAAAAGAGAACGCCAACAATTTCGGGTACAGCGCCTTTGTCTCGTACGGGGCTTTCTGGATCGGCCTCGGTATTATCTGGCTTCTTAATTATTTCGAGATTTACAAGCTCTCCACCACTGACGTGGGCTGGTACCTTGTCGCCTGGACCCTGTACACGGCCATGCTCTGGGTCGCGTCGCTTCGCATCCACGGGGCCATGGCATTTACCTTTACCACGCTCCTTATCGGTTTCATTCTCCTCGATATCGGTCATTTCGGCTATCCGATAATGAACAAGGTCGCCGGGTATGAACTCATCGTGTGCGCCCTGAGCGCCTGGTACATGATGTTCGCCATTATTCTCAACGATGTCGCAGGAAAAGAGATACTGAAAGTGGGTAAGCCCTGGGTGCGCAGTTAATGCGGATTCTTCCCCCCCGCGCCGCCGGAGGCGGCGCGGGGGACAGTATCTATTAACTGGCTGGTAATTCATTA
>CAZEPS010000335.1:0-3869 GCA_964514165.1 uncultured Leptospirales bacterium
CAGTTACAAAATATAATTGTCAAAAACCGGACAATTCTGCAATCTGTTTTTCCGCTGGATTATTTTTTTTTATGAATCACATAAGGGCACATCTAAAAACCAGTCCAGCACCATTTTTTGAAAAAAATGGTGCTGGGTGCACACAAGGAAACTTAAAAAGCACAGTTTTTAGAAGTCCCCATACAAGACACCAATGAAACTGGTCATAGCAAGCAGCAACAGGAACAAAATCAGGGAGATCGAAAACAAGTTCTCCGAGATACCCGGCCTTGAACTCGTACCCTTGAACGCCTTTGACAACCCCCCGGAGGTTGTTGAAGACGGCGACACCTTCGAGGAGAACTCGGCCAAAAAGGCGAAAGAGATTACCCGCTTTACGGGCCTTCCTGCCATGGCGGACGACTCGGGCCTGGTGGTTGCCGCCCTCGACGGGAGGCCGGGGGTCCATTCCGCCCGGTACGGGGGCGACTGCCTCACGGACAGGGACCGGTACGAACTCCTCCTTGGAGAGATGAACCGGGTGCCTTTAACCGGACGCAGGGCCAGGTTTGTGTGCGTAATCACCATAGCCATGCCTGACGGCTCCCTTTATTCAGCCAGGGGCGAATGCGAAGGCGTTATCGCGGAGGAACCAAAGGGGGGCGGCGGTTTCGGCTACGACCCGATCTTCTACCTCCCGAAATACGGCCTCACCATGGCAGAAATTTCCCTGGAGGAAAAAAACCGGATCAGCCACCGGGCCCGGGCCCTGGACAGGGCCGCAAAAATTCTCTCCCGAATCACGGCGACATGACCCCGGAACGGTCGGCCGAGATACTGTCCCGTCTCAGGGACCATTACGGCCCGGTGCGGCCCGATCTCCGTTACCGCGGTCTCTACCAGCTGACCGTTGCCGTAATCCTTTCGGCCCAGACCACCGACAGACAGGTCAACTCGGTGACCGGTGAACTCTTCAGCCGGTATCCCGGTTTCCCGAGCCTCGCGGAGGCAAGGCCCGGCGACGTGGAAAAGACTATCAGGAGCACCGGCTTCTACCGGCAGAAGTCAAAAAACATCATCGAGCTGGCGAAAATCGTGACTGGCAAAATGAAGGGCAGGCTTCCCCGCACCCGGGAGGAGCTTACCGCCCTGCCCGGGATCGGCCGCAAGTCCGCGAACATCATACTCTCGATCGGGTACGGCGAGCCGGCACTGGCGGTTGACACTCACGTTATGCGCATCGCGAACCGGCTCGCCTACGTCAACTCCAGTGACCCATACGCCGTGGAGAAGGCCCTCACCGGGGTGATACCCCGGGAAGAGTGGACCGGGGCCCACCTCATCCTTATCCGCCACGGCAGGAGCCTCTGCGCGGCGAGAAAACCACTCTGCCATGAATGCCCGGTCAACGATCTCTGCCCGAGCGCCGAACTCTGATCTGTTGAATCACAGGTGCCGGGAGTTGTATGTAGTGTGATACGCCATGAAGGCCACGATGACGTCCGGGGACTGGATCTCGGTGTAACCGAACCGTCCCGGGTCGATTCCGGTAATCTTCACCAGGGCGTTATACGCTTCCCGAGAGAGTTCCTCGTCGATTCCGGTAAGGGCGTCAATGAGACAGGGGATCGAGTTAACGCTTCCCGATTCAGCCATCACCCTGGCCCCCCAGATCTTCAGGTACCGGTTGCCCCGTTCCATGCGGGCGATGACATCATCCCGGTGTTCCTCGAAGTATTCCGACGCGTAGAGAATGAGCTTGTCCGATTCGACCAGCTTTTCTCCCGAATTCAGTGACTGCCGTTCGATATAGGATATCAGTTCTGCGTAGGGGAGCCACACCTCCAGGTGCCAGATGTATCCGGCAATCACGTCCGTTGACTCTATGTCACCGGAGAGAAACAGGTTCTCCCATTCAGTGGTGGATAAAACCAGGTTTTTCTCGTAAATGACCGAATAATATACGAGGTAATAGAGGAGCTTCAGGTCCTGGGTTTCAATGCAGATTCGCCTGACCTTTTTCAGGGGAAAGGTATATCCCATCTTTAACAGTATCTTGGCGGACTTGATCTGCTGAAACGAGGCGAAACCGGAATAGGTGAAAATCGAATAATAGATTCCGAACAGTGAGGCGTAAAAGGTAAGGCCCGCGGCAACGGACGCGGCAACGGACTTTAAAATGTTTTTACGGTCGTAAAAGAATTCAAACACGAGAAAAAAGAGGGCCACGGTTACCTGGAAGAGCTTAAGGGCGGACACCATCACCCCTGTCGGCGAGAACGAAAAAACGAGGCGGTAGATGAGAAAATATATCAGGGCCATGAAGAAAAAGAGGGGTATGGTAAACCGGGGCCCTCTCCTGAGCTTCAGAACCACCAGGAGTATGATGGAATAAAAGAGAATGTTGGAATACCGGCCGTCGAGGAGATCGAGTACCGGGCGCCAGGGCCAGTTGCTTTTCTCCAGGTAATTAATAAGCACGGAAACCGCGGTAATCATGTACACGAATGCAAAGGGAACAACCCGGAAAATGAAAAAGAGCCGGTACACGGCGGTTTTCCCGTACTTTTCCCGGTACTCCTCTTTCAGGGGCTTCAAATTAATGGAAGAAAAATTGAAAATCAGGTAGAAGGAAAAGACATAGAGGTAAATAGTAACGATGACCGACATCCCCTGCCAGGGCATGTAGAGTCTTTCTATGATGCCGGCGGTGAACAGTATTACAAGTATGTAGATAAAAGCCGTGAGTTTTTTTATCTGCTCGGTGAAAACCTGCTGTGCGTTCATCATGATTTCTCCCGCTATCCCTTCCTGAGAACGGCCACCCTCGGCCTCCCGGCGTAATCGGAGAGTACCGACACACCGTATCCCGAGGTTTCGCTTGTTGAAAAAACGAACTCCTTCATTCCGTCCCCCATCTCGAGGATCAAAGCCCCCCCGGTTTCCAGGTATTCACCTGCCTCGTTGATGATACGCCGGATGATTTCCCTTCCCCGGTCGCCGGCAAAGAGGGCCGTTTCCGGCTCGTGGAGAATGTCGGGACAGAGTTCATCTTTCGTTCCCGGGTCGACGTAGGGGGGATTCGACACGATGACATCAAAGGTCATGCCCTTCACCGGTCCGAAAAGGTCCCCTTGTAAAAACCTGATACGGTGATCGCCGAGGATCAGCCGGGCGTTTTCCTTTGCCACCTTCAGGGCACCTTTTGAAATATCGACGGCCCAGAGAGCCAGGTCTGGCCGGTTATGCTGGAGCGAAACGGCAATTGCCCCGGAACCGGTGCCCACATCGATGACCCGTCCCTCCTGCCTCGCGTAGTAGATGGCGCAGTCCACCAGGAGTTCCGTTTCAGGGCGGGGGATCAGCACCTCCCGGTTCACCATGTACTCAAGGGAATAGAATTCTTTGGCCCCGGTGAGATAGGCGACCGGCTCCCGGGCTATCCTCCGTTCCAGGAGGCCGGAAAAGACGCCCTGCTCCTCTTCGGTTATCTCTATAGTGTCGCCGGTGATAAGGCTGAACCTCTCCCTCCCGGTAGCGTGGGCGAGGAGGAGTTCCGCGTCGAGCCGCGGGGTATCAACGCCGGCGTCCCGGAGCCTGGCGGCCGCGTTTTCAAGCGCGGATTTAACCCTCAACCCTGAGTTTTTCCTCGACTTCATACTTTTTCAGGGGTTCCACCACGTCGTCCAGTTCCCCTTCGAGTATGGATTCAAGGGAGTAAAGGGTAAGGCCGATGCGGTGGTCCGTTATGCGGGACTGGGGATAGTTATAGGTCCGAATCCGCTCGCTCCGGTCGCCTGAACCGACCATGAGCCGCCGCATCTCGGATTCCTTCTCCTGTTTCTCCTGGTTCTGCGTCTCTAAAAGCCTTGCCCTGAGGACCCGGAGTG
>CAZEPS010000336.1:0-3867 GCA_964514165.1 uncultured Leptospirales bacterium
ACATTTCTTTACAATATCAAGAATCTGTTCATTTAAAAAGGGAAGTTCCCTGGTCCGCATCGTCTTTATGTTCCGTTGTTTAGTTTTTTACCGATTGTTATCGGTCTGTTAATGACACATCCAAAAACCGGTCCAGCACCATTTTTTGAAAAAAATGGTGCTGGACCAGACGTTGTTCCCAAAAGGGGGCTTCAAAATATCAGTTTTGAAGCCCCCTACATCAACAGTCGAACACAAATGATGTCAACAAATAAAATTGCGCGTAGTATATCAGAAGGTAAATTTCCGCAATCAGTAAACCCTGCCGATATAAATACCGGGGGCCGGCGCATTTACCGGTGAAAATGATTTTTAAAACCTTGTTTACAAATTTTTGATGACAAAAAAGACAGTTCATGCCAGGATAATCGCTGATAAAAAACATAGATATAATTGAAAACTCCTGTTGAGCAGAATAAACCGGGGAAGACTCTCATGAACGAAATTGAAAATAGCGATCTCAACGGAAATATTGTGCGACAGACCGCCGTCCAGGTGAACACCCAGGCCATGGAGGCGTCAAAGATATTCGCTGACGTCATCATAAAAAACAACCGTCGTCTTCTCATTGCCTTTGTCACGATAATTGCCCTCGGAAATGCCCTGGTCACCCTGATCAAGGCCCTGAACCTGGGAAGCGACTATCTCACCTACATGCACATCGTCTATGAGATTGTTTCGGTAGCCGCCATCATGACCGCAACATTCCTCATCGCGAACCGCTTCAAGGGAAAGCGGAGATCCGGCTATATCGCCATGACCGGGGTAATCATTTCAGTCGGTATTTTCGAATATGTGTTCTGGAACGCGGACGAGCTTTTCGCGACCCGGTACATCGCACTCCTCCTGAGCGTCTTCTACTTCGACATGGGCATTTCGATTTATACCCTGGTCCTGGTTGTCATATCACAGGGGGTAATGTTTGCCCTCAGGCCGGAATTGATACCCGGGGGCCCCGCGAGCAACATGATGGTGCGGTATTTTGTCTATTTAATGGTGGGTATCGGCTCGATTACCGGTTCCCGGGCCACGAAAGAGCTCCTCCAGTTCGCCATCAAGAACCACGATAACTCCCAGAAAAGCCTCCTGAGCCTCCAGGAGATAGCGAAGGCGGTCATCAACTCGATACAGATGCTCCAGGGGCAGACCCACGAGCAGGACAAGGTAACGGTGCACATGAACGATATCACCCAGCACCAGGCCGCCGGCCTCGAGGAGATTACCGCGTCACTGGAAGAACTCTCCGCCAATTCCGAGGCCATAACCCAGGTTGCGAAGGAGCTCTACCAGGAGCTCGAAATTACCGTTGCATCGGTTAACGACCTGAAGGACGTGAACGACAAGGTCCAGACCAGTTCCGACTCAATCGTCAATACCCTGAACGACGTGACCGGCTATTCAAAAAGCTCTACCGAACAGATTGAGTTTACAAAAAACAAGTTCCAGATCCTGGAGTCAAAAAGCCGGGAGATGTCCGACTTTGTACAGATAATCAACGATATAGCCGACCAGGTAAACCTCCTCTCCCTGAACGCCGCTATCGAGGCGGCCCGGGCCGGCGACTACGGAAAGGGTTTCGCCGTGGTTGCTGACGAGATTTCAAAACTTGCCGAGGCGACCACCGCGAACGCCCGGGAGATTGAACGTATTATTAAAGAGAACCAGTCCCTCATTGATGAGAGCAGCAACGCAATAGAAGAATCGGTCGACATCATGAAGAGCCTGAACAAGGCAATAATTCGAATTCAGTCAGAGATTACCCAGGTGGGGAACCTCATAAGCGACATCGGGGTGACCATCAAGACGATAAAAAACCTCAACGTGAAGATCCACGACTCGAGCAGGATCATCGAAAACTCCACCAATGAGCAGCGAATCGCCACGGACGAGTCGAGCAAGACAACCCTGGACATATCAGAGGCGGCCCAGGAACTTGTTGTCGTTGCCAAAACCATTTCCGACTCGACCATTGTAATCAAAAAAATAGCTGACGAACTATCACGGATCGCCAACAAGATGGTATAGGGTTCAGCTGTAGGAGAGGGTTCCGTACTCCTCCTGCACGCACCGGACTATCCGGTTCCTCCCGCGTTTCGCCCGGTAGAGGGCCTCGTCGGCGCGATTAATAAGCTGATAGATGTTGAGGTCGTATTTGCTGATACTGGTGAGCCCCGCAGAAACAGTAACGTTCCGGCGGTTCCCTTTCCACTCCACCAGAAGGTTTTTTTCACAGGACTTCCGTATCTCGTCGAGGACCGTGAGTATCCTGAAATGGTCCCCTGACCGGGGAAAAATAATAATGAATTCCTCTCCCCCGTATCGGACCGGTATGTCCATAGTCCGGAGATGGTTCTTCATGATGGCGGCGAATTCTTTCAGAATCCGGTCTCCGACCGCGTGGCCGCCCCAGTTATCATTCACGTCCTTGAAAAGATCGAGATCGAGCATGGCTACGTAGAGGCCGGTGCTCTTCTTGGTGGTTTCAAAGGTTATATGGTCCTCCAGCTCCCCCAGGTAACGCTCCCTGGTTTTCGAAACAGCCTTTATTCCCAAGAGCCTGTCCAGTGCCCGGGAAAACTGGACCTCGTCCTTTGTCTTGAAATTCCTGAAATACTGCTTCATTATCTGGGAAACCGGCACTGCCCCCCCCCTCATGACTATCTGGAGAACGTCCCGCTCGGGAAAACTCAGGTTATTGTACATGTCCAGGCTGGTGAATTCCTCTGTCAGCCGTTCCTCCAGGTACTTTCGGCTGTAGAGCCCGGTGAGGGCGTCCTTTATTGCCAGTTCCTTGTTGACGATATCGGACGCGCTCTTTTCAAGGAGCCGCCGGGTTATGTCAATCTCGGACCGTATCTTCCTGTCATACTGTTTCTCTTTCTCCTTCGAGGAATAGGGGTAACGGCCGATAATCATCCGCCCGATAACCCGCTGCGGCACATCGATATCGACAAGGTCATGGTAGTAGACCTTTGTTTGGTCTGTAAGAAACTCAATGTCATTGTCGAGTTTTTTGTTGGCCTTTATCTTCAAGAGGTCGGATCTTTCGTCGCTGAGTCCATAACATACGATAAAAAGATAGGTGCACCGGAGTTCTTCCAGAAAAAATCTCCGGATGTTCCTGCCGTAATGCTTTATCTTCTGTTCGTTCTGGGAATATTTAATGTCGATATCGATGAAGCTCGACTTGTACCGGTAGTATTCCAGGTCAGAAAGGAGCTCGACCGAGGCAACCGCCGATTCCTGATAGGTCAGGTGGATACTGTCCAGGGTATCACGGAGACCGGCGATAACGTCCCGCATCTTGTTAATTTCATCCTTCAGGATTTTGATATCGGAGCTTTTTTCTTTGAGGCGGGACTTGTGCTTTTGAGAGTCGTCCCTGGCCCTTTCGAGCTTGACCTTCAGGGCTTCCTTCTGGGCTTCTTCCACTTCAAGTATTCTCAGGATCTTCTCTATCTTCCTGAGGATGATGTCCTCGGTCTTTTCAATGGCGCCGTCGTCGTTTTTCAATCGATCGCTGATGTATTTTATGTCAGCCATTACTAATACCCGAAAATTTCATGCACTCTACGTATATTACCGGCAATGTCAAGAAATAACCGTATAAAAAAAGGACACATCCAAAAACCAGACCAGTACCATTTATCCGGAAAAAAACTCAAGCCTCGAATATGAAGTTAAAGAGACACTGCAGGAACCAGGGCCTGATATACACGATCCTGTCTTATATAATACCTGTATAATCATCAAAAAGGAAAAAATAAATAAATAATAATTCCTCAACTGGTTTTTTAGAGCACAATTATTATATTATATCCCCCCGCC
>CAZEPS010000337.1:0-3854 GCA_964514165.1 uncultured Leptospirales bacterium
AAGACGGCACGGTGCGGGAATACGCGGTGTACCAGGAAGTTAATAAAGAAGAGAAGAAGATCGGCACCACCAGGGTCACCACCTACACGGTGAAAGATCTCGATACGGACAAAATCCACCGCTTCGCGATCAGGTCCGTGGACAACGACGGGGACGAGTCGGTTGAGCTAATCGTTTCCACAAAGATGCCCCTTCGCTTCAGGCTCTCAGTCCAGCCACTTTACGCCTATCCGTTGAGAGACTTCCGCGCCATCGCTCGACACGGTTTCGGGGGAACTGTCAGACTTGATATGGTTAACCTGTTTGCCGAGGGCCTCACTCTCAAATTCGGGATCGGGTGTATCTATTTCATGGGGACTGGTGACATGGACAGGGAATATATGGTGCCCGGCTTTTTATCGCTGGGTTATAACTTCAAGATATCGGAGTCGTTTTATGTTGCCCCGTTTGTGGCTGGGGGCGGGAGTTATAACATCATTTATCGCCTGTCAGAGAAAATACCCCTTACGCTTAACGCTGATCTGAGCATACGGAATCTCCCCATAAAGGGCTCCGAACAGAAGAGAGGGTTCACACCCCTGGCTGCGGGGGGACTTGAATTTACATTTATTATCAAGAGGGGATTTTTCATGAACCTGAAAACCGAGTACTGGGCAATACTAGAAAAAGACGCCCTGTTTGATTTTGTGTCAGCCGCGGTCGGTTTCGGATACCGGTTTTAGCGAATTTCATTTCTCGTACATATGAGGTTCTTGTAATGAAGAAAATATTAATTCTGATATATATTTCCCTGCTGGCGTCTTCCTGTAATAATTTACACAGCGACAAAAAATCGAGCTCTACAGGAGGAAGCGTTTTCCTTGACACCACAAAGCTCTACTTTCGGGCCTATGATGGTATTGATGACGGAACCCCTTCACCTCCCAATGGAAATGAACTCTGGAGTTTTGACGGCACCACGGCGTCAATGGTTGCTGATATTAATCCAGCCCTGAGTGGCAGTTCCAACCTGACAGATCTTATTTCATACAACGGAAAAATCTACTTTAAAGCTGATGACAACATCTGGGGAGCCGAGCTCTGGTGTTACGATGGAAAAGATGTAAGCCGTAAAACTGATATTAACCCGGGAAGCGGCGGTTCATACCCGGCATTCATGACGGTATACAACGGAAAGCTCTATTTCGAGGCGACTGACGGGACCTCGGGTTATGAACTCTGGTGCTATGACGGCAATTCAGCGACACAGATTGCCGATATAAACACAGGTGGCGATAATGGCGAACCTTATATGTTTATTGAATACAATGGAAAGCTGATTTTCTGTGCTGATGACGGCAGCAGCAGGGAACTCTGGAGCTACGACGGCTCATCGTTAGTTAAACTGACCAATTTGGGACTGTCATCTTTCAGTGAAATAAGTATAGAGTATAATAGGAATATATATTTCAGTGCAAATGATGCAGTTTATGGAATTGAACTCTATGAATATGACGGATCATCGGTCACACGAATAACCGATATCAACACAGGGAGTTCTGCTTCATACCCCTCGTACCTAACCGTGTATAATGACACACTCTATTTTCGCGCGACTGACGGTGGCGCTTCCTATGGAGCAGAAATCTGGAGCTATGATGGATCAGCAGTCAGTATTGCTGCAGATATAAATTCAGGTATTGACAGCTCGGCTCCCACTTATCTTACGGTGTTTAATGGTAAACTATACTTTTCAGCGGATGACGGCACGTCGGGAGAAGAACTCTGGTCCTTTGACGGCACAACCGCCGCCCTTGCCGCTGACATCAATACTGGGCCCAGCAGTTCTGGTGTGGAGGAATTAATCGTCTATAACGGCAGGCTCTATTTTGCTGCTGACGACGGCACTACCTTTGACGGGACCGATTATGGAGCGGAACTCTGGAGCTATGACGGGAACAGTGCGGTACTTGTGCAAGATATCAACTCTGGTTCCGGTGGCTCTTCTCTAAGGTACTTTTCCCTTTATGGTTCAGTTTTACCACTAATCTATTAGCATTTTGATTGAGAAGATACATTCTGTAACATCTCATGTCGAGAAACGATCTGACAGGTTACCCCCCCTTACCTGCAGTATCGAGACAAACAGCATGGAATAATGGCCACGGGGCCAGAGTCCTTATTTACTATTGTATATAAGCTGGTTGTTACTGGACATAGGGACGGGCATCCATCTCTTTCCTGGAATTGCCATACTCCCCGGCATCGCGGCGCCAGTGCATCTGTCCAAACCAGGCGAACATCCTCCGCCATAATGAAAATGACATGAGGGGTATGGGTGACTTCATGAAGAGCTCTTTCGCCCTGGGGGGCGTGACCGTTCCGTCGATAATTGCTGCTGCGGCAAGGTCCAGGGCTGCTTTGATATGGTCCACCGGGGGGCCGTGCCGGTCTTTGCTGTCAAGGGGCCGGCCGCCGCTGATGGCCTCGCCGCTCCCCAGGGCAAGGGAGCCGGCCCAGGCCATCCCGTTTGCTCGGGCGAAATTACGACAGATGGCAACGGCCGGCCCGTTCTGGTAGGCCTCGGGAAAGCCGTTGTTTGAAATCACGAAGAGCCTTTTGCCGGTGAGGAAACCGCCTTTCCGGTTCTCTCTGCCCAGCAGGTCAAAGAGCCTGGTGACCAGGTAGGGGAGGGAGTCGATGTACAGGGGAAAGGTGAGGAGTAACTGGTCGGCGTTTTTCACCCTGTTCATGGGATCTTCCCAATTCTCTCCGCGGAAGGTGGAGGGCTTGAGTTTCAGGGAGCCGGTGCCCCATCCCGCGGCCTCGAGCCGCTCCAGGACCTCTCCCCCCAGGACAGCGGAGGTGCTGCTCTCTTTCTTGGGGCTTCCCACGATGAGGAGGGCGTGTCCGGAATCTGTTTTTTCGAAGGGGCCGCTGCCGGTTTCCGAAAGCAGGGGAAGGACATCATCCTTGAGGGGGTAGGGATCCTTCCTTGCTAAAACAGCACGGAAATTTTCTCTCATGGTATCGCTCTCAGCCGGGGTGTATACCTCGGCCGCGTATGACGGGGTGTGAAAGTTAATGGCGTTTCGCCCGGCAATGGTCTTGAAGAGTCCGGCATCGGTTTCGTTGACGTGATCCTGCATACCGATAACTATCAGCCGCGGGTAGGTTTTATACCGGGGCTTGTGGTGGATCTCTTTCTGGTAAAACCCGAAATTCGGATGGATGATGGGGATAATTCGGTCGAGAAAGAGTTTGAATTCCGGGGAATAGCCGCCGTACGCCACCGGAGAGAAGAAAACGACCAGGTCACTGGTGATGTAGCTTTTCAGAATTTCGCTGATATCGTCGCGGTACACGCACTCCCCCGGGGTCTGGAGCCAGCAGCCGAAACAGCCGACGCAGTGGGTAAGTTTTTTCCCGCGGAGGGTGATGGCCTGGAGGGCGCCGCTGTTCTGCTGCAATTCGTCCTCCACCAGGGCCAGAGCCGGTTCATACCGGCTGTCCTGTTCGCCGAGCCCGTTCAACAGGGTGATTTTTTTATATTTCATGATGAATCTCCTTCAGTTTTCAAGGTTTTCAAAAATTTTTCATACCACTGCTTTTTAAACGTGTAGTAGTCCAGGCCGTATTGGAGGGTCTGGACCTGAAACCGGTCCGCCTCACTCCTGACATGGTCCTCAACTGCTTTGAGTTCTTCCAGCTGGGAGTCGAGTTCACTGATAAAGGCCTCGATCTCTGCGATCCGCTCTTCTTCGGTGATATCGGAAAAAAAGAATATTTTGAGCAGGGCCTCGTCGCGGTATTTTTCCAGGGAGGGGGGGATGCTGATCCATTCCAGGAAGGCCTCCCTTCCTTCCTGCGTGATA
>CAZEPS010000338.1:0-3850 GCA_964514165.1 uncultured Leptospirales bacterium
TAGGGGGTCAGAGCCTCTTATTATATTTCGCCCAAAATTCCGGAATGAGACAAAATATTTTTAAAGACTCAATTAATTATTCTGAAGAAAAACTTTCTCTCGAAATCATAAAAGCAGCTTTTGAAATCAAGGATATACCAGAATTACATGACCGACTTATTGCTGGTACAGCCCGTCATTTAAACATTCCACTAATAACTAATGAACCTGTAATTTTGAAAAGTAATCACGTCGAAACAGTTTAATACCCCTCCGGAGAAGGTGAAATAAAAAAAAAAGATGCCCCTTTTGAGGCACCCCCTCATGCTGAGGGACCAGGATTCGAACCTGGATTAACGGGGCCAGAACCCGTCGTCCTGCCGTTGGACGATCCCTCATTTAACCCGGAAAAATAATCCCTTTCCAGTTAAGAAACAGTCAATAATAAAAGTTACGTGCTGGCATATGAAATTCGTTATTGACAACAGAGGCCCTCCGTTAAGTATTTAACACAAAATAAGGAGAAATACCATGCCGGAACTACTGACCTATGATGAACTCCAGGAGAGGATCGGCTCCGAGCTCGGGACTTCAGACTGGTTTACAATAGACCAAAACCGGATCAACCTCTTCGCCGACGCCACCCTTGACCACCAGTGGATCCACGTTGACGTGGAAAAGGCCGTGAGCGGCCCCTTCGGGGCCCCCATCGCCCACGGGTTTCTCGTTCTGTCGATGCTTCCCCACCTTTCGGGTCAGAGCATGACGGTGATACCGAAGGGCCTGAAGGCGGCGATAAACTATGGGCTTGACAGGTTACGGTTTATCACCCCGGTGAAGGTGAACAGCGAAATCCGAAACAGGGCAATCCTGAAGGATGTTTCCATGAAGGGGAACAATATCCTCGTCAACGTGGAAAACACCATAGAAATCAAGGACGAGGAAAAACCGGCATGTATCGCCGAGGCTCTGACCCTCTTTTTCATGTAGACCCACGGAAGGCCCACGAAAAAAATGGAAGTTTACTCAGGAACCCTGGCCACACAGGCAAAGTGGAGGTATTTCAGGTCGCTGAAGCGTTTCGTGAAAAAATTGAGCAGCTTCAGCCGCAGTATCTCGTTCACGTCAAATCCCTCGAGAGTGATTATTTCATAGCCCGCTGATTCAAACATTTTTCTAATGCTCTTCAGGGTAAAGAAGCGGATATGGGTAATGTCAAGAACGCCGTGGTCCTGGTAGTCCCACTCCCCGTCCCACAGGATTTCCTGCAGGTTGGGCCAGTAACGAAAATTGGGAATCGACGCCACGATGACTCCGTCAGCCGACAGTTTCTGCTTAATGTCGCTGATTACCTCCCAGGGATTGAGCAGGTGTTCCAGTACATCGTTGAAAACGATACAGTCAAAGTGGCTGTCGGGAAGATCCGGAATAAGATCCTCAATTTTACCAACGAGCAGTGAGTCTATCTTTGACGAAGCCTTTTCCGCTGCCGGACCCATCAGCTCAACACCCCAGACCTCTGCGGAAAATTTTTCTTTAATGAGCTTACCGAAATACCCCTCGCCGCAGCCCACTTCCAGGAGGGTCCGTGTACCGGGAGGAATATATTTTACCATGTCAGCCCTGTGGGCCGAGTAATAGTCAGGTGATTCATTTACCGGTAATTCGTCCATTTTTTCAGTGGATTCCCCTTTCATATTGATCTGTATTTTTCTATAAACCCGTGCATGTTCGGTGATAAAAGCATCGGCAGAGCATCGATTATTTTTTCAGTGGGCCAGTCCCACCATGCAATTTCAAGAAGTTTTTTAATGACCGAATCATCAAAACGCTTGCGTATCACTCTCGCCGGGTTCCCCGCGACAATGGTATAGGGCGGCACGCTCTTCGTTACCACACTCCGCGCCGCAACCGCAGCTCCGCTGCCTATAGTTACTCCTGACAGTACCAGTGAATCCATGCCGATCCAGACGTCATTCTCTATAATGATATCGCCCTTTGTGGCAGGGTGGCCGGTAAAACTCCTTCCTTCTTCCAGAAGCTCTGAAAACGGATAGGTCGTTACCCAGTCCACCCTGTGCTCACCGCCGAGGATAATGGTTACGTTGTCCGCTATGGAACAGTATTTCCCTATTGTCAGTTTTGTCTCGTCATTCCATGTAATGATTTCAGGGTCTCCGTAACTCCCCACCCCGATATCATAACGGGAAAACTTCGGATTAGTGGCCATGTAGAAATCTTCACCGTAGACCGATTTCTTTTTAAATATTGAGTATAATCTTTTCATTATTTATATCTTCAGCCCGTAAAATCTAATGTTACATACAGTGGACATCTTACTGCTTTTGGGTGCCTCTATTTATTAAGAATCACCTCAATTACCGTCAAGTTTTTTATATAATCGCCGGATTATCAGGTTATTGATACAGCGGCGGAATTCATGTATTATTCACTGGAGCTAAATCCCTTTTCCCGGTAATCATAACAATGATGTACCCGGCCGCGATAGCCAGGCAGATTATCCATATGACCAGATCCTCCAGGGAAAACCCGAAAAAGGGGTCCCAGAGGACCAGCCTGATATGGTAGATCCCGGCGATGAAAATCAGTATCGATTTCCCCGATGTGTCGATTCGCTTCTGGCGCGCGACTACTACGGACATACCCGTAAAATAAGAGAGCACGAAAAACATCACAGACACTTGCTGTAAAAATAATGCTTGCCCCGTTTAAAAAATCACTGTATAACAGACTTCATCGTACAGAGCAACTTCAGAAAAAGGACAAATCCATGTTGAAACTCAATACTCCCTTGCGGGACGCCCTTGTTTTCTATGGGATTTTCGCCCTTGTTTGCGTGATTTTTCTTTTTTTACCGATAACAATCGGTACCGGCGTGAAATTACTGGTCCTGGTTGTCATTTTTCACCTCGGACTGGTCATCACAGCCTTCTCGCGCGGCCACCGGCAATGGACGCACATCTGGTTTTATACCCTGTTTCTCAGCCTGTTCCAGGTATTCCCGGACTGGATCCTCGCTGATCTGGTAAAGGTGCTCGTTTTCCCGGAAGACGGCCTCTTTAAAACAGGGCCCGTATCCGGGTACATGGCCGGTCTCTGGACCATACCCCTCTTCTTCATCGTTCTCGCGGGAACCGAGGCAGAAGAACGCTTCACACCTGGACGGGCCGGTATCGCCGTGGCAGTGTTATCGCTAATAATCTTCGGGGGGTCAGAGCAGACCATGTGGATTCTCGGTTCCTGGTACCCCGTAAACCTGAAGGCAATGGCGGGCCACACTGCTCTCTATATACTTATCCCGGAGATCCTCCTCGGGATGAGCGCCTGGTTTGTCTACAACCTGGTAAAGGGGAAAAATCCGGCGATTGTTATAGCCGGGGCCTTCGCGGTGATGACCTTTTACACGGGTAACGCGGTGTTTTTCTACTTCCTGGTTGAGAGAATCATCCTTTAAATGATGAACATATCGGTTATCTCGGCTCACCTGGACAGAATATTCGGGTACGGTTCCCCTGCTGCCTGCACATTTATCAAAATTTTCCTTGACTAACTGCCAGGTTAACTTTTTTTTACCGGTATTCTGACGGGAAAAAAACAATGGACATCAGTAACATAGATAAACAGCTGACCGCCTTCAGGAAAGAAGGGAAGCGGGTCTTTGCCACGTCGTCGTTCCAGACCCAGAGCGTCCCCCTGCTCCACATAATCAGCAGGATTGATCGCTCAATGCCGGTGTACTTCCTCAATACCGGCTACCTCTTCCCGGAAACCATCAGGTTCAAAGACCGGATTAAGGATGATTTCGGACTGGACATAATCCCCCTGTACCCCGCGGTTCCGAAAAGCCAGC
>CAZEPS010000339.1:0-3844 GCA_964514165.1 uncultured Leptospirales bacterium
CCAGTGCCGAAAACGCACCTGCCCCTCTGGCTTGTCGGGATCGCCGCCGTGGCTGACGGCTTCGTTTCGGGTATAAAGGGGAAAATACCTGATCTGGAATATGAGGCGGTTAAATACCTGTACAATGATTATATCGTAGATAACACAAAGCTCATAAACACCGGTTTCACTTATGCCTATCCCGATTTCAGGGAATCCATGAAAGACATGGGTGAACGATTTCACAGTGGTGCATTGAAATAAACAAAGGGAGGAAATTTCCATGGGAGAAGTTATCGTTATAACCGGCCTCGCCCAGGGCATGGGACGGGTAGTAGCGCGCCTTCTGGCGGAAAACGGGGACTCGGTTGCCGGGTTTGACGTGGATGGAGAAGGTATCGAATCCCTGAAAAATGAACTCAGGGGCATCGGGGGGGAGCACCTGCTTGATACCATCGATATTACCGACAGGAAGGCCATTAAAAAGTTCAGGGATGCCGTTTTGAAAAAATACGGCAGGGTTGACACGGTCCTCTCCAATGTCGGTATTGGTTTCTTCGGGCCCTTCGAGGAGGTAGACCTGGAGAAAGCGCTCAAGTGTTTTGAAATTAATGTTATCGGGGCAAGCGCCGTTTTCCAGGCCTTTATCCCCCACATGCGTGAACAGAGAAAGGGAAAGCTCATTGCCATGTCATCCCTGGTCGGACAGATCCCCTTTCCCTTTGAGTCAATCTATACCGGGACAAAATTCGCACTTGAAGGAATCATCCAGTCTCTTCTTCTGGAACTGAAACCTTTCGGCATCCAGATGGCCATAATCCAGCCGGCCCAGGTGTCGACCAGTTTCGCCGCAAAAATTCATAAACTCCCGCCGGAAGGATCGCCCTACAGGGAGAGAGTCAAGCGTTTCATTGACAAGGACAATGAACTCATCAAGACGGCCCCCAATCCCGAGTTCGCGGGAAACGTTATTTTCAAGGTTCTGAAAGAAAAGAAACTGAAGCTCAGGTACCAGATTGATTTCATGAGCACATTTTTCCTGGGCCTGAACAGGTATATGCCAAAAGGGGTACGGGACTTCATACTGGTCAACTACATGGACATCAAGGTTTAAAGAACATGCCTTCACAGAATTAGTTTTAGATAAGTAACGAAAAGATTGTATATTATAATTATAGCAATCATGTAATAAGTACAATAAATCACTTACCGGAGGAGACCATGGAAGCCAGGGCCTTGGAAAAGGGTTTGAAGGACAACACCAGGGTAGGCAGGAGGCGGGAGGCCATTATCCAGGCACCCCAGGAGGTCTGTGTTGAACGGGCACGATACCTCACTGAGAGCATGGCCGGCAACTGGTCCATGCACCCCCTCTCCAGGATGAGCCTGGCACTGGAACACATCCTGAACAATATCACGGTAACAATCCGGGACGATGAACTAGTCGTCGGGTGCCGCACCGGCAAACTCAAGGGCGCTCCCCTCTTCCCGGAGAACAAGATCCGGTGGATTGAAACCGACGTTGACAACCTTGACCAGCGCGTCATTCAGAAAGCCCTGATAACAAAAGAAGAAAAAGCGGAAATTAAAGATACTATCATCCCCTTCTGGAAGGGGAAAACCGTGGAGGAGTATTTCGAGGCCCTTATCCCTGACGACGTGACTGAAGACCTGGACAAGTACATATTCACCATGATGCTGGAAATAAACTACGGCATCGGCCATTTCACCATGGATTATCCCCGGCTGATGGAACAGGGCCTCGGAAAGATCATTTCGGAAACGAAAAAACGCCTGGAATCACTGAGCAGTAAGGATCGCGAATCCGAAACCGGTCTTTTTTATGATGCGGTCATCCGTTCACTCACCGCTGCGATCTCGTTCGCGAACCGGTACGGTGACCATGCCGAAAACCTGGCCGGGTCTGAGAAAAACGGCGCCAGGAAGGATGAACTCCTGGAAATTGCCCGCATATGCCGCAGGGTTCCCGAGCATCCCCCGGAGAGCTTCCACGAGGCGGTCCAGTTTCTCTATTTCATCCACCTCATCTCCCAGATCGAGACCGGCGGGAATTCCATCTCCCTGGGAAGAATAGACCAGTTCCTCTTCCCCTGGTACCAGAGCGATATAAACCAGGGCAGGATTACCCCCGAAAGGGCGCGGGAACTGCTCGCCCTCATGTTTCTCAAGACAAATGAAATATGGAACGTGCTCGAAGAGGTCTTCATACCCGGAGGCGAAGGCCCGGAGGGCAAGACGACCCAGAATGTCACCTTCGGCGGTGTCGATGAAAACGGCAAAGACGCCACCAATGAACTGAGCTACATCGCCCTTGAGGCCTACAACGACATCCGCACCGTACAGCCGAACGTGAGCCTTCGAATAAACCGTGACACCCCGGAAGACTTCTTTGAAAGGGCGGTAACCTGCGTAAAGGACGGCATGCTTGCTCATTTTATCAATGATGAACTGGTGATACCAATGCTGGAGACGGCCGGCCACGAACCCGGTGACGCGCGTAACTATGCCCTGGTAGGGTGCATGGAGCCGAACGCCCAGGGGAAAACGTTCGGTTCAACGTTCGCCGTCCAGTTTAACGGGATCAAATGCCTTGAGTTCGCCCTGAGTGACGGTATAGACAATATTTTTGGCTACCAGTCCGGTATACGGTCCGGTGATCCGCGTGAATTCAAAAGTTATGACGAACTCTGGAAGGCCTATGACGCCCAGGTGTCACATTATGTCGTGCAGATGGACCGGGGCATGCAGTGTCTTGACCGGGCCATCGCGGAAATGCTCCCCTCCCCTTTTGCCTCGGCCATGATAGGGGGCTGTCTCGAGAAAGGCAAAGACGCAACCTCCGGGGGAGCTGTTTATAATTCCACCGGGGTCCAGTTCATCGGCTTCTCCAACGTGGTTGACAGCCTCTACGCGGTAAAAAAAGCCGTGTTCGAAGAAAACACCGTCACCATTGATGACCTGGTCACCTGGCTTGAAAATGACTGGATGGACGCCGAAGAAAAGCAGCAGTATTTCAAGAAAAAGATAGATAAATACGGGAACGACATTTCTGAAGTCGACACGGTCGGTGCTGACGTGATAAACCATTACTGCGATGTACTGTCCCGGCATGAGAACTACCGCGGCGGCGCGTACTGGCCGGGTGTGTTTTCCGTCGGGTTCCACATCGCCTTTGGCGCCTTCACCGCCGCCACCCCCGACGGCAGGGGGGCCGGGGCCATCCTCGGAAACGGGATAACGCCGAGCAACAGCAGCCCGACCCACGGGCCGACGGCGGTCATGAATTCGGCCGCCCGGCTTCCCCTGGACAGGGTTTTCAACGGAATCAACCTCAACATGCGTTTTTCCGGGAAGTGGATTGAGGCGGCGGATCTCGTGGGGCTCATCACCGGCTACTTTAAAAACGGGGGAACGCAGGTCCAGTTCAATATGGTTGACAGCGAGATCCTCAAGCAGGCCCGCGACAATCCCGACCGTTACCGGGACCTGATGATCCGAATCAGCGGGTACTCGGTGGTGTTCGTTAACCTGAGTGAAGACGCCCAGGAAGAGATTATCAGCCGTATCGAGTATAAACTGTAACATAAACCGGGGAAGCGCTGCGGTATCACCACGCGGCCCCGTAACAAAACTAAATACCAGCAGGAGTTATCAATGAGCAAGGTTATGCCCATGAAGGATGCCGTATCGACCTATGTAAAAAGCGGCGATTTTCTCTTCATCGGCGGTTATATCGCCAGGACCCCCTTCGCGGCCATTCATGAAATAATCCGCCAGGGAATCAACGATCTCACCGTTACCAGGAGCAACGCAGCGGATGACTTTGACATGCTCATCGGGGCGG
>CAZEPS010000340.1:0-3839 GCA_964514165.1 uncultured Leptospirales bacterium
TGGCTGAATGCTGGCCGTTGTTGTTTGCCCCGGCCATGAAGCTCCCCATGGTGGAGATCCACCGCATCTGGATAGACTGCTCCGGGTAGAGTTTCATGTGCTCGAACATCACCTCCCGGGGGATGACCAGCTCGGCGGTGACCCGCTTCCCCCTGGTGTGAAGGGTGTTCATGAGGGAGTGTTTCTTGTCCGTGTCGATGTTCCCTGACAGGGCGTGGCGCCTCACCGATTTGTTTTTTTCCATTATCCACCGGCAGGCGAAGAAGGTCGCCCTGGTCACCATGTTCTGCCCGGCCGCGTCACCGGTGGTGTAGTTGAACCGCAGGTACAAGATTTTCCCCAGCTGGTATTTCTCGATGTTCCTGAGTTTTCCGACCGTGGTCGTCTTCTCGGCCTCTTCTCTTATGTCGTCGAAGTGTTCGTCAATCCAGGCGCCGAATTCCCTGGCGGCCAGGGCGTCGTCGAAGATAAAGACCGGTGCCCGCTGCATGGCGTTGTCCGTTACCGTGGTCTTCACCCCGCCGCTCAGTCGAACCAGTTTCATGCCCCGGTTGTAGCTCGCCACCAGGGTGCCCTCGGTAGTTGCCAGGGGAACGTAGAATTCACCCTTGGCGTGTTCACCGTTGACGAGAAGGGGGCCGGCAATGCCGACAGGCACCTGGGCCGCGCCGGTGAAGTGCTCGACGTTACCCATGACGTTTTCCGGCTCAAAGGAATAGTTCCCCACGTTTTTCAGGCCGGCCCCGGTCTTTTCCCTGACGAAGTTCTGCCGCTTTTCGGACATCTCCCGTGTGTAATCGTTTTCTTTTGAACGCGGAATCTTGTCGCTCATGGTTTTTCTCCTGTATCGTCGTCTTCGGTGTACGCTATGCCGGCGAGGCGCTTCGAGGCCTTCTGTTTCTCTTTCATGTTCGTCAGGCGGGATATCATTATCCGCTGGGCCTGGGGGGACCCGGCCCCGTGCATCGACTCAGTGAGGTAGCCGACCGCCGCTGTCCCCATGGTGATGTTCTCGATGAGCCTGAGGATCCGTATTCGGTGCTCGGTGGACGCGTCGGGTGATCCCTGGAAGTATTTCTTCACCCATTTTCCCACCTCCGGGTGTTTAAGGTCGTCCTCCGAAGGGCAGGTGACCATGAGGCCACCGGCTATGTCCTGGGCGAGACGGGCTATCTCGTAGGGGAACCTGGTCACGTTCTGCTTGTGCACGTTCGCGAGGAGCGGGTCCACGTACCAGGTGCCCGACGGCTCTTCGTGCCCCTCGGCCGCGCAGGCGATGCATCCGCAGTAGAGGGTCTCGTTCAGGTGGTTCATCTCGATAACCTTGTCCTTAATATGGGACGCCTTCGCCACCCCGTTGTATTCGGCCGCGGTCTGGGCCGCCCCGATGAGGACGTCTCCGACCCCGACCTTGCAGGCGTAGCTCTGGCGGTGGTACGAGGCGAACTGCTCCACGAGCTGGCCGGAGAAGTCGTGCTCCCTGAGCATGAAGACCCGCTCCCACGGAACGAACACGTCGTCGAACACCACCAGGGCCTCGTGGCCCCCGAAACCGGCGTTCCCCCGGTCGATGCGCCCCTCCTCGAGCTTCCTGGTGTCGCAGGACTGGCGCCCCATGATGTAGGTAATCCCCTTTGCGTCGCTCGGGAGCGCGAATGACACGGCGAAGTCCTTGTCCTCCTCCCCCATGGAGATGGTGGGCATGACGATTATCTCGTGGGAGTTGACCGCCCCGGTCTGGTGGGCCTTGGCCCCCCGCACCACGATGCCGTTTTTCCGCTCCTCCACTACGTGAAGGAACATGTCCCGGTCAGGCTGCCGGTGGGGGGGGAGGGACCGGTCGCCCTTCGGGTCGGTCATGGCGCCGTCGCAGACCAGGTCCTCTTCCTGAACGTACTTCAGATAGTCGATGAACCGGCTGTTGTATTCGGTGCCGTATTTCTCGTCGATGTCATAGGTTACCATGGAGAGGGCGTTCAACGCGTCCATACCCACGCACCGCTGAAAGCAGCATCCGGTCATGGCACCGAGGAGCCGGTTCATCTTGCTCTTCCTGACGAGATCGTCGGCGCTCCGGTGGATGTGAGTGAACCGGTTGATTCGTTTCCCGGTCAGGTGGGATGTCGCGGTCATGATGTCCCGGTATTCCTTTTTACCCGCCAGGGAATAGGTCATTGCCACAGCGTTCAGGGAGGGCCTGACGATCGGATCGTCAACGACGTTCTCAACCCGTTTCCCGAACATGTACACGACCAGGTTGAGACTGCGCATGCTCTTTATGTACTCTTTCGCTGTTTTCATTTCCGCCTCCTCGGGGTCACTCCGGGGCCCCGGTGAAGATTTCCGCACCGCCACTGTTATTTACCGTACGTGGCCTGAAAACCGGTAAGACCCCCCATGGAAAACCGGTATATGAAGTCAACGATGTCATTAACTGAGTATGTTCCTTTCGGTGAGTACCATATCCTCGAACGGGCAATGATGGATGCGATGCTGAAAACCGCTATCTTTTCGTCAATGGGCGCGAAAAGCCCCGCTTCGATTCCCCTTCGTATTATGGCCGACCCGATGGAATCGTATTCGTCCCGGAGGCAGATGATCTTCCGGCGGTTCCCCATGGAGAGGCTTTTCAGCCCCACGTCAAAGAGCAGTTTCGACGAACTCTTCTCGCCAAGGGTCAGCTTCACGTGGTTCTCTATCAGCTGAAAAAGCGCCCGGTCGGGGCCGGTGATCTCGTCGTCTTTCAGGTGACGTATCGGCACCAGTATGTCCAGCATCTCTTCTTCAAGTATCTCGAAGAGGATCGCTTCCTTTTTATCGAAAAAGTTGTAGATATTGGCGGGCCTGAACCCGCAGGCGGTGGCGATGTCCCGCATGCTGGTCTCGGCATACCCCTTTTTCCAGAAGAGTTTCCTCGATTCGGCCAGTATCCGCTCTTCCTGGGCTTTCCGGGTCTTCTTTGCTTCTGCCGTTGCTGTAGTGGTCATGGTATGTTGCCGTTAAAAAAAGTTAATGAATGACCATTAACTTCAAAGAAATATTCTGTCAAGGATAATACAGTAGCAGAAACGAAAATGTGAAGAATCACAATTTGAAATTGATTTTTTCCGTAACATTGAATATTATATTCCCATGTGCGGACGATTCGCCCTCATAGAACCGATAGAAAAGATAACCGACGAGTACTTCATCGACAGCATCGAGACAGACGCGCCCCCGAGCTACAACATAGCCCCGAACCAGGATATCCTCGCCGTTGTGGAAGAAGACAGCAAGAGGAAACTGGTGGCCTTCCAGTGGGGACTGGTCCCCTTCTGGGCGAAGGACACATCCATCGGCAACAAGATGATCAACGCCCGGTCAGAGACCGTTGACGAAAAGCCGAGTTTCCGCCAGGCCTTCAAGTCCCGCCGGTGCCTCATCATAGCCAGCGGTTTTTACGAGTGGGACAAGCGGGGGCCATCGAAGCGGCCGGTCTATATATTTGAACCGGGCCGTCCTGTATTCGCCTTTTCCGGCCTCTATGAGAGGTGGTCCTCCCCTGAAGGCGGGGAACTCCGTACCTGCACCATCCTCACCACCGGGCCGAACGAGAAGCTGAAGGAGATCCATAACCGGATGCCGGTCATACTGGCGAGAGAGAACGAGACTGTCTGGCTCGCCGATGACGCCGATCCCGGCGAGCTGAAGAAAATCCTTGCCCCCTATCCGTCAGAACACATGGACTATCACTATGTGTCAACCATGGTCAATTCGCCGAAGAACAACTCCCCGGAATGCATAAAGCCGGTAGACAATGGCTGACCGGCCACAGGTCATCCGGGGGTTTTGTATGTGCC
>CAZEPS010000341.1:0-3832 GCA_964514165.1 uncultured Leptospirales bacterium
TCCTGTTATTGTATCAATATCCATTCTGCTCTATGATTCCAAGAAACTCCGCGACTCCGCGTGAGACATCATTCTTCATTATTTTACTATTTTATACTCCGCGACTCCGCGCGAGACATACTCATATTATTCCTTGTTCACGCGGAGACGCGAAGACGCAGAGGGTGTATAATTATTCACAATACGCTTTATCCCATTTTTTAACAAAGCATCTCCAAAATTGATTAAAAGTCCAACTTCAAGATTCATCTCTATGATTCCAAAATCTCCGCGCACTCCGCGACTCTGCGTGAGACATATTCTTCTTAATTTCACTACTTTTAATCTCCGCGACCTCCGCGGCTCCGCGTGAGACATTGTTCTTCTTTATCTCACTATTTTTAACTCCGTCCATCTGCTGTTCCCAAAAAATTCCCCCGCTGTACTCGATCCGTGCTGCTCCGCGCTGCAGATAATTCTTCGGCATCAATCAAAACAATCTCTGGATAATTTTAATTGACGTACAATCGACATAAAAGTCCCCATTGGAATCTCTTTTTTTGCCGCCGGGACAATAACCGTTAAATCATCTTTTCTTAATTTAACATGACTTCCTGTCTGATCGACCTTAACAAATCCATTTTTCTTTAATACGGCCAGGATACGGCGGGAAGAGTGCAGCTTAGACATTTATGCTTGCTTCTCCAACCAGCGCGTCACCTATATTATTAAATGTTACATCATCGTTCGTATTTCTGAGATATAACGAAACAGCGTCTTTTAAATTTTCAACCGACTCATCTATAGTTTCTCCAAAACTGGAGACATCCACATTCAAGCACTGTGATACATAATATTTATCTTCACGATATACGACATATTTGATATTACGCATATCCCAACTCCTGTCTTAAATTATAACTCCTCCACTCACCCTGTTTAACAGGACCGCAGAGAACTGAGGGGCGTTATCACTAGTTATATCTTGTACTGATGTAATGTATACAGTAAAACTATCATGGTCAATTGTTTTTCAGTTCAACCCCGTCCATCCGCGGTTATAAAAAAACTAACCGACCGCTGTGACCCTGCGTAACATCGTCCTTTAGTTCTTTCATCAGCACCCAACAGGTTCACGCGGAGACGCTGAGACGCAGAGGGTGTATAATTATTCACAATACGCTTTGTCCCATTTTCTTCAATACTTTTATACTCCGCGCACTCCGCGACTCCGCGTGAGACATTATTCTTCTTAATTTCACTACTTTTAAACTCCGCGCACTCCGCGACTCCACGCGAGACATTTTCCCTATCTTCACGCAACCACAAACCAGGGGTTCAAGAGATTTCCCCTGTTATACTAAGCGGCGTTAAATGTGACAATTTCATATTTGACGTTACGGCTCCGCACATCATTCGCGAAATGTTCAATTTTTTGCATGACTTCATCTGAAAACCATTTCTCGCCACAGAGTACACAGATTTCCGCGGGAACGTCTTCCAGTACAAGAATCCCCTTTTCGGTTTTTACTGAGAAAATAGTGGTCCCCTGTTCAACAGATCCCCTGCATTGAGGACAAACCTTCATTGTATTATTCATTTTTTTGTCTCCTGGTTACGAAATCACTTTCAAAATGTTTCAGGTCCGGGACATATACGGTAATGACAATCGCCATAGTATCACTATCATTATATGAACATACTACATGAAGATGTTTCCACCCATTATAATAATGCACAAGAAAACTTGGAAAAGGTTTGTCTGTTGCATATTCCTCAATTATTGTACCTTTCCGTAACGTTTCAAAAACATCCTCACGGGTTATTTGCCGCTCAACCATCATCTCAGCTGCGTGATATCGAAACCTGACCCTGTTCTCTCTTATTGCATTCCGGATGTTATCAATGTATTTCACACATTACCATCTCAGAAATAATCACCCGACCACAAACCACGGATTCAACAGCTCCTCCTTGTTATACGAAAGAGAATTCCCGTTCTCATAATCTTTCACCGATTTCCCGGCACCGGTTACCACGGCATGTGCCGCGGCCGTGTCCCACTCGTGGGGCCAAGGCGGGGGTACACGTCGGCTATCCTTGATATATTCATACAACAGCGTCATCCCTGCTGAAACCACGGTATTCAAAATCGTATCCTTTAAAATGATCCATCAGGCCGACCGCTTTTTTCTGTAGTCTTGCAAGATCGAGCCTTTGGGCGTTCAATTTCACATCGCCGATCAACACCTTCTTTTCAGCGTCATTCACTGCCACGATATCAATCTCGTTGCCGCCGTCCCGCTCCCAGTATGAACCAATCCTGTTAAACCTTTTTGATTCACCCAGCATATCTTTAAAGAACTTTTCAAGAATTTTGCCGGCATAGGTTTCATAATCCCGCTGTAGAATATTTTTGATATACTCAAAGTTACCGATTTCCACCGCCGAACGGTGCCGGTACAGGAACCTGAACCAGAAATTGAGAAAATTGTCGCCTATGGCGTATTTCAGTTTCCGCGAATTCGGTTTCGCGTTTATCGGCCTGTTCCTGACGATAATACCGTAGTCCTTTTCAAGCCTGTCAAGATGGCCGCCGATATTGGTTTCAAGAATAGACTCCATCTCGCTTCTCCCCGTTTTACCGATCGAAATCAACTCTAAAATCGAAAAATAAACGCCATACTCTTTGCCGAATTCTTCAATTAAGAGATTTTTTCCTTCATTGATAAAAGGAGAATCAGCGGACACTATGACATTTATTATTTCTTCAAGGGTAAACGCTTTGTTATCAACGAGTATTTCAATATATTTCGGACTCCCCCCAGTAAAGAGATAATAGTCAAATAATATCTCCCGCGGTGCTTTGTTATCAACGATAATTTCAGCGACTGTATTGACGGTAAACGGCTTTAAATATATAATCCTGTCAGCGCGATTGAATAATGGCTCTTTCGAGTTTTGAAATATCCTGTGCATCAATGAGTACACGGAGCCGATGAAAATAACCGTTAATTTACTCTTGTTTTTATTCAGGTCCCAGAGCTTCTGTATATCGGAATACACCGAAGAATTTATCTGATAGAACTCCTGGAACTCGTCAATAATAACCGTAAATTTTTCCTTTTGGGAAAGCTGGAGCAAAAGCTCAAATATGTCTTTGAAATAATGTACCTCTCCAAATACCGGGAATTCGGAAAACTGCCCTTTAATTTCGTCACGGTATTCCGCGCAGAGCATATTTTCGGCTTTTTTCGCGACAAAAAGATACACATGTTTCACATTCCGCGCGAATTCTATAGCAAGGGCGGTTTTACCCACCCGTCTCCTGCCTGTCAGGACCACCATTCGGGATCTGTCTTTAGTGGTATTTAGTTTCTTTAATTCCTGTAATTCATTGAATCGATTATAAAATTTTATCAACGCAACCTCCGTTACCGTAACCCAGGTTGCGTTAATTCAATACAATTGTCAAGCACAGTTTACAGCGTGTCCGCGATATTTCCATGTTGCCTCCTTCGCCAGTTATATCTCAATAAGCGTCCCGCTCCCAGTACGAACCTGTTATCGCAACCCCGGTTACCGTAACTCCGGTTGCGTTAATTCTCCTCTATCATTCTTTATTCACGCGGAGACACGAAGACGCAGAGGGTGTTTAATTATTTACAATACGCTTTGTCCCATTTTATTTCACTATTTTTAAACTCCGCGTACTCCGCGACTCCGCGTGAGACACACTCATATCATTTTTTGTTCACGCGGAGACGCGAAGACGCAGAGGGTGTATAATTATTTACTATACGCTTTATCCCATTTTTTAACAAAGCATCTCCAAAATTGATTAAAAGTCCAA
>CAZEPS010000342.1:0-3831 GCA_964514165.1 uncultured Leptospirales bacterium
AGTATCCGACTTCAATATCCCAGCGAAAGCCATAGATTTTGAGGATACTTTCTGTGTTCAGGTTCATGTCCGTATAAACTGTATATCATTGCTTGCATCAGTTCCATGTATCTGATGTCTGTTCAGTTTGGAAACGGTATGCCGACCCTCATAATCAATGATTGGTTCTATAATGTTAATCAAATGCTTCATCTGAGGCTTTGAAAAAATTCCCTCAAAAGATGTAAAATACTTGTCTCTTTTCTCTGATGTATTACTTTTTTAACCATTGTTTACTCGTTTTTACGAGACTATTCACAATGGGGTGAAAAATTAATACAATTTTTTGCCTCATTTCTTTTTTCTTTCTAAAAAATCGCCTAAGTCGAGTAAGTAAATAATATGGATGGTCATCTTCGATGAAATACTTAAATGCCAGGGTTTTGATCTGTATAACATTGTTTGTGTTACAAACCACCCTTTCGGCAGATGGTGGAAACCAAACAGCTACACTAAAAAGAGAGTGTATATATCAAAAGGCGGAACTATACAAAGCCGGATCAATTAATATAATCAACCTTGAAGGAACCTATCGACAAATGGGAAGACAGTATGGAGCCCTTGTCGGTGGTTATTTGAAGAATTTCCACCGTGATATTTTAAAACTTTTCATCGAAGAAAGAGGCCATTCACTGGATAGAGTTAATCAGTATGCGCGAGATCTCTTTTCAACCTATCCGTGGCGTTTCAAGGAAATAATCCACGGCATGGCTGAGACATCAGGACTGAATCTGGAAGATCACCTGGTAATAAATGCTTTTGAACATTACCTGTTTAATCCTGCCTTCGCCCATGACAATGGCACGGTCGGTTGTTCAGCCATTGCAACCTGGGGTTCCTGCACAAAAAATAGAAAACTCATATTCGGACGAAATTATGATTTCGGTCACGATGTTGCTTTATTCAAAAAATATCTTACAGTTGCGGTTTTCAACCCACTTGAATCTGCAATACCAGTTGCAATAGTAACATTTTGCGGAACCCTTAATGCTACAACAGTGATGAACAGCAAAGGCCTCTTCCTTGAATTAAACAATGGGGGAAAGTCAGCTGGTTTTCTAACGTTCAAAAACAGGATATCTGCACCGATTGAACTTTTCGCGCTTATGCTTGATTCGTCAACAATGAACCAGCTTGACGCCCAGATGCACACGGTGAATACCGGATCAGCCTTTATTATCAACATAGCCGATTCAAATTATGCTCAATCGTATGAATGGGCGCCTTTTGGAATAAAAAAAATTCCTGTATCGCAAAAGGGGTATCTAGTTTCAACCAACCACTTTATCGGAGAATGGGATACTGAAGCCCCGGATGATAATTTCTACCTTACAGTAACCAGGAGAAAAAACCTCCTGATGCTGGCGGAAAAGAACTACGGCAGGTTTAATCCCGATGTAATGAAATCGGTCTTGGCCACACCGATTGAAAAAGGAGGCGCCACTTCCTATAATGCTGACAAGTGGGGAGGTAAAATAAAACCTTATACCGCTTATCAGGTCATCGCATTGCCGCATGAAAAATCAATGATGATTAGAATACCCTCATGTCAGGAGTGGGTGACAGTAGACCTGAAAAAGTTCTTCCGGTATTAATGACGACGATGCCGGAATATCTATTCCGATCGATACTCTTTCATAACCTCAAGAATATGCAGGTACGGTCGTTTGTTTAATGAGACAGGTCCTGAGAATGGATTATCCAGAAGAGCTATCAGTGAAAGACTCAATGATATCAGAAGTGTAACCAGGGCGGTCATAAGAATTTGCGCTTTCAAATTTGGAGTACTGAAAAAAAAGCTGAATGATATGGTTATAAAACCCCCGGCCAGCAATACAAACCACATAATACCTGGCAATTCTGTCTGGCTGGAAATCACACGATGCCTTCTGGCTGAATACAGTTCATGCAGCACGGATAGTGACTGGTTATAAACCGATGACTCCTTTTCTCCTTTTGGAACGAATTCCATATAATTTTTCCAGATTGTCCTCATCAGCACCTTTGAACTTTCTGCTTCCTTACCCTCTTTGAGTAACGGCCACTCATCTGTCACCACAGATGATGCATATCTTTTCAGAGATTCACGAATCTGCGGTTGCATGTCACCGGTTAGTCCTTCCGAAAGCCGGTATAGCGTAAAGATAGCTCGTGCCTCATTGTCAACAGTGTGTCTTCCATCCTTGTATTCTTCATAAACTATCATCGTGATAAAAGCAAGTAGAACGCCGTATATTGCACCGATTACTGCATATTTAAAACCGGCAACTTCATTATTGAGATCCATCCGTTCATGCCCAAATATCCTCCGCAATAATACGACAAAAAATACGGAAACAGACACGCTCGCAGATGCTACAACGAATACTGAAATCCAAAGAGGGCTGGACAATATTAGATCTTCCATGATTTATCCTTAATCATCCAAACTAAATACAGTTAAGCATTATAGAACAGAATTACTGCTGCCAGGTTAATGATGTTCTACTGCGCCTGGTTAAGCGCGGTCGCCATATTCTTTCCCAGTTCATGGCAGAGGTCAAGATCCTCTGACGTAGCGCTGTGCTTGATCTCAATCACCGGCTCCAGGGTCTCGATCTTGCTGTTTTGAGAGAACTCCTTCAGCCGGGTAACTGCTCCGCCGCTCCAGGTGTAGGATCCGAACAGCCCCAGGATATGGTTCTTTATATTCGAATTCTCGAAAAAGGTCAGGAGCTGCTCCATGAGGGGAAAAATCTTCGTGTTATAGGTGCAGCTTCCCAGGATAAGGCCGCGATACCGCCAGATATTCGCAATCGCGTATGAGATGTGCTGCCGGGAAACGTCGAACAGCTTTATCTGATCAATACCGTTCTCAGCAAGTGAACGGGCGATTGCCTCGGCCAGCACCTTTGTGTTGCCGTACATGGAGGCGTAGGCGATGACCGCTCCCTTCTCAGTGGTGTATGAACTCCACCGGTCATAATCGTCGATGACCTTCCACGGGTCCTTCCTGAGGACCGGCCCGTGTGTTGAACCGATAATTTTTACGTCAAGATCCCGCAGGCGTTTTATCGCACGGTGGGCCATGGGGGCGTACTTTCCGACGATGTTCGAATAGTAGCGGAGCGTCTCCTCCTGGTAAAAGTTCATGTTCACTTCATCATCGAAGATACCGCCGTCAAGTGTCCCGAATCCGCCGAAGGCGTCCCCTGAAAAGAGCATGCCGACGGACTGGTCCAGGGTCATCATGGTTTCCGGCCAGTGCACCATCGGGGTAATGAAAAACTTCAGTTTCCTTCCCCCGATATCTAGCTCGTCACCGTCTTTGACGGTAACAGTATTATTCGTGATCTTATAGAAACCGTTAAGGTAATCCAGGGTCTTATCGTTTCCGACGATCACCATGTCCGGGTATATATTGCGAAGCATGGTAATGGCCCCGGAATGGTCCGGCTCCATGTGATTGATGACAAGGTAGTCTATCTTCCTATCGCTCCCGATAAGGGACTGGATCTTGCCTATATATTCTGTCTGGTAGGCCGCTTTTACCGTGTCAATGAGGACACATTTTTCATCCTTGATCAGATAGGAGTTATACGCTACCCCTCTTGGAATCGGCCAGAGGGACTCGAACAGATCAGTCTCCCGGTCATTGACCCCGAGCCAGTAGATTTCATTGGTAATATGAACAGGACTCTTCATTCTATTCCCCCATCAATGATTGATTTAATATGATACTCAATATCACAAAAACTGTTATGGATTATTACTCATCAAGGGGATATTAATCCATAAAAATTTCAATAATTA
>CAZEPS010000343.1:0-3812 GCA_964514165.1 uncultured Leptospirales bacterium
AAATATTATGAATTATTCGTATGTATATCATGATACTGCTGGACTTTTATCTTGGGTGGCGCTAAAAAGCCATAAGTAAAAAACGTCTGTATTGTCAGCGTTTACCATACTGTCATTTTATTATTCAATATGGATTTTCCAGGTTTTAAAATAACTTTTAATCTGCTGAAAGCAATTAGGTCGAGATGGAATAGACAGGGTGGATACCGCGAACTCCTGGTACTGGGTCTTCCCCTCATTGTCAGCACCGGGTCCTGGTCTGTACAGCATTTTGTCGACCGGATGTTTCTTACCTGGTATTCATCAGAGGCAATTGCCGCTTCCATGCCTGCGGGCATGCTTAATTTCACCATAATGAGCCTTTTTATCGGAACCGCCGGGTATGTTAACACCTTTGTTGCCCAGTATTACGGTGCCGACCAGAAAAACATGGCAGGCCCGTCAATGTGGCAGGGGATCTACATGTCAATTCTGGCGGGGGTCCTCATGATCGGTATTGCCCCCCTGTCAGATGAAATATTCTCCCTGACTGGACATGAGCAGAAGGTAATGGAAAACGAAATTATCTATTTCCGGATTCTCTGCTACGGGGCGTTTCCCATGACCGCAGCGTCCGCCATGTCAGGGTTTTTCTCCGGTGTAGGGAAAACCGGTATCATCATGTGGGTTAACATCTGGGCGACCGCGGTCAACCTCACCCTTGATTATTTACTGATATTCGGGAACTGGGGTTTCCCCGAGATGGGGATAACCGGTGCCGCCATCGCGAGCGTCATATCCTTCTTTTCCTCTTTTATTCTCTATGTCGTGATCTTTCTCAGGAAGAGCTACCGCCGTGAATACGCATCAGTATCGGGATGGCGTTTTGATTTTTCTCTCTTCAGCAGGCTGATCAGGTACGGCTTTCCGAATGGAATCCAGTTCTTTATTGAGATATCTGGATTCACCTTTTTCATATTCTTTATCGGAAGCCTGGGGAGGGTAAGCCTGGCCGCGACCAATATCGCGTTCAACATCAATACCCTGGCCTTCATGCCGATGATTGGCTTCGGCATAGCAGTCTCAATTATGGTGGGGCAGTACCTGGGAAAGGACAACCCGGAACTGGCAGAGTACAGCGCCTATTCCGGCTTCCATTTCACCCTGGCTTACATGGTATTTATTTCCCTTCTGTATCTCTTTACCCCGGATATTTTTCTCATACCTTTTGCCGCCCAGGCTGATCCGGGGGAGTTTGAAGCTATCCGGAGGCTGGCCCGAATCCTTCTTCGGTTCGTGGCCCTTTACTGTGTGTTCGACACCCTCAATATCATTTTCGCCAGCGCCATCAAGGGGGCGGGTGACACAAGATTTGTCATGTTTATTCTCATGATCGTTTCCCTGTTCGTTCTTATCGTACCGAGTTATATTCTAATCTATGTGTTCGGTTTCGGGATTTACGCGGGATGGGGGCTGGCCACCGCCTATGTCATCATCCTGGGCCTGGTTTTCTTTCTGAGATTTTATTCCGGAAGGTGGAAGGAGATGAGGGTAATCGATCAGCCGGTTATAACCCTGCCTCCGGCAATGTGTGAAAATCCGACCAGCGATGGAGGGGTCTGAAATGGCTGGTTTCCTTATGCTGGCCCTGTCACTACTGGTTTCATTCCAAACTACAGGCAAACTCTATTCGTACGGATTACCGGTTTCGGTCAGGCAAGCCGCAAATATCGGACTCTTGAACACTAACGCAACCAGTCCAGGCACAATGGTTAATGACTCACATGAAAGTATAGAAAAGATATTCAACGGTGACCTGATGAATATCTGGCTCCGGGAAGTGCCGGCGGGCGATATCAGGGACATCGCTGTCAAGGGAAGGTACGTGTTTCTGCTGATCAACCGGTTCAACCGGGTCCTGGACGTTTTATTCGTCATTGATAAGAAAACCGGCAGGATTATACGAATCTGGGGTGTCGGGAGGTTTGATTCGTTCGCACTGGCCTCAACAGAAGGGGGCATATGGATAGCGACTAGATCGAAATCCCATTTTCTCAGGAAGATCAGCACCTACGGCCAGTGGGTCCACACCCTGTCGATACCGGAACTTCCGGAAGGTGATTTGCGAGGCCTTGGCATTTACAGGGGAAGCTTTATTTTCGGGTCATACCGGGATGGTTTCACTTCGATCTACCGGTATTACCCGGAATCGGGGAAAACAGGGAAGATGTTTCAAATCCAGGGAGACGTCAGGGCCCTGACCGTTGACGGTGACCTGCTCTACGCCTACAGGGAGGATTTTTTTACCTACGCGAATCACTGGATGTATGTCTATAACCTTGCTGACGGGACCCACCGCGCCATGCGGTTCATAAATGAGACTGTCGCCGGCATGGACAGGGACGCTGGAAACCTCTATTGTCTTAACAGGGGCGCATCATTTATTCACCTCTTCCCCTGCAGGGTCCTGGAAAAGGAAAACCTGATAATGGCCAATCCGTTAAGGAGAAAGGTCACCGTTTCTTTTAACATAATCAACAAAAGGTCGGCTCCGTACAGGGGGGATCTCTGGCTCGCCTGTCCCGCTGTTGACAGATACCAGTCAATCAATGATCTCACCATATCCCCGGCACCGGTGAAACAAAAAACTGACAGGTTCGGCAACCGGTGGACCCTGGTACAATGGAACAGCAGCGCACCGAACTCGGTGGTTACCATGAGTTTTACAGCGACCACCGTGTCCGCGGGACAGACCCTGGACCACGGTTATATGTTAAACAGGCAGGAAATATCCCCGGATATTTTGAATGATTATACGGCTGAAACCTACTGCTATGATTTATCGAACTATGTTATACAGTCCCAGTCAACGAACATCGTCCTTGATTCTACTTACCTTGCAGACATACTGAAGATCCGCGATTACGTGAACAACACCCTCCGGACGGATGGGCCTGACCACGGTTCAAGCAGATCGAGTTTCTTTCTTTACAAGGGACACGGCAAAAGTTACGGCCACTCCCTCTCGCTTGCCGCCCTCTCCCGGGTCCGTGGTGTCCCCGCCAGGTCGGTGGGGGGATTATTCCTGAAAAGCGACGGGAAAGACGGGGATACCGAAGGCCTCCACGCCTGGAACCAGGTCTATTTCCCCGGGGCGGGATGGGTCGACATTGACTCACATAATGACGATAACAGTGTCGGAGCCCACGGTTACGATTATATCGGGTACCGATCAAACAGGTACATTGTCACCTTCACCGGTGATTTCGACAGGAAGGACATGAAAAATGTTTTTGCGGAGAACAACTGGTTTTACATCTTTCGTCACACGAAACTCGCCGAAACAGACCGTGAAGGGCCGGTGCTGGAGAAGATTGAGATGCGGAACAGTTACTTGCACCGGTAGTCAGTTTAACATCAGTACTTCACATACACAATATGGGTATGAAAAGTTACCTGCCAAAGCTGTAATATGTGGAATAATTCAGTCTTAGAAAAGGCGTATTTTCCTGAGCTTTATGAAACTTCTACCTATCACATAAATGTGATAATATAGCAACCATTAATGTAAAATTAGTCAGGAGCTTCTGGATTTTATCCTGTTGGAATTAATTATTTACAATTTAACATTATAAGGTATAGGGAAAATCTATTAATCAAACAGGAGGTTCCCTTTTGGGAACATATATTGGTTAAAACCGGTTTTATCCCTTTTACATAATGTATAAAACCAAATTATAGATGTATCATATCTGTAATTATTCTTGAACTATTTTTGTTTATTTTAAGCACTATTTTAGCATAATCCCCCGCCGCCGAAGGCGGCGGGGGAT
>CAZEPS010000344.1:0-3792 GCA_964514165.1 uncultured Leptospirales bacterium
CTTCCCTCATCTACTATACAGCACCGCATTTCTGCGTTCGTGACACACCGACCGACAGCGACCGGGACATCGTCATCGTGAGGGTCAGAGCCCTCGGCGAAAAGGACGGCTGGCCCGCCGAGGTGCTCCTCGATTTCATCGACTACTACGACGAGGACCTCGGTTTCACCGCCATGGAACGTGCCACCGGGTGGCATGGATCCATCGTCGCAATCATGAACGCCCGGGGTGACACGCCCCGGGGGGTGAAACCGGTCGAAACCGGTGTGCCCGCCGGCCTCTTCGTGACGGAGATGAAAAAGCGGGGGCTTACCCTGACCGAAAGCGTCACCGTAACCCGGAGGTAGGCCATCCGTTTCCCGAATTCACGGAGCCTCCTGGGGGAGAACGAAGGCGTGGGCCGGCGGCCGCGACTCTGGGAGGCCCTGGTCTCACTCCTGGTGATGATCGTCAGCATCAGCGTCGGGGTCATCGTGTTCGACGCGGAACCCCAGATCCCGATGCTACTCGGGGTCTTCGCCGCCTCCATCATGGCACTCAAGGCGGGGAACACCTGGTCCCTGGTGGAAACCGGCATGATAACCGGGGTGGCCAACTCCCTCCAGGCGATTCTGATCCTTCTTCTTATCGGGGTGCTTATCGGGGTCTGGATACTCACCGGGGTGGTGCCGACGCTGCTCTACTACGGGCTGAAGGTATTCCACCCGGCCGTGTTTTTGCCGGCCACCCTCATCATCTGCTCGGTGACCTCCCTGGCAACCGGTTCCTCCTGGGGTACCAGCGGCACCATCGGGGTCGCCCTCATGGGCGTCGGCCAGGGCCTCGGGTTTCCCCTCCCCCTGGTGGCGGGCACGGTCCTTTCCGGGGCCTATTTCGGGGACAAGATGTCCCCCCTGTCGGACACCACGAACCTGGCGCCTGCCATGACCGGGACCGACCTCTACACTCACATCCGCCATATGGCCTACACCACCGGCGTCACCTACACCATAACCCTGGTGCTGAACGTCATTCTCGGTTTTTTCTACGGCCACGACGGGGGGAGCGCCGGCAGGATTGACCTTATTCTCAAAACCATAGACGGAAACTTCGCGGTATCCCCCCTCCTTATCTTACCGGCCCTGCTGGTGATTGTTTCCGCCTGGAGGAAGATGCCGTCGATCCCGAGCATCACCATCGGGATTCTGTCCGCTGCCCTTCTCGGGGCGTTGATACAGGGAAGCGACTACGGCCAGATTTTAACCGCAGGTTACCGGGGTTTCGCCAGCACAACCGGGGTACCGGTGGTTGACGATCTCCTCTCAAAAGGGGGAATGACCGCCATGCTTGACGCGGTGACCATCGTTATCTGCGCACTCATGTACGGGGGGGTCATGGAGCGGAGCGGCCAGCTCCAGGTCATCGTGGCCTCCATACTGAAGCGGGCCCGGTCGAGGGGGGGGCTTATCACCGCCACGGCACTCTCCGGCATCGGGGCCAACGTGGTGCTCTGCGACCAGTACATGGCCATTTTCCTGAGCGGCAGGATGTTCGCCGAGGAGTACCGGCGCCGGGGGCTCCACTCAAAAAACCTGTCCCGGGCGGTGGAGGACAGCGCCACGGTAACGGGGAACCTCATACCATGGAACTCCGGGGGGGTGTACCACTCCGCGACCCTGGGGGTGGCGACACTGGCATATCTCCCCTTCAACTTCTTCTGCTGGCTCTCGCCCCTGGTCACTATAACGTTCGGCTGGCTCGGGTGGACCATCCATCCGATGGACGACGCCGACAGGGCAATGATGGAGTGCCGGGAATACGGCAGCCGCCAGACCGGCTCAGCAGAATGATACCCTTTCCGGTAGTCAGCGGTTTCGGGAACCGGTCATGGCTTCAGGAGACCAGCTTCGCGCGGACGGTTATCTCCTTCACCGCAAGTGCCCGGGACACCGGGCATCGATCACACGTGATCGATCACGTCGAGAATAGCGGTCAGGGGCTGGGCCCCCTCCAGGGCGTGGGTGTCGTTGATGATTATCCTCGGCACGCTGGTCACCTCGTACCTGTTTGCAAGGTGCGGGAACACCGCGCTGTCAACCATGTCCCCTTTTATTTTCGGATTGTCCAGGGCGAGGCGGTGCGCTGCCGCAACCGCAGCCGGACAGTAGGGGCACTGGAGGGTGATGAACACCTGGATGTGGACATCCTTGTCAATGCCGGCTATGCGGGAGGCTATGTCCGCGGGAATCTCCTCCTTCCTGCCGGAGGTTTCGAGAAGGCTCGCCATGAAGGAGTTTATTTCATATCCCCCGGGAAGGCCGTAGAACTTGATGCCGGTGTCCTTCTTGTCTTTGTCGAGTATAACGATAGCGGGAATTTTATCCACACCGTATTCTTCAGCCTTTTTGCTTTCCTTCTGGAAATCGTAGACTGTCAGGTCCACCTTATCGGACAGTTCGGATATCTCTTCCACGAACATGCGGGTTTCCTTGCAGAGACGGCATTCGAATTCCTGGGTGAAGTACACGATATTGACCGTGTCGTTCATCGTATTTAAAAATTCAGTGAGCTGCTGCTTGACCTTGTCGTCAAAAAGTGCCATGTTCATTCCTCCTGTTACGATAGCATTGTTTTACTTCCCGTTAGTATCACCTGAATCTATTACCCATTCATTCTGCTATAACCGCATAAAAAATGTGAGGGCATTGACAGATACGTTACGGATCCTTTACTGCTCTTCCACCACCCTGAGAAGGTACTCGCACGCGGCAAGCGCCGCCTTGGACCCCTCCCCACCGGCGATGATAATCTGCTTGAACGGTACCGTGGTCACGTCCCCGGCAGCGAAGATTCCCGGAACGCTGGTGAGACAGGCGCTGTCCACCAGTATCTCGTTGAATTTGTTCAGCTCGAGTAAATCCTTCACCATCTCCGTGTTCGGCTCGAGGCCTATCTCTATGAATACGCCGTCGGTTTCTATGGTGTCCTCCCTGCCGGTCTTGCGATCCCTCACCGTTACCGATTCGACGTTCTTTTCTCCATTAATGGCCACGGCCTCGTGCTCGTAGCGGATTTCGACGTTTTTGAACCTGCTCAACGCGTCCACGAGAATCTTGTCAGCGGTCAGGGCCTCGAGAAACTGTACCATGGTCACATGGGTCGAAATTTTCGCGAGGTCGATGGCAGCCTCTACGGCCGAGTTGCCCCCTCCCACGACCACGGTCTTCTTTCCGGCGTACAGGGGGGCGTCGCAGGTCGCGCAGTAGGCAACCCCCCTGCCGGCGAATGTGTCCTCCCCGGTAATGTTCAGCCTTTTCCAGCGCTTTCCCGTGGCGACGATTATCGTTCTGCTTCGAAATGTCCTGCCGTCGGTGAGATGAACCTTCTTCTCCGGGCCGTCTTCCACCTTCACGACTTCCGGCCCCTCCTCGTAATCGATACCGAACTGGACGACCTGTTCCTTGAACTTGTCCGCGAGTTCCATGCCGGTGATGATCCGAAAACCGAGGTAATTCTCGATTGTGGAGGTCTCGGCCACCTGGCCCCCTATGTCCTTGACGATGATACCGGTGTCTACCCCCTTTCTTATGCAGTAAACTGCCGCAGTGAGGCCGGCAGGCCCCCCCCCGAGGATGAGGACGTCGTATAGTTTATTTTCATCAAGCGGCTGGAAGTTCTCTTCAGCCGTCATTGAACCCATGGTCAGATTAAAATCCATTTGTTACACCTCAACAAGAATGTATTCGGGGCTGCCGAAGCCTATCTCCCCGGCGTAGTCGATCTGCACCCGGTAGGGGATATCGTAGCAGAGGC
>CAZEPS010000345.1:0-3792 GCA_964514165.1 uncultured Leptospirales bacterium
GGAGACTCCGTTCCGGCCTTGACCGGGAGTCTGTCTGGTGGATAAACGCCGCGGACCCGGTCTCCCTCTGCGGGGTGAAGGTGGATGGGCTGAAGTCGTATCTTCCGGCCCGGAAAGTCTCGAACTGGTGCGTGTTCCAGGGGGCAAACCTGGCGATTCTTATCGGTAGAAACGGCAAATCCGCCAGGATCATGGTCCCTCCCGATGACATCCGCCTCGGTGAGTTTCTGTCTTTCTACCGGGAATTGACATCCCGTGACTTTGACCCGGTCTTCAGTCTCACTGTGGAAGAGATAAACGGCAAACCTGCCAAAGAGAGCGAATACGGCGGGGCCTTCACCGCCGCCGGTTTCAGAAGCGGCTACCGGGGGTTCGATTTGGAGAGGCGGTTTTGGTAGACAGTCATTATAATAGTATTTCTTTAGCCCACTTGTATATGTATTCTGCAATTTTCAAGGCTTCTGAATATTCATCATATGTTACTGCTTCAAATTCACCTGGGTATCTTGTAATCACTGCATAATCTGTCAATACTGCTGCTTCTTTTATGTAGTCCGGTTTTGAAATACTTTCCGGCAAAAGATCGATAAGTACTTTAATATTGTGGGTTTTTGGGAGCTCTATTTCATGATGAATCAAAACTGCTTTTATTGATTTTTCTGCAGCCTGCTGGGCATGGAAGCAAAGGGTTTCCAGCATAACATCTAAAGATGTTCCATTTTGAGCAATTGAGAGATCACTCTTAGCAAATTTTAACCAGTTCTGCGGAGAACCGGGATTTCTGCTATTATGCGGCATACAGAATTACACCATCGGCGAGTATCGATTTATAGATTAATCCAATGTTGTCTTTGTGTTTCTCCAGATCTTCAATTGTACAGACAATAATATCAAATGGGGTTCCATAACTGTGTATATTTTTATAAAGAAATTGAGCGGTTTTTCTCCTGTGTGTGCCATCCGGCATTACTACAAGAAGATCAATGTCACTGCCCTGTTTATTGTCATTTCTAGCATAGGAACCAAAAAGAATGATTTTTTTTGGATCGGTAAGTTTGATAATTTGATTGGCAATATCAACTATTTTACTATTCATTATCTTTGCAAAGGCAATCTCATGTTTTGAGGAACCTCTATTAATTAAGCAGGTTGTTCACTTACGGTCACATAGTATGATTAAAATTTTATTCATCCTTGATTGATATAAATTCACTAAAATAATTTTATAAAACTTGTTATTAAAGTCAACAACTATTAGCACTGAAATCAGTGCACAATTATAATACCAATATATACAATTATCTCGAAATTATTTATTATAAGGATCTAAAATATTGTTGTCAGAAGTCCCCTTAACTTTTTGCTGGGGATTTATGGAAAGAGATATTCTGTCATCTCCTGAAAATAGTAATGGTAAACAATTTTGAGACCCTGTTGTTGATTTTGTTCCACAGATCCTTCTTATCTGATTCGTACCACCACTCGTAGATCACGGGGTGCAGAATCAGGGTCACCACCTTGGATGTGACGAGCCCCCCCACCATGGGGGAGGCGATTCGCCGCATGGCGCTGTTTCCCGGCTCTGACCCCCAGAAGAGGGGTGAGAGCCCGAGCATGGTGGTGAGCACGGTCATCATCTTCGGGCGCACCCGCATCACCGCCCCGTGGATCACCGCTTCGCGAAGTGAGCCGAACTCCCCCTTTTTCAGGTCTTTCATCGCCTCGTCCAGGTAGACCAGCATGATGACCCCGGTCTCTGCCGCCAGGCCGATGAGGGCGATGAACCCGACGTCGGACGCGACCGAACGGTTGTATCCCGAAAGATACATGAACCATATCCCTCCCAGGGGGGCGAAGAAGATGGCCGTGCCCATGACCCAGATCGGGTGGGACGCGTTCCTGAAATGGATGAAAAGTATGATGAAAACGATAACAATCACCAGGGGGATAAGTATTTGCATCCTGTCAGCCGCGAGTTTCATCTGTTCGTACTGCCCGCTGATGGCGTAGGAGTAGCCGGCGGGCCAGGAGAAATCCTTTTCCGAAATGAGGCCGTCTAAAGCGGTCTTCAGCCGGTCGGCGAGGCCCCCGATGTCTGACGACCGGGTGTCAACGTAGAGCCAGGAGGTGAGGCGGGCGTTTTCGGTCTTGATGGCCCCGGGCCCCTTTTCGAAGCGTATGTCCGCCACCGCTGAGACCGGTATCTGGCCGCCGTTTGGCAGGGGAATGAGTATGTTTTTCAGGGATTCTATCGATTCCCGGTAACTCCTCAGGTACCGGATGTTTGCTGACCACCGGTAGGGGCCGGAAATTATCTCGGTGACGGTGCGGCCCCCCAGGGCCGAGGAGAGTATCATCTCTATGTCCTTGACGTATAGCCCGTAGAGGCCTGCCTTGTCCCGGTCGATATCGTACACCACATAGTTGGCCCCCTCGACCCGTTCCCCGAAGACCGAGGTGACTCCGGGGACGGTTGAGATGCGGCCCTCCATGGTTTGTGTTATTCTCTGGAGGGTCTCGAGGTCGTCCCCCATGATCTTGATGCCGAGGGGGGTCTTGATCCCGGTGGAGAGCATGTCGATGCGGGTCTTGATCGGCATGGTCCAGGCGTTGACCAGACCCGGGAGTTTCACGGTTTTGTCGAGCTCCTCAACGATCTTGTCGATGGTCATGCCGTCGCGCCACTGGGACCGGTCTTTCAGGAGAATCGTGGTCTCAATCATGGAGAGGGGTGCCGGGTCGGTGGCGGTGTCCGCCCGTCCCACCTTGCCGAAAACGGTTTCAACTTCAGGGACCTTCATGATGAGCCGGTCGGTCTCGATGAGTATCTCCCGGGCCTTGGCGATGCTTATCCCGGGCACGGTTGTCGGCATGTAGAGGAGGTCTACCTCGTTCAGGGGGGGCATAAACTCGGAGCCGATCGGTTTCAGGATATGCTTGTCCGTGAACGGCACGGGGAGCCCGATTACCGGCACGAGGCTCAGGGCGATGGCAATCAGGGCGCCGATAACAATCGCCTTTTTGTGGTCCAATGACCAGGTCAGGGAAGGGGTGTAAACCCTGTGGAGAAACCTGCTCACCGGGTGTTTCTCCTCGGAGGGGATACGCCCCCGGACGAAATACCCGACCAGTATGGGCAGGAGGACCACGGCGAAGAAGGCGCTGGCGGTCATGGCCAGGGTCTTGGTCAGGGCCAGGGGGATAAACAGGCGCCCCGACTGCTCGGGCAGGGCGAAGACCGGGAGGAAACTCACGATGATGATTATCATGGACCAGAAGAGACCGGGGGCGACCTCCAGGGTGGCGTCTTTCGCCGCCTTCCAGTAGAGATCACCGGCCAGTTTGCCGGATCCCCCCGCGAGCTTCTCCAGGTGTTTATGGGTGTTCTCCACCATGACGACGCTGGCGTCCACCATCACCCCGATGGCAATGGCGATGCCCCCCATGGACATGATGTTCGCCGCCACCCCGAGGCCGTGCATCATGAGGAACTGGCCGTTCGCCACAACCTGCTCGTTCTCCTTCAGGCCCTCGGACACGGCGGCCCTGGCGTCGTCCTGGGAGAGGACCGTCACCGGCCGCACCTCGAACTCCCCCCTGCCGAGGGAGACGAACACGTAGTTTTTCTCCCCGGAGTAGATGACCGATTTAGCCGGGATGGTGACGATATCCCGGGCAATCAGGGCCTCGATGTTTACCCGCACGTACATCCCCGGCTTCAGCCGCCCCTTTGTGTTCGGGACGATGATGCGCACTTTCACATAACGGGTATCCATGTCGAGGAAGGGATAC
>CAZEPS010000346.1:0-3777 GCA_964514165.1 uncultured Leptospirales bacterium
AAAGGCTCTGACCCCTCCATTTATATTTCGCCAATTTTATCCCACTTATATGATATATTCATTAAAGCATGAAGTGATTAATAAAAAACGGGACGTTCCCGAAGATTCGAAAACGTCCCGTTCTGCGGGGCTGACGAGACTCGAACTCGCGGCCCCCTGCGTGACAGGCAGGTACTCTAACCAAACTGAGCTACAGCCCCCGATGAGAATGATATATTTCAGCACCCCCCTGATCTGTCAATAAAATTCTTAAAATGTCAGGGCCAATTCAAAAAATTTTACTCGCGTTACATGTGTTTTTTCAGCAGCTTTACGATATCTTCATGGCCCTCTTCCTGTGCCCGGTCGACGGGGCGTTTGCCGTCTTCGTTCGCTATGGAGGGATCGGCCCCGTGTTTCAGCAGCAGTTTGACGATATCAGTCTGGCCGGTCACCGCGGCGCCGTTCAGGGCGGTGACCCCCAGGTTGTTTCGAATATTGACCTCGGCCCCTTCTGAAAGAAGAAATTTTACAATGGCGGTATTGCCGTTATAGGAGGCGATATTCAGGGGGGTCGTGCCGTAGCTGTCGGCTATATCAATCTCGGCTCCCTCTGTAACCAGATGCTTTACCAGCTCCCCGGCATCCGTTGCCGCTGCCAGGAACAGGGCGGACCGCCCGTCATGGTCGGTCGCGTTCGGATCGGCCCCCTCGGAAAGGTGTTCAATCCCCATATCGTCGTCGCCGTCATAGGCCGCTTCGAGAAGGCTGCTGTTCAGCTTTTTCTTTTTCATGGAACCGTCCTCTTCAACGAACCCGATGTACCACTTCGTGACCGTTGCGACAGGGTGCATCCTCAGCCAGAGATCGTCGGGGAGGTAGATGTCCGCGGAGCAGTACTTGCAGGTGACCAGCCGTGAGGTGCCGTCTACCGTAAGGTTTCCGGAACATCCAGGGCAGATGAAATAGACCGGCTTCCCTGCCGGGCGTTCTGGTTCACCGTCAGGTTCGTCAGTCAGGGCGTTTATCAATAGTACAATCTCGGGAACAAGTTGCGCTAGCCAGGGGGGAGCGGGGAGTATCCTGTTTACCTGTCCGCATTTACCGCAGGAAATGGACAGGTCCTTCTTCAATTCTTCTGGAATTTCTTTCAAAGCTGTGCCGCACTCATGGCAGGTCGGCTTTTCCCGCATTGCCGTAAGATTGCAGCTGAATTGGCCCATTATGGTCGACTGCATGCCTTCTCCCGGCTTGTACTCTTTGATATCATTAATCAGATCAGCAAGCAGGGATTTCCAGGTCATCGCCCTGATTATACTTTCATGCTGGCATGAGTTGCAGAGCATTTTCAGCGCCGGGCCGTTGATCATGACCGGGTTGCCGCATTTTTCGCATTCGGTTTTAATCTCGACTGACGTAAATATCATGGTGATTTCCTTATATTTTTACATGAGAGGCGCGATGCACCTCTCATGCAGAAACCATAAAAATGCATACTCATGCATTTTTATGTTAGTGAGTCTATATATAGTAAAAATAACCCAGTAATTATTCCTGAACTATTTTTATTTATTTAAAGCACCATTTTAGAACACCCCCCCCCCGCCGAAGGCGGCGGGGGACTAGTATATAATTATTGTGCTCTAAAAAACATGTTTGAGAATAATTATTGAAAATAACCTGTATTTCTATGGATATTTACCCGTGTAGACAGGAAAAGAGTAAACCGGTTTCCAGTATAAAAATCAAGCATTTATTCTCATTTTTTGACCCGCGATAAAATGATTCTGAAGTCAAAAGTAGTGCCCCTTGTGATTAAATAGTTCGCATCATTTTCCTTGATTTTTTAACAAACCCTGCGTATTTTGTACAAATATATCAACAGACTATTGTGCCCTTCCGGGCCCTGAGTGTGTGCATAAAGAGGAACAGAATGGGAAACCAGCTTGTCTATTACGGAAACGAGACCCTGAAGCAGGTTGCTGAAGAGGTGCGGAACATTGACGGCGACCTCGTCCAGCTCATCGACAACATGTACAACGTCATGTACCGTGAGCGGGGGATAGGCCTTGCCGCTCCCCAGGTGGACGTTTCCAAACGGCTCCTCATCCTCGACGTCGAGGAGTACGAGGGCCCGGTCATGACGGTCATCAACCCGGTGATTCGGGAATTTTCCGACAAAAAAGAGCCCTACGAGGAGGGGTGCCTCTCAGTTCCGGGGATCTCCAGGGACGTTATCCGCCCCGATGAGATTCTTATCGCCGGGGTTGACCGGGACGGGAACGAGTTCGAGATGGAGGCTTCCGGCATCCTGGCGAGGGTCCTTCAGCACGAGGTGGACCATCTGGACGGCATACTATTTGTTGACCGCCTTGAGGACTACGAGCGAAAGGAACTCATCCCCGACCTGAAAAAAATCAGGAAGATGAACAGGGTCCCGTGACGCGGTCATGAAGGTCGGATTTTTTGGAACCCCGGAAATCGCCTCCCGGATGCTGGAAGCACTTGCCGGCAGGCACGACGTGCTCTTCGCAGTGACCGGGGAGGACAAGGCCCGGGGGCGGCACCGGCACCTCCAGCCACCGCCCGCGAAAGAGACCGCCCTGGATAAAAATATCGATGTGATTCAGCCGAAAAGCCTCAGGGATGAACCCTTTATTGATACCATCAAGAATTACGGCGCCGACGCCTTCGTGGTGGTGGCCTACGGGAAGATAATTCCGTCAACCGTGTTCAACCTTCCCCGGCACGGGACCGTGAACCTTCATCCGTCGCTCCTGCCGAAATACCGGGGCGCCGCGCCCATAGAATGGGCCCTTATCAACGGCGAGGCCGAGACCGGGGTGACGGTCCAGCGCATAAACGAGGATCTCGACGCCGGGGACGTCATCCTCCAGGAAACGATCGCCCTCGATGAGACCATGACGGCCGCAGACCTCTACGAGCGGGTCATTCCCCTTGGCGCTGAACTCCTCCTCATGGCCATGGACCTTTTTGAAGTGGGTAAGGCGGAGCCCCGGCCCCAGGACCACGAAAAGGCGACGTACTGCGGAAAGCTCGAACGGGATACGGCCCGGATTGACTGGAACAGGCCTGCCGAAGAGATTCACAACCTGGTGCGGGGCCTCAACCCGAAACCGGTCGCCTGGACGACCTTCCGGGAAAAGAACATCAGGATCTGGAGGACCCTTCCCTTTGACGGGGACCATCCCGTACCGCAGCCGGGGGAACTGGCGGTTCACGGGAAAAAGCGGCTTCTCTCCGGGGCGGTTGACGGCGCCCTCGAGATAATCACCCTTCAGCCAGAAACGAAAAAGACGATGGACGGGCAGGCATTCATCAACGGCCACCGTATCGCCCCCGGTGATCGGTTCGAGTAGTTCCCCCGGGCATGGTCTTCTTGTTCCAAACAAACGCTCAGATCCAATGTACTTCACGCATTAAATTACCGAGAGTGAGAGGGGAATCTGAATATTACTTGTTTTTCTTCAATCCAGTAAAATGCTATTGAATTATTGGATTTCAAAACCGTCCGGCATAGCCGGACACCAATACGGCCGCCAGCTAATACAGGATGTATTAAAGAGCCTCTTACCCTCGTAAGTGGCTCGACCGGCTCCCGGTCATTTTCAGCGCGCTGTCAGCGCACCAATCGGCGTTTTATGCGATAGACGGGCAGGCCTGAATCAACGGCCACCGAATTTCCAGTTTATTCGTAACATTGCCGTACACATCACTTCTATTAATACCTGATTCGTCCCCAAATAGTATTGACAAAAATTGATCCCTCTGTATAAT
>CAZEPS010000347.1:0-3744 GCA_964514165.1 uncultured Leptospirales bacterium
TTTTTTCTTCATGAGAAAACCGAGTAGAATCTTATCCTGCATGTTGCCTCGATATATATCAAATTGATATATATCAAGTTATAATTATTTTAGAAAATGTCAACAGGGATGGAAAAATTTTTCAAAAAAACGCGCTCCCAATCGTATTGCTTTATAAAGCATGGAGGTCAGTGGATGAAGATTGATACAACGGTTTACATGAAAAGGGTTGTTCTCGAGAGGATTGATTCGTCTGCGAAAAAGTTCAGTATTTCGAGGAGTAAACTGGTTTCTCTGCTTCTAATACGTATGATGCAGGGGAAAAACACCGATAAGAATCGGTTCTCACGGGTAAAATACCAAAAACGAGATAAAAACGGGGACTGGAAAAGACCCCATGTGATGTTTGAACCCGATTTATATGAAAAAAATATCGATATGCGTAAACTCCATAAAAAGTCAGTTTCATATATTGTGACAGTCGCCTATAAACGATACTTTGATTCAGTAATTGAAGAATTAAATGATGGAGGGTTTACCGATAACTATCTGAAGCACTATATCTGTATTGGGAAAAGGATAGGTAGTGTGTTCTCGTATACTGTTTTCTGGGAGTATCCCCCAGAAAAGTATCTTTATCAACATCTGGAATAAAAACAACCGATAATAATACTATTCAATACTGAATCATTTAGTGATTTAATGCATTGATATCGTAAAATAAAGATAGATACAACAAGGTGCATTTCAAAGAACAGCTACTTACTAAAAGAATTCATTTCTTAAAAAATGAATCAGATACAGGTTTGCCTGTTGATCATTAGGACACCTCAATTTCACCTTTTAAAATTGAAATTTTACTAAAAATTAACGGGGCTACAAAAGTACTCCAAAAACCAATAAGCCAATATCGTGCAAAACCACTTATATGATGTTCGGGAAGTATAGGTTTCAGCCCTGATTTTATAATAAATAGACCTGTCATACCGATAACTATCTTAATTAAAGTGGGAAGAATCTTGTTTCTTGGATTAAACAATACTCGGTCCTTACTGATAATCACCCCAATCAAAAAACCAGATAGAACCCCCATAATCGTATTAACACTTATACCGGGTATAATGTTATACAAAACAAAGGGAACTATGACTAAAATACCGATAAGAATCGGTTCATTCATACTGGCATGGTACTTTTCAACCAGGATCACAACCGGAATCAGAATCAGGAGCAGAATCACCCCGATACCGTACCCCCCCAGAACATCACCCAGGAAGTGAACCCCCAGGTAAATGCGTGAATAGGGCACCAGGACAAGCATGAGGCCACCGAGAACGTAAACCAGTGGTTTTCGAATAAACCAGATCATGGAGCCCCAGAAGGCAACGGCACCCTGGGCATGCCCACTCGGGAAACCGTACCACCGCTCGGGAACTGCCTTCTGGCTGATAGCCTGCATTTCAGGGAGAAGCTGGTCCAGCGCGGGCCTCGGCTGGTTAAAGACAGCCTTTGCCGAATCGTTCACTGCCGCGGAAACCAGAAAGACCGCCCCGACCGCAGTGGCGGCCCGCTTTTCCCAGCACCAGTAGAGGATAGGGAGCATTATTGTGTAAAAAAGCTCGTCCCCCAGGTCGGTGATGACCAGCATGACGTAATCGAACCAGGCCCCGATGGAGAGGTGGAGGGCGTTCAGCGTTTCCTCGCCGAAAAAGGTGGTGTTCTGGAATAGCTGTTCCATGGCAAATCCCCCGATAATAATCTATTAGAAACTCAGAATTTCTGTATTATGCAGGCTCTGCCTGCAATTGGCAAGAAAAATCAGCTTTTGCGTGATTTTTCTTTAAGATATTCCTCATATGCCTCCGTGAGCCTGTCCGGATAATCTGAAATGATTCCGTCAACCCCCTGTTCAAGGAGTTTGACCATCCGTTCCTTTCGGTTCACCGTCCAGGGGATCACCTTGATATTACTGTCGTGACACTGCTTAACGAACTTCGGGGATATATATGTGTAGTGGGGAGAGATGATGTCCGCCCTGGTTTCTACAGCTTTCTGTAATATCTTTTTCCGGTTCGCGTTAAAACCGAGCATCATGGCCAGTCCCTGGGCCCGAGTGGGAGAAAAGAGGGCCGAGGTCTGTATGTTCGGGTCCAGCTTTTGTATTTCAGGCAGAAGTTCAATCACGAAACACTGCACCGTGGTGCGGGAAACCATGCCCGCCTCCTCGACGGTCCTGACCATAACCCTGGCCGCTTCTCGCACCTCGTCGATGGTATATGTTTCCCCGAATTTTATCTCTATATTGAAATCAACAGGCTCACGGTTCATCCTCTCCTCATATGATTTCACGAACACGAAAAACTCCTTCAAGGTCGGAATCCGGGTATTTTTTATGGTCCGCTGCCGGGAAAATTTCCTGTGCTGCACCGCTCCACAGTCGAACTGTTTCAGTTCATCAACCGTCAGGGTCTTTATCATCACCGGCTCAGGCTTTTTCCCTTCTTTATCCAGGCAGATTTCCCGGTTAATGGCAACATCATGGTATACGGCGAGCCTCTTGTCCAGTGTCAGGGTCGTATCAAGCTCAATGGTGGTCATGCCGTAATCCATGGCCGCCTTGAAAGCGGGGATTGTATTCTCAGGCAGAAGGCCTCTCGCACCCCGGTGTCCCTGGAGATCAACGATCCCGGTTAACGGTTTGTTCTCAATAGCAGTGGTGCTGCATCCGGCCAGAACGAGGCTGAAGAAAACAATTGACCATGCAGCGGTACGAACAATCGAATTAGGCAAAAAGTATACTTGTTTTCGAATCATATCATTCCCTCCTGAGTTGTGCCACCGGCAGGGTCAGCATGACGGTGGTGTCTATTGAAGATATAATGGCAGCGGCCCGCTGGGGCTCCAGGCCCCAGTCATGGAGAATCATGTCGATCTTGGCGTAGCCGAGGCCGAATCCTGACTCTGTTGTGTCCAGATTATTTATGAAGAACAGGTGCTCCTCGCCCCTGTCGCGGTATTTTTTCAGCTCGTCGCGTTTTTCATGGATTCGGTGAAGGTCAGCGCTCAGGATCGGGGCTGTGTTGGTTACCTCTATGTAGATAAAGTCTTCGTCAGCTTCTATCTTGAGAATGATACGAATACCATTCTCCCGGATTTTCTTCTTTATGCTGTTTAAAAGCTTGAGGCTGGTAATGACATTTTGTTCTTCATCGGTGTAGTTCCTGTTTTCCCTGTATGCCCTGTTCTTGATGTTCAGGTATTTCGCCTCTTCGTTAAGAATCTCTCTTACGAGGTGTGAGATATTACCGGTATTGATGATGTCTTTGGCGATATGATCAAAACTCTCCTGCACCTTGACGATATCGTTTATTTCAGAAGCAATATCGGTACCCGGTTTATCAGGGTACTCTTCCGATAGTTGACGGTAGATCCGATCCCTGATGAGAAGGAACTTGTAGTTGGCTTTTACCGCGTTTTTCACGAGTTCGTCCACGCAGGAGAAGAGATTGGCCGAAATCTCGTTAATACCGGCCCTGGAGAGAAATTTTTCGGCCATCTCCGAGACCATGTCCCGTGATTTTTTGCTGTATGAATAGATATATCCGGTGATTTTCCTGTTTTTTGTTGCCATGGTTTTCAACATATTTTTTATTTCCTCGATAACGATATATTTTATTCAGCAGATAAACGTCAATATTATTATTGCACCTTGGTAGTAGATTAATTTTAGGGGTAAAAAATAGTATTAATTTTTAGTACCCCTAT
>CAZEPS010000348.1:0-3730 GCA_964514165.1 uncultured Leptospirales bacterium
GTGAGGGAGTCCTTCGTTTTCAGGGAGGAGTTTCTGATCGTGATTTACCGGGACAGTGGCCTGTGGGGCAGCGCAAATGAACCGGGCGGAGAGCGCAGAAGCGAACTATACTCCCCGAAAGGCGGCGGTAGAAATTCAAAACCCCTTATCAGTGAGGAATTCGACAATGAAATTGATGCCATGATCGAAAAGGTTTTCAGGGAAAAGATTCGCAGTGAGCTCACCTTTCATGTAAAACCTCTTAAAGACAGTGAAGATGAACACCCAGGAGAGGAGCCGAATGATGGAGAAAACAGAAACAGTTCAGTTTTTTCCGGGGGTTGCGTTTCCGTAAAGGCAGCGAAAAAAGAATTGTTTTCCCGGGAGCAGAAGGAATCTTACTACGATTATATTAAAGATGGAACTGAGTTGAAGAGGCTGTCGTATTTTGTTTATTATGATCTTTTTTATAAGGAAGCGATTAAAAACATTAAACCCGCCCTGTTAAAAGATAAATCATTCAAGAACATTCTGCTGGTTGATAATGTGATCATAAATCCACATGTTTTAACGGTATCAGCAGGATCTCTATTCGATATATATCATTCAACACAATTAAATGAAAAAACCGACTATAAGCAGAGAGCAAAAGCCGGGTTTACTGACTGGGGAATGCCTCCGGAGAATGTAATAGAGATTTTGTCGGAAATCAGCTTTGAAGCGTTATTTTTATATCATATTTGTTTCATGTATGTTGTCGATTATCAGGATGATTGTGTATTCGTAACAATCTTTAATATCTTTGAAAAGACATACCTGAGGGTCAAAGCAGTCTCTGGCTGGTTTATTGATGCGGGAGATAATGAACTCGATACAATCAGTACATATATAATAGGGAAATACTGCTTCAGTAAAATAAAATGCGGGAATTTAAAAGAAAGCATCAACTGGGAAGCGGCTTCTGATATTGAAAACTGCCGCAGTGAAAATGGTCGATTACATGAGGGCCGGGCCTTTACCGCCCCGGAAAGCAAATCTAATCACAGACAGTATGAAGAAATCCCGCCCCCGGTTTACGGAAAAAATTACCGCGGCATTCTCGACGAGATGGCCCGGGCCGTCATGGTGGGGATTGCCGCTGGCAGGCCGGCCTGTATCGTTATTCTCGGGAACCGGGGATGCGGCAAATCCCACCTGTTGAAAAATCTTCTGAAAAGGCTCGAAGGTGAAATGAGCATGAAGACAGTGAATGTGGGTATTGAGAGGATGTACCCGCCGGGGATTGCCATACAAAACACAATAGCCTATATCGATAACGCTTCAGGCAGAGACAGTATAGATCGGCTTGCCGCTGGACATCAGGAGCGGGGAGTGACCTGCATAATAACGGCCGAGTCCCTGGCCGGCATAGCCCCGGTCATGAAACAGTGCTCCCCCCGGGTGTTCGAAGTGCCCGATCCCGGCAGGGAGGAGATTCTCGAATTCCTGGGCAAAACCGAAATCAACGGGGCCTCACTGGGGGAAGATACCGCCGCCCGGCTCATGGAGCTCCTCACCGCCCCGGGAATATACGTCACCTTCAAAGAGGCTGACGCCATGGTCACCGACCTCCTGGCTGATCAGATTATCGCCCCCACCGGTGACGGGAAGAAAAAGACAGTATCAGTAAAAGTTACCCGCGACGAAATGCGCCGCGCCGTGGCAAAGCACACCGGCGTTGATCCCGGGGAGCCGCCCCCTTCACCGGGAAAAATCAGGGCCGCCCTCGGGAAACAGGTGCTGGGGCAGAACCGGGTGATCGACGCCGTGCTCCCGACCCTGTCCGCGGCACTTGCCGGCTTTTCCGACCCTGACAGGCCGGCCGGGGTCTATCTCTTTTACGGCCCCACCGGCTGCGGCAAGACCGAGCTCGGCAGGGCCGTCGCCCGCTCCTTTTTTGACGGGAAGTTCCACAAGGAGGACATGAACACCTACTACAGCTACCACGCGTCGGCGAGCATCATCGGCTCCCCCCCGGGATACCGGGACTCCGGCTTCGAGAGCCCCTTTCTCCGGTTCGTCAGGACCGAGAAGCGGGGTGTGGTGATTCTCGACGAGATCGAGAAGGCCGACCCGGTCATCTTCGACCACCTCATGGAGCTCTTCGACACCGGCTACATCCGCGACGCCATGGGGCGGCCCTACGACGCCCGGGGTATCATCTTCATCATGACTTCCAACGCCGCCTGTAACGACGCTGCCATGGGCTTCGGCCGTGACGTCAGGCCCGACGACCGGCGGCTCATGGCTGACGCCGGGGCCTTCAGGCCCGAGTTCCTGGGGAGGATGAACGTGGTGGCCAGGTTCGATCCCCTGGCCGGGGAAGACCTGCTCCGCATCGCCCGGAAGATGTACGGCGGGCTGGTGGAACGCCTCAGGGGCATGGGGATGGATCTCGAGTACGACAACAGCGTTCCCGAAGAGATCGCCGCCCATTATGACGAAAGCCAGGGGGCCCGGTCCATGAAAAACTACCTGGAGGGCACGGTGAAGCGGCGCATCCTTGATGAGAAGCTCTGGGGCAGAAAGCTGTTGATCAAGAGAGACAATGCCGGGCAGGGGTGAAATTATCAGTCTGGTGAAACATGAAAGTTGAAAAAAATATAATTTTATTCAATTATCTTAAAAAAAATCACCGCCGGTTGTTGACGGCAATAAATTTTTATGCTACAATACCGTATTCTTTGGTTGGAATACTACTTGTAAAGGGCGGTGCCATGCCGGAAAATCCCCACATGGGCCTGGAGGAGTTCTTCGCCGGGAACTATGACTACATCAGGAGGCTCGTCTTCCATTTCAGGAAGAAGCACGCCTCCTGGATGGACAACGGGGCCTGCGAGGACGTCATACAGGCAGTGTGCCTGCGGTTCATGGAATACGCCCTGGCGCGGTTCCGCGGCGAGTCGAAGCTGACCACCTACGTTTTCCGGGTGACGCATAACGTTTTTTTCGACCACCTCAGGGTTTTGATACGGGACAGGGACAGAAAAGACCGGTCACTGCAGAACATGCCGGAGTATATCCCGGACACCAGGGACGCCATCGGCGGCGTGCTTGATGAAGAAAATCCCCCCGCCCCCCGGGAACAGGTTGAGGAACTCCTCTCCGGCATGTCCCCCCTGAAGCAGACAATCGGCAAGATGTTTTTCCTTGACGGGGTGAAGCAGGAGGATATAGCTGAGATGCTGGGGAAGGCCCAGTCCACCGTGTCCGAGCACGTCGGCACCATTCGAAGATATTTGAGGGATGAACTGCGGAGAAAGGATAAAGAGCACGTGTTAGAGCATGAGAGATGACATAGTTAAGCGGAACATACTCGCGGCCCCCTGCCCGGAAGAGATCCAGGACATGGTCCTCCGGTTCGCGGACGGGTCCATGACTTCCGAAGAAGAGAGGGAGAAGGTACTGGAGCACCTGGCGCACTGCGACATGTGCCGCTACCTGATGGAAGACTTCTACGAGACCGGCCGCGAGCCCGGTGAAGTTGAGGGTTCCCCCTGGACCGAGATACCGGTTGAAATTGCGGCGGCCGGCCTGGCAGCCGAAGGGGACCCGTACCTCTACGAGGGCCGGCGGGCGGCCGTGCTCTCCGGCGGGGGTACCGGCGCCCTGGAGTTTCGGGTCCCGGAAACCGACGGCGAGCTCTCGATACGGCTCATCCGCTCCGGGGACGCGGTCACCGTGGAGGTGGCCGGCACCGGCCAGGAGAAAG
>CAZEPS010000349.1:0-3701 GCA_964514165.1 uncultured Leptospirales bacterium
CGTGGCCCATCGCGATTCCGTCGTCGATGGCGATGGTGTTGAACTCGGCGGCGAAGCATCCCCGCTTTTCAATGAGGGATTTCACCTTCTGGCCTATCTCGTGCAGGTGCACGTGGCCGGGAACGAACTGGGTGAAAGAGTTTACCACGGCTATAATCGGTTTTCCGATCTGCTCCTCTTTCATGCCGTTGGCGCGCCAGAGGCTCCGGGCCCCGGCCATTTTCCGTCCTTTGGTGCTGGTTTCGCTGCGCAGGGGGATAGCCATGGAACTGCTCCTTGCCAATGAGTTTCAGTGGGGATTCACCATATTCACGGCGGAATTTATGTCAAGATGATTATGGGGGGATTCAAGAACGGCCAAAAAAGCCCCCGGAGAGGACACAGGCTCTGACCCCCCCAGACCCCTGGGGGGGCATCAGAGATGGAGGCTCTGACCCCCAGACCCCCAGATGGGGCATCAGAGATGGAGGCTCTGACCCCCCAATTCCCCCGGAGGGAGCTTCTCTAAAAAGATATTTTCCTTTACAAATTAAAATGTATTCTTTAATCACTTTTACAAGGTATTAAAACCCTTTCGGGGGGGGTAACGCGGGAAAAGGCCCTAATTAAAGAATATCTTGTGCAAGTCGGTGGCTAAAAGGGACAAGTTCAGGGGCATGTGGGCCGGGGGCATTGTTGAAGGTTATCACGTAATGAAAAAGACATATTATTGTGCTATAACGATCCTCTTCCTTTTCTCTGTTTCTAACATTCTGCCAGTCCAGGGGTATGAGGATGTTTTGTTATCGGAAATCGCCGCTACTATGGGCCAGTACAAGGGGAAGCAGGTGACCCTGAGGCTGAAACTGAAGCTCCGGGACACCGTTTTCGAAAAGATTGTCTTTTACGACAGTAAAAACCACGATATCGAGTTCGATATATCAGATCGCTCATTAAAGAAGAAACTCGCGCCGGACATGAGAAACCTCCACGAGGGAATAGAGTACCTGGTGACCTTTACCGTCCGTGACGCGGGGAGCCAGGGCCAGGTAATCGGCGACCTGGAGGGCTTCACGCCGATTGTTATCGGTAAACTGCCGGAAAATGATGGAGGATGATTTCACGGATGCCGATAAAGAAAGAAAGCAGAATAGCTGGGCGGCTATCCTGCCTTCTTTTCTAAACGCAGTGCCAAGCAGTACAATATGGCAGAATCGGGAGGGAATCACCATATTTCCACTTGTATATCTATTATCGGCCGGTATTGAGAAAACTTGAGCTTTTTTTTGAATATTTTTCTCGTTCTGAGCCCCCCTTCTACAGAGCCAGCTTCAGCAAGCTCAGCACTACCAGTGTGACGCCCAACGGGGAACTGTAGGTTCACCTCCCAGACCCCCGGCTTCCCGGAGGGGGTGCGAGAGGCTCTGACCCTCCAATTCCCCGGAAGGGGGCTATGCTATGAATATATTATCCTTTACAAAATAATAGTATTCCTTAAATTCTAAGAGAAATGTATTCCTAAAACCCCTCTGGGGGAGGCGAAAATATAGTCGATAATATATATCTATGTTTTTTAAGCCGGGGACTCTGGGCAAAAAGGTATTACAGTTAGTACAAATATGAATGACATACTTAAAGGCACAATAACCAGGGCCCTCGGGCGCTATTACACCGTCAGGCACGACGGCGATGAGCTGAACTGCACCCTCCGGGGCCGCATCAAGAAAGACGAGCGCCTGAAGAAGTACTCGGCCCCGGCCTGCGTCGGGGACGTGGTCGATTTTACCGTGAGCGGGGACGGTACCGGCGCCATAGAGGAGATCCGCGACCGGCAAAACGTATTCACCCGCAAGGACCGGGTACGGGGCATGGAGGATCTCATCGCCGCGAACCTGGACCAGATTGTCATTGTCCAGTCGTTCGTGCTCCCGGAGATGAACGTCCGCTTTATCGACCGCCTGCTCGTGCGGGCGGTCAAGGAGGATATACCGGCGGTTCTCTGCTGCAACAAGGTTGACCTGGCCATTAAAGAGGACGTGAAATACGTGAAGGAGTATTACCGGGACATAGACATCACCCTCCACATCGTCAGCGCGAAAACCGGCAGCGGGTTGAAAAAACTTGCCCGTGATCTCGAGGGGGAAACGTCCCTCTTTCTCGGCTACTCCGGGGTGGGGAAGACCACCATACTTAACCGGCTCTATCCGGGCCTGGACCTTCGCACGAACGAGGTGTCCGAAAGCACGGGCAAGGGGAAGCACACCACCACGAACGTGCAGATGATAACCCTTAAGAAAGAAACCCGCATCATGGACACCCCCGGCATGCGGGAGTTCGGCCTCATGGACATCGAGCCCCACATGCTCTGGGAATACTTTCCCGATTTTTACGAGTACGCCGGGGAGTGCGGCTTCACTCCCTGCACCCATGACCACGAGCCGAAGTGTTCGGTCAGGGACCACGTGGAGGGGGGGGACATTCACGTGGACCGGTACGTGTCGTACCTGAACATTCTTTACTCACTTAAAGAGCATTACGAGAATTTGTACTGACAATGATAAAGACTGCCAGCCTCACCATATCGTTCAACGGCAACACCATTGTGGAGAACGTCAACCTCACGGTGGAGAAGGGGACCACCCTCGCCATACTCGGGAAGAACGGTTCCGGAAAGTCGGTGATTCTCAAGTCGGTTGCCGGGCTCATCGAGTACGAGGGGTCCATCGAGGTGCTGGGAAAGGACATCAGGGGACTCTACGAAAACGGGGCCATGCAAATTACCGACGCCCCGTTCCACCTGACCTACGTCTTCCAGAAGGGGGGGCTCTTCGATTCCCTTGATGTGTTCGAGAACACCGCCTTCGGGCTCCGCCGCATGGGCCTTTCCGAGGAAGAGATAGCTGAGCGGGCCCTCGGCTCCCTGGCCCGGGTCGGCCTCAAGGGGAGCGAGGAGAAGCTCCCGTCGGAACTTTCGGGAGGCATGCAGAAACGGGTCGGCCTCGCCCGGGCAGTGTGTATGAACCCGGATGTTATCCTCTACGACGACCCCACCGCCGGGCTTGACCCGATACTCTCCGATTCAATAGCTGATCTTATACTCGAGATCCGGGACAATTTAAAAACAACCTCCATCGTCGCGACCCACGACCTCCAGGTTGCCAGAAAGATAGCCGAGCGGGTGGCCCTGATCTACGGGGGTCGTATCGTGTACGAAGGCACCGCCCGGGAGTTCTTCGAGACCGATGATGCCCACGCCCGGCAGTTCATCGAGGGGGAAATCGAGGGCCCTATTGATATTTATTGAAATGTACCGATAGTTATCGGTGGAAATTGGCTGAAACGTTCAGAACCACCGATTGTTATCGGTAGGACATAGGCAAATTTACCAGAACCACCGATTGTTATCGGTAAACCAGCAGGCTTAAACCACCAGAACACCGATTCTTATCGGTTCAACGCATGAATTTATGAAATACAGAACGCCTTACCCGGGAGGAGGATGATCATTTTCTTGACATTTTTGCCGTGTTTTAAATAACAGGCTCTGACCCCCTACCAAAAATACACCGGCAGCCGCTTACGATAGGCCTCTTCATACCATAAAAACTTCTCCACGCATTCTTCAAAGGTATTGCCAAGAGCCAAAAATAAGTAATGCAGGGAAATCTTTATCGAAATTGTATGATTTTTGTCCAGATAGCAGTTTATGAAGCCGATATCGT
>CAZEPS010000350.1:0-3664 GCA_964514165.1 uncultured Leptospirales bacterium
GTTTAAAAAGCTATACGATTGGGAGGCCGCCTTTTGCTGAATTTTTTATAAAAAAAAAGGGGTGCCCTTTCAGGACACCCCTTTTTTATCACATTATAATAAAAAACTTTCTTACAGCTTTTCCATCATTGCGGGAATAACCTCGAAGAGGTCTCCCACTATGCCGTATGTAGCAATGTTAAAAATCGGTGCTTCAGGGTCCTTGTTAATGGCAACGATGCACTTGGCACCCTTCATACCGGCAACGTGCTGAATCGCGCCGGAAACCCCGGCAGCGATATAAAGGTCCGGTGCGACGACTTTACCGGACTGGCCAACCTGACGTGCCGGGTCAGTCCAACCTGAGTCAACTACCGGGCGGGAAGCCCCGTACTCGCCCTTGAGTTTCTCCGCGAGAGGGATAATGACTTCCTTGTACTTGTCACCGTCTTTAACCCCGCGGCCGCCGGTAACAATAATCCTCGCCTGGGATATGTCAACAGCACCAGCCATGGTTTCTACGACTTCCTTGATAGAAGTCCGTATGTCGCCGATACTTGCTGACACAGCCGTTACGGTACCGGCGCTTCCGGCAGGTTCAGGATCGTACGCTCCCTTTTCAAAGGTAATTACGAACTTGTCAGTCTTGAACTTTCGCTCTTCCTGGATCTTGCCGTTGTAGGTATTTCTCGTGAGAATGACCTCTCCTCCGTCAACCTTTACGGAGTTACAGTTTGATATTATACCGGCTTCCATTGCCATGGCAATTTTTGCGGCATAGTCAACGCCGTCATAACTGTGAGGAATAAGAACACCCTTCACGTCCTGGGCTTCAAGAACAGCCTTTGTCGCCTGGACGAAACCGTCCGCGGTATACCGCTCAAGCGCTCCATCGGTAACCGAAAATACTTCAGGGATATACTTGGCAACTTCACTGGCTATTGAATCGTCTTTGGCGTAAACAGCGGCAGCAGGTTCTGCCCCGAGACCTGACGCGATCTCTTTCGCGGCCCTGCAGAGTTCCATGGTGGCCTCGGCAAGTACGCCGTCTCTATGTTCAGCAATAACTAATATCTTTGCCATTGTGCCCTCCTATAAAACCTTGGCTTCGTTTTTAAGTTTTTCAACGAGCGTGGCCGCGGCTGTCGCAGGATCCCCTTCGATTATTTCAGCCATGGTGTCAGATACCGGAAAGAACATCTTGATGAAATCAACCCGGGTATCGAGTGAAGCCCCAAGTTCTGCAGCTTTCTTCGCGTCAAGCCGCTTTTTCTTGGCCTTCATGATACCAGGGAGGGTCGGATACCGGGGCTCATTGATACCTGACTGGATAGCCAGAACCGCGGGTCCGGTCATGTTGATTACCTCGTTCAGACCGCCTTCGAGTTCCCGGTTAACGGTCATATTAGTGCCTTCCATTTCGAGTTTGACAACGTTCGTGCAGTGAGGCCAGCCCATCATGTCAGCCATCAGTACGCCTGTTGCTCCTGCCTGGTCGTCCTCAGCCATGACACCGGTAAGGACCAGGTCCACGTCTCCGATGCTTTCAATGGCCTTTTGCAGAACGCCGGCAACAGCGTAATTATCGGCTTCCTCAACCGCGGGATCATCAATGTGAATTCCCCAATCTGCTCCCATTGCAAAAGCCTGCCTGATGTCTTTTGCAGCGCGAGCAGGACCGGCGGAAACAATGATAACTTCACCGCCAGCCTTCTCCTTAAGCTGGAGAGCGGCTTCAACAGCGTAGTTATCGAAGTCGTTGATCTTAAAGGCGATCTGAGATTCATCGACTTTTTTGTCGTCGACGATCTTGAACTTTGATTCCATGTCAGGAACCTGCTTTAGACAGACAACTATCTTCATCTCCTAACTCCTGTTTTGAATTTTTACGTATCAGTATTTCCACATATAAACCGAAAAAAATACTGAATGTACCCCCTGAAGGGTGTTTTGATAGAAAAATTATTACCTAAAGACTGCAGCTCCGGGTAAAACCCGTATATATTGAATAGATTTAAAGACAATCTAACAACAACCCCTCTGATGTCAATATTTTTTGGTATTAATTAAGTGGTCCAGCAACTCATCCCTCTTTACCAGGGTAAAATCCTTATCTTTTCGGAGTTTTAGCTCGATTTCCCCGTTCTGGAAGTAACTTTTACCGGCAGTTATTCGCACCGGGATCCCGATAAGGTCCGCGTCAGCGAACTTGAACCCGGGGCTCGCCTTACGGTCGTCGTAGAGAACCTCGTAACCTGCTTCCACCAGGTCAGAGTAAATTTCGTCTATCCTGGCCATTTCATCTTCGCTTTTCCCGAGCCCCACCAGGTGGACGTCAAAGGGGGCCACCGAAGCGGGCCAGATTATTCCCCGGTCATCTGAGTGCTGTTCCACCACGGCCGCCATGGTCCGGTTTATGCCGATGCCGTAACATCCCATGACAGGGACAACCTCCTTCCCGCTTTCATCGAGAACCGTCACCTTCATCGATTCAGTATACTTGTACCCGAGCTTGAAGATATGTCCCACCTCGATTCCCTTCTTCTCGTACAGGGGGGATCCGCACTTCGGGCAACGGTCCCCCGCTATCGCGGAGGTAATGTCCGCCTCGCTGTCTATGGTGAAATCCCTTCCCGGGTTTACATTAATAAAGTGTCGGTCGTTCCTGTTCGCGCCGGTAATGGCGTTCGGGACGTACTTCACGGAGATATCAAATACCGTTTGTACCTTTTTGTCGGATACCGGCCCGGCGAAACCGACCGGGGCGCCGGTCACCTCCTCAACGACCGAATCCGGGGCTGTTTCGAGTTCAACCGCCCCCAGTACGTTAGCCAGCTTGGTCTCGTTAATCTCCCGGTCGCCGGTAACCACCGCCATGACCGGCTTCCCGTCTGCCACGTACACGATGCTCTTGAGAAACCGGCCTTCGCTGATGTCGAAGAATTTCACCAGGTCGTCGATGGTCTTCACGTCCGGGGTGTCCACCTCGGCGAGCTCCCCGTCATCCTCATTTCCGGCGGCTTCTTCACGCTGGTACTCCGCCTTTTCCTGGTTCGCACGGTAGCCGCATTCGTCGCACAAAAGCAGCACCTCCTCCCCCACCTCGGAAGCCACCATGAACTCCTCGGAGTCGCTCCCCCCCATGGAGCCGGTGTCCGCCATGACCGGAATGGTCTCAAGGCCGCACCGTTCGAAGATGCGCCGGTATGCCTTCCGCATGGCCTGGTACGATTCCTCGAGGCCGCGATCGTCCATGTCAAAGGAGTAGGCGTCCTTCATGATGAACTCCTTGCTCCTGATGACACCGTACCGGGGGCGGATCTCGTCGCGAAACTTGGTGTTTATCTGGTACACGTTCAACGGCAGGTCACGGTAAGACGAGATAAGGTTCCGCACCATGGCGGTGATCGCCTCCTCATGGGTCGGTGCCAGGGAGTACTCGATGCTGTTCCGGTCACGGACGCGGAACATCTCCGGGCCCATGGTCTCCCACCGGCCCGACTCCTTCCAGAGCTCGGCGCTCGAGAGCTCGGGCATGAGGCATTCGTGGGCCCCGGCCCCGTCCATTTCTTCCTTCACGATGGCGATAATCTTACGGAGAACCCTGAGCCCCAGGGGAAGGTATATGTACATGCCGGCTGACTCCTTGCGGATCAGGCCGGCACGGATCATCAGCTTGTGGCTG
>CAZEPS010000351.1:0-3652 GCA_964514165.1 uncultured Leptospirales bacterium
AAATTTTTAAAAAAAAATCGAGGGTCAGAGCCTTTTTTTAGAAAATTGTCGAAAAAAATAAAGGGTCAGAGCCTTTTTTGAGCCTTTTTTCTATTTTTTTATCCACTTCTCACAACATTCCGGAAAGAACCAAAATTTTTTGCATCTCCCTCACCTTTTCTGTATGTTATCTTAACAGGTTTAAAGGAAAGCATATGGAAGAAAAACTTTCGGCAAAAAAATGCGGACCCTGTGAAGCGGGAACCCCTCCCCTGAAGCCGGGTGAGTTCAAGCCCTTTCTGAACCAGATCTCCGGCTGGAATATCGAGGACAACCATCACCTCGCCAGGGAATACCGGTTCAAAGATTTCAAATCAGCACTCGATTTCGTCAACGTCATCGGTGAAATCGCCGAGGAGGAAGGCCACCATCCGGATCTTTTTCTCTCATGGGGTAAGGTGGGAGTGAAACTCTTCACCCACAAGATTAACGGTTTGAGCGAGAATGACTTTATTTTGGCGGCAAAGATTGACGAGCGATATGAATAAAAAGGCCGGCGTAGTCGCCGGCCCTGTTCATTGAAAAAACTGGTATGATTTTTCCCGCTATTTCCCGAGCATTGCGTCCTTCAGGTTTGACTGCACCGGGTCCGGCCCGAGCCAGATAGCGTACAGCGCCTTCTTGAAATCGAGTCCCGGAACTGTTCCCATGAATTGCGTCTTCTTTGTCGCAGCGAATTTGTAACTCGACATGACACCCTTTCCGGGGACATAGTTAAGATAGACCACGTCTCCGGTGTTCATCTTTACCCCTTTGAAAAGACCGATGAACTGTTCTGACTTGCCGGTTCCGTATCCGGCGCTTTTCGCCTTCTGAAAGCCTTCCCGAATGGCGTCGATGAATTTTTCACTGGTCAGCTTCGAGGTCTTGATGTACAGGATTACTGACATGGGGGCGTCGGCGGTCATTATGGCCTCGGCGCTCTTGCCCTTGAGTTCGGCTGGCACGAAAAGGTTGCAGTAGTAGACGTTGATAAAGAATTTAGTCCTGTTGCCCCCTCCGTTTAAAACGAGTTCCTTCCCTCCCAGGGTAAAGGCGCTTCCCGTCACTGTCAGGGCGACAATGGCAGCGAAGATACAGCTGGTAATGATTGTTTTTTTCATGGTATACCTCCATTGATATGCTGAATGATACTTGTACAGCCCGTTCTTGTCAAAACAATTCCGGGTTTTCACTGGAACAAATTTTTTTTGGGAACCTCTTGTAATTTAATCAGATGTACCCTTCAATCAGAATGAAAATTTCCCGCTTTCATCGAATTTCAGGGCCAGGGGATCTTTCTTGATTGACGGGGGGAGCTGGACGTAGGAAGTCCCCTTCAGGGAAAAATTCCCCTTCCTGTTACTGAACGCCGACAGGATTGAGCCCCCCATTGCCCGGGAACTGAACCTGTTGTTTACGGTAATTATCGAACTGGTCCCGGCGGTGCGGGTGCTGGTGGTGGTTCCCTCCAAAAGCCTGTCGTTATTAATGAAAAAGTTGTACTTAAGCCGGGTGAAATCGAGTTTGGCCCTGGTTTCGTTCTTTAGAATTATATCAAAACTGACCGTTATGGGAACATCAATCGATTGGGGGTCTATGACCTGGGTGGTTTTCTTTCCCGAAATCAGGTCGCCGAACATACCCGCCACCTTTTGTGGTGAAACGGACGTTATCTGATCCTTCTTCATCGAGCTTATAATAGAATTGATCGAGGGCTTCTGGACCCGAAAATTCGCTATCCTGATGGTCGGTTTGATGGCGGGGATTTGTTTCTTCAGGGTATAGGTAAAGGTCAGGTTCTTTTTCAATGAATGAACGAATTCAGGCAGGGGGATTGATATGGTGGTGTCAATGGTGCAGCCCAGGTAGTCGCGCTGGGAGTAATTTTTGATGATCTTTATGATGTCACCGTATTTAAGGGTGAGTCGGAAGGGGGCCGTGGATTTTTTCATAGCGCCGATTTTTATCCGCTCCTTCGAGCCGGTTTTCATGAACTGGTTCCCGTCGATTGTTACGTCAAAGGTTATCTCATCAAGGGAGATTCCCACCGGGTAGTGGTTCTGGATGCCGACGATGAAGAGAAAGGTGATATCATCGAACGAGGCCTTTTCGATATCGAATTTTTCTATCGTTGCCCGGGGTTTTCGGGTGTACTTGTTGACGTCAAACTCCTGCAGTGAGGAGCATCCGGCTGCGAAGAGTGTAAAGACCAGAACCGCGAGCACTGTTTTCTTCATGGGGTTCTCCTGGTTAAAAGGTATGTAGCAAGAATGGAATAATTTCTATCAGACGGTAAGCCGTTCTGTACCAGACGGTATATCCGAGCATGCCGCCGGTCAAATCTTTTTTTACCCGGGACATCTTTTCTCATTTTTTCCAACCGTGAAAAAGTACTTGAACCCATCGGTGTTTTTTTGGCATCATGCCGTTTTTAAAGAACCCCAATCCCTGGTAGTTCCGGTGAAATGGATCAATAGAAGCATACTCCTTATACTCGTAATCGTTATTCTCGCATTCTCGATCTCGGCGTGGAAAATATACTCCTTCAGCATGAGGGGTGAAGAGTCCCACGCTGACGCGGCGATCGTACTCGGGGCCGCTTCCTGGGGCGAGGAGCCGTCACCGGTGTTCAAGGAGCGGATAAACCACGCCATCTTGCTTTATAACGAAGGTTACGTGAAGAAGATAATCTTCACCGGCGACAGGGACAGCGACAACGAGGACCCGGCCTCGGTCGTGGCGCGGAATTATTCCCTGAGGGAGGGGGTCCCCCGGAACGATATCCTTATCGAAACGGAATCGGCCACGACCATGCAGAACCTCGTGAACGCGAAGAGAATCGCCTCGAAAATGAGGTTAAACTCCTTCCTGATCGTGAGCGATCCCCTCCACATGAAGCGGGCCATGATCATGGCAAAAGACCTCGGCATGGAGGCCCGGCAGTCACCCACCAGGACGACCAGGTACCGGGGCTTCGGCGCCAGTTTCAGGTTCATGGTTCGGGAGGTGTACTTCTACCTGGCATACTCACTCACCGGCAGGCACTTATGAGTTACACTATTACGGCCATACGTATTCCGCACCGTATTTTTTTAATGCAAGATCTTTATAAACAGGCCCCAGGTGCAGGATCCCGTGAAATACTGATGCCAGATTGTGTTTAAATCCGGGGAGTGCTGCCTCTTCTGTCCATACACCGCCGCCGGCCTTGTGCAGACGTTCCAGAATGAGTACCTTTTCTCCTGATTTTTGCGGATAACAGCCCGCTGTCAGTCCGTTATGACCGCCACCGATTATTATTACATCATATTCTTCAGCCATACTGCTTCCTCCATGAATACTTTAATTGATGTGAATCTAATATGATTAAAGTATCGAATTGGGAAGTATTGCGCATCACCTGTTCAGGTGATTTGGATACGAGCATCTATAGAGGATATTCGCTGAATTTATGGGCACTTCAAAAAATCATGAGTACATTAATTTCATATGAAACTCCTGATTATATCATTTATTGTACCCCCAGGGAAGGTCCTGAACCAGTACATTTTTTTTAAACAGGTTCCCTTATAATAGAACTGTAAGTGCTGATTAAAAGAGTAGTCTAAATTCTACAAATATGAGCTATGAT
>CAZEPS010000352.1:0-3552 GCA_964514165.1 uncultured Leptospirales bacterium
TACGATTGAGAGGGAGAAAATTGTCGAAAAAAATTGAGGGTCAGAGCCTTTTTTTATTTTAGTGGGATTACTATACCAATATTGCATTTTTATCTACTTTTCCCAGCATTCCGGAATAAGCCTAAAAATATTAAAGTTTTGAGAATAATATGACGATAATCGAAACGAAGAAAACTATCATAATGGATAAGTTTCTTCCATATATTTTTGATTCTTTTCAACTAATCATGGATGGTATGTTGAAAAAAGGAGAACAAAATGAATGTCACCACGGATGGATGTTTTGACATTATTAAAACAATAATCAAAACTACAGAGATGCTGCAAAATATTTCTAAGGCAGAAATTGATCTGCAAAACAACCTGATAAATCTCAGCATAACCTCTAAAGTAGAGGGATTAGGCGAGAAAATTGATATTTCAGCATAATAATACGGGGTCAGAGCCCTTTAATTTTTCATAAAGTACTTTTCCTGGATACTTGACAGGTATCTAAATTGTTTAGTAAACTAAGACACCAAGCATTAATCTGACACTCCTTCTTTTTCATTCAATTGTATGCACTGAACCTTCTTGTTGATTTTATATTCATTGCCATCGTATTCAACATATAAGGAATAAACCCGGTTTTCTGATATCGATAATCTTATTTCATCAGGTTGATATATGTTATTCAATCTTTCATACCTGTTTCTTGCAGGATTCAATTCCCATCGTTCAAGTTTTATTATATGATGTGTTCCTGGTTCTAGCGATATTTCAATTTTTTTTTCTACCTCACTGTGGCCTGTATCGGTTCTCACCATTTCAATTCCATCTATGAATATCTTGTAGAATACCATTTTATCCGGTATGCTTTTTGTACTATCAAATGTATCTACAAAAGACAATACAAAATTATTATCAGCATGACCAAGACATTCACCTTGATTGGGATAGTAGCAAATGCTCTTCATCTGTATTATGTCAATTATTTCAGTGTAATTGCTATCAGAGATGACAATTAATCTATCATTAAGGTTATTGCAAAAGTCAGCGGGACCATTCAGAGAAAGTTCTATTCTTTCGTCTTTATATTCAAGGCTCTGACCCCAGTTATTAGCAATCATTAATGCAACTGAATGGTTAATGAGCATAAAATCATTAATATTATGTCTAATATCTACATCATTTCCTGAAAGCTTCATTGTTATAAAAGAATAACTGATTTTGTCTTCTTGGTTTGTTTTCGTTACAAGAATATAGCAGATACCATTATCAATAACAAACCGTCTGACAATATCATAGTCAATATCAACTGACCTTATGTAATTTATTATATACTTTCCGGAATTGTCCGTGATTTCACCAATAATAAGTTTATCCTTCTTTCTTTTTATCTCTTTTATAATAAAATATACACCCTTAGTAGTATGATATATTTCCTCTACCCTGTTTGGCATGTTGATCACATTACAACCTTCAGAAGTAATATGTATAATTTTCCCGTTATATAGAATATACGAATTTTCTATTTCGGCATATACTGAATTTGTAATCAATATTCCGAATAGAAACAATACAGCAATCAATAATATTCGTTTAAAGTTTATCAAGGCTGTGGGAAAAATCAGATTTATAAATTTTTAAGCCTATACGGTTCTGTGATTCCAGTATTTCTTTCAAAATTTCAGGAGTAGTCAGGGGATTTATAGTTATTGCCCTGAGGATAACTATATCCTGATAAAAATAATACGGGGAGTCAATCATTGTTCTTGATACAAAACTGTTGTCTTCTTTTCTGATTGCCTTATGGATTTCTATATTGAGCTCATTAAGGACAACATTTATCCTTTCAACACGTTCTATGATATCGAGCGCCTTTTTTTCTGATTCCTTGTTCTGAACAAGCTGACTGTCAAGTTCGAGCATAATCATTTCAAGTTTTTCCCTGACCTTCTTGGGGACAAATCGGTAATTGAATATAAACAGCTCAGGTTGATTCATTGGCTCGAAATTACAATGCATTTCAACAAATCCCCGAAGTACTGAGGTAAGTTCATTAGCATGTTCAAAAAGGAGTTTAAATCCATCGACTCCAAGGATCTTGAATGTTGCCCAGGGTTTAAGTGCCGCAAAAACACGGGATCCCTCTACAGAAAATCTACCCAGGTCAACTGAATCCTGGCGGATTATATAATTTGAATAGTGCCTGAGGTGGTTTAAATCAGTCTGGCGTTTAAATAATACCATGCCCATTGAAGCGGGACAAAATAAAAGTTTATGAGAATCTATGGTAACAGAATCAGCTTTCTCTATGCCGCTGAAAAGGTAACGTAATTCATCAACAAGTAAAACGGACCCTCCCCATGCAGCATCAACATGAAAGAAGGTATTGTATTTCGAAGCAATCTTACTCATCTCTTTAAGATTGTCAATATTACCGGTTTCAGTCGTCCCTGCTATCCCAACCAGCGCTATAATCTTTGTTCTTTCATTACCGCGATCATTCGATTCCTGTATTTCTCCGCATATTTTCTCAAGTTCAAAGATATTCATCTTGTTGTTTCTATCAACAGGAACCTTAATTACATTATCTCCGCCAATCCCGATTATCCTGGCAATTTTATCGATGGAGTAATGTCCCCGTTTTGAAACGAGAATAACCGCCCGGCGGTAATTATAATAATGCATTGCTTCGACAAGTCCGGCTTTTCTCACCCCGGGAAACGCCTTATTTGACGGAAATGCCCTGTTCCTGGCCACCAGAAGTGCCGTCAGATTCGCCATTGTTCCGTCAAGGGTAACATTGCCAAGGGCAACATCATGATTCTGAATATGATTCTTGTAAAAAAGGCTGTCAAAACCATATATCAATCGATGCATCCAGGCCAGGAGTTCCCTTTCAACAAAGGTAGACGCCTTGGCAGTTTCAATTTTAACCTGGTTCTGGTTTAAAGCCGCAATGATCATCTCAAGCAGAATCATAAAATACGGTATGGCGCTGGTCATATGTCCGATATAATATGGATTCCCCACTTTTACTGAATGGGCAATTATCTTATTTTTAATCTCAGCAAGGACTTCTGTTAGAAGGTGCGGCTTTTTGGGGATGTTTATTTCAGAGAATAACTTTTCAAGATCATTGAGGGATATCGCGCTATGAATCCCCCCCTTTTCAGTAAAAAAATTATGAATCAGATCAAGAAGACCCTTGCCAAATTCAATGAACTTATCTGGAGAATCCGGCATTATGAACAGTTTTTTCAACTGTTCCATGTCAGTTTTAATGCCACTATCCTTTTCTGACCTGTTTACCAGCACATTCATAATATTAAGTTCGGGATTTAATTTAAATAGTTACATAATAAAGTTTTAAATCTGATTTCTTTTCCCGCTACCCACCAAAGTACTAATGAATTTATTATTTTCAAGCATTTTCTTCAGCAATAACAGCATTGAAGAACAAAGTACCCCGGTTAAATATAGAACCTATCTCAAAAATACTCCAGGTATACCACATTATTATTTGTCATTGCGAGGCTATCTATGATAGCCGAAGCAATCTCACTA
>CAZEPS010000353.1:0-3526 GCA_964514165.1 uncultured Leptospirales bacterium
TATAGCCAATTTTTATAAAAATGTACATCTATTCAGCAATAGCTGAGTAGATACGTAATATCTTTAAAACAATTAATAATGATAGTACCTCTGTCAGTGCATAGTCTCAGGATAATTAACCTCCCCGCGGCAAAAATTGATTGCCATGGATGCCCTTCCTGGCTATATGTTCGTGGCATTGCAAAAATTACCCAGTAAGGGATTACCTTTATGAAGATTGATCGCTCAAGCGGAATCCTGCTCCACATTACCAGCCTCCCGGGAAAATACGGCGTCGGTACCATCGGCCGTGAGGCCAGGGACTTCACTGATTTTCTTGCCGAATCAGGACAGTCCTACTGGCAGATACTCCCGGTCGGCCCGGTGGAACCGGTGCTGGGGCATTCACCCTATTCCTCCCCTTCGACCTTCGCGGGGAACTGGCTCTTCATCGACCCGGAATCGGTCATTGAATCGGAATGGTTCATGGACAAGCCGGACATATCCGAATTCGAGGAATCTCATTCAATCGATTTCGGCAGTGTCATCCCCCAGTCTGAACAGGTGCTGAAGAGCGCCTTTGACGATTTCTTCTCAAACCACAATTCCGATGAAAGGAAGGATTTCGACGGCTTCTGCGAGCGGTCTTCATTCTGGCTCGACGACTACGCCCTGTTCAGGGCCCTGGCCGACCGCTTCGAAACCAACAGCTGGATCAAGTGGCCTCATGACCTTTCTTTTCGGAAGCCTGAAGCCCTCGAGAAGTGGGGGGACGAACTCAGGGAGGAGATCCTCTTTCACAAGTTCGTCCAGTACCTCTTTTTCTCCCAGTGGAAGCAATTCAAGAAGTATGTTAACGAGAGGGGGATACGCCTCATCGGGGACATCCCGATCTACATATCAATGGAAGGGGCGGACGCCTGGGCCCACCCGGAAATCCTGGAACTGGACCCGGAAACCCGGGAGCCGGTTAACGTGGCCGGTGTCCCCCCTGATTATTTCAGCGAAACGGGCCAGCGGTGGGGGAACCCCCTCTACCGGTGGTTCGATAAAAACGGGAACCTCGACGAGAAGACCTTCGCCTGGTGGACCAGGCGTATCGCCCACCTGACGGGCCTGGTGGACATACTCCGGATTGACCACTTCCGGGGATTCGAAGGCTACTGGTCGATCCCCGCCGGGGAGAAGAACGCGGTCAAGGGGGAGTGGATGCCGGGGCCGAAGATGGAGTTCTTCACCAGGCTCCGGGAAGAACTCGGCGACCTTCCCCTCATAGCCGAGGACCTGGGGGTCATCACTCCTGAGGTTGATAAACTGAGGGACGACCTCGGCCTCCCGGGAATGAAGATTTTCCAGTTTGCCTTTGATCTCAACAGCGATAACTACTACCTCCCACACAACCTGACGAATCCGAACTGCGTGCTCTACACCGGGACCCACGACAACAACACCACCAACGGCTGGTTCTACGGGGACGAGATTGACGACAACACCAGGGAATACATACTCGAGTACCTGGGGGTCGAGAGCCGCGACGACTTTCACTGGAAACTGATCCGCCAGGCCTTCCGTACCGTGGCGAACCTGGTCATCGTCCCGGCCCAGGACCTCCTCGGTTTCGGCGAGGAGCACCGTATGAATAAACCGAGCACGGTGGAGGAGAACTGGCAGTGGAAGCTGACGAGCTCTGACCTTACTGACGAGCTTGCGGAGAAACTCCTCAGGCTTGGAAGGATGTACCGGCGTGCCAGGGAGAAAAAGGAGAAGGAAGAGGATCAGCCAAAGGGAAGTTCAAGCTGATTCTTTTCTTCGGTTTCATGAAGGGTCAGGTTCGACACGGATATGCCCAGGAGCCGCACCTTCTTCTCGCCGGCACGGGTGTTGTTTAGGAGGAGGGACGCCTGTTCCATGATATCCGCCGCCGAGTCAACCGGCTCCGGCAGGGTGACGCTCCTGGTCACCTGTTCGAAATCGAAAAACTTCACCTTCAGGGTTACGGTCCTGCCCGCGGTTTCATTTTTACGGAGGAGCTCTTCCAGGCTCCGTGACAGCTTCTGTAAAAAGCTGAGCATCTCTCCCCTGTCGGTAATGTCTTTACTAAAGGTGCGCTCCTGGCCGATCGATTTCCTGACGCGGAAGGGTTCAACCGGGCGCTCGTCTATCCCCCGGGAGATATAGTAGAAATATTCGCCAACCCTGCCGAACACGCGGGTAAGGGTCTCCAGTTCTATGTTCCTGAGGTCACCGCCGGTTTTTATGCCCATCTCGGCCATCCGCTTCTCCGTGGCTTTGCCGATACCGTGGAATTTCCCGATAGGGAGCTTCTCGATGAACCGTTCCGCGTCGTCCGGGGTAATCACCATGAGGCCGTCGGGCTTGTTGAAGTCGGACGCGATTTTGGCGAGAAACTTGTTGTACGACACCCCGGCGGAGGCTGTGAGGAAGGTCTTTCCCCGTATCTCTTTACGTATGTCAGTTGCGATTATCGTGGCTGATGGGATCATCGGCCTGTTTTCGGTCACGTCCAGGTAGGCCTCGTCCAGGGAGAGGGGCTCCACGAGATCGGTATAGGAGAAGAAGATCTCCCGTATCTCGTCCGATACCATTTTATACAGATCAAAATTCGGATAGAGAAAGACAGCGTGGGGGCAGAGGCGCACCGCGGTCTTGCTCGCCATGGCTGAGTGGATGCCGAACTTCCGGGCCTCATAGGAACAGGCGGACACCACCCCCCGGCTCATCGGGTCGCCCCCAACGATGACCGGTTTTCCTTTCAGGGAAGGATTTTCCCGCTGTTCAACCGAGGCGTAGAAGGCGTCCATGTCAACGTGGATTATCTTCCGGCACTCCATGAGATAATGATAAACAGCCGGGAAAGCATGTCAACAAATGTTTAGTTTTTTTCGAATGACTCGATTAAATCTTCCACGTTCTTTTTAATTCTGTCCCGAATCAAGCGGCCGATTTTGAGTTTATCTTCATGTGTTCCTGTCAGGTTTGAAGGATCTTCAATATCCCAATGCAGTCGTATTGATTTTTCATGAAAAACCGGACAGCGCTCTCCTTCAGATTCATTACATACCGTAATGACATAATCGAAATTTCGATTATATTGCATGATATCGTAGATATCTTTGCTGCGGCTGCTTTTAATGCTGATCCCCGCCTCCTCCATTACTTCAATCGCAATGGAATTCAATCCTGAAGGCTCAAATCCCGCGCTGAAGGCGGCAATCTCTGGACCGCCAAGGGCGTTGGCGAAGGCTTCAGCCATCTGGCTCCGCGCCGCGTTGTGAACACATACAAAAAGGATGTTCTCCGCGTTTGACGTCTTATGTATTCCCATTCTGGTCCGGTTAAGATCGCGTAATAACGTTTTATCCCATTTCACTGTTCCATTGTCTTTGAAACATCTTTCAAAACAATCAAACAGGTCCGTTAACAGCGGTTCGTCTTTCCGGTAGATTCCGTACAGGGAATGAACATTTTCGGTACGCATGACGATAAGTCCGTTATTTTTCAGATAGGATAGATGCCGCGAGACTGT
>CAZEPS010000354.1:0-3485 GCA_964514165.1 uncultured Leptospirales bacterium
GGACATAATAACATTCAAAAATATATACTGGTCAATTATTTTCCAGATTTTCACCGATCTCGAGTGTTGATGGTCAGCCATCAGATCATCAAATGCTGGATTTGGCAGCATTTTTCTATTTTTTCTGGATGTTGTTTGTTTGTTTTAACGATATTTAATAAAAACAGACCAGAAAAATCAATATTCTAAGATAATTATGAATAGTTATCGGTGCTAACAGTTATTCAAGAACTTTTATCAGTTCTTCCTCAGAAGGAAAATCCCAGAAAACAGTATAAGAGAACACTTCCCTATACCGTTTAGCGATACAGATATAGTTCCTCAGTTGCCTGTCAGTATCTTCCCCGTTTTTCAACTCATTAACTATTAAATCAAAGTATCGGTTATACGCAACGAGTAGAATAAACGAAACTGACATTTTGTGAAGCTTTCTTGCATCGACAATTTTTTCATATAAATCATGCTCCAGGTACACATGGGGCCGTTTCCAGGTCACACTCTTGTCCCGTTTCTGATATTTGACCCGAGAAAACCGATTCTTATCGGCGGATTTCTCTCTCATAATCCTTTTCAGCATGAGTGAAACCATCCTGGTACGTGAAACAGCACATTCCTCAGCCGCCATATCAATACGTTCGATAATTTCCTTTTTAACATTAATTGTTGTATCAATTTTCATTCCCGAACCTCCATATAAATTGACTTCTGAAAGCTATACGAATGAAATCAATATTTATTAAAAAAATTTTTTAAACGCGAAAAACAAAACGTTTACCAATGTTGAGGAGCATATGAAAGCACGATTACTAACACTGTTGCCGGTACTACTGACGTTTATCACAACATTAACATACGCGGAAAGAACGTACCTCAACAGGGAAATCCTCTCCTTCGCCCGTGATAACCTGGGAAAGACAATTGGAAGGGGTGAATGCTGGGACCTGGCCGCCCGGCCGTTGCGGGAACTGAACGCCTCCTGGGATCAAAAATTCGCATTCGGACACCCTGTCGGGTCAGGTTCAGCTGACGGTCTCATTATCAAGGAAGGATTTGAACTGAAGCCGGGCGACATCATCCAGTTCAAGAGTGTATACATAAAAGAGACCTGGAGGAATGAAAATTCCTACGGGTGGCGGTCCATGTCCCTCGGAAATCCATGGCACACCGCCGTGATCGAGGAGGTCCTTTCTGACAAGAAATTCCAGGTCCTTCACCAGAACGCCTCGGGCAAACGGTACGTCACCAGGGACACGATCGACCTGACCCATATCCAGAAAGGGAGTTACATCATCTACCGGCCATACCGGTAAAATTAGCGCCATTTTCAAATTGACAGAGGCATCAAGTTGCTCGACACTACCATAACAGCCATGGAAACGAGTGAAAAGATAAAGATAGGCATCAGCACCTGCCTCACGGGTGAAAACGTCCGTTACGACGGTGGCCACAAGCTCGACCGCTACCTCATCGACACACTGGGCCAATATATCGATTACGTGCCGGTCTGCCCTGAGGTGGAGTGCGGCATGCCGATACCCCGGGAGGCCCTGAGGCTCGTAGGCAACCCGGCCAGTCCCCGGCTTGTCACCTCCAGAACCGGGGGCGACAAGACCGACCAGATGATGACCTGGGCGAAAAAGAGGATACAAGAGCTGGAAAAGGAAAACCTCTGCGGGTTCATTTTTCAAAAAGGCTCCCCATCGAGCGGCATGGAGCGGATAAAGGTTTACAGCGACAAGGGAATCCCGACCAAAACCGGTGTCGGACTCTTCGCCCGGGCCTTCATGGAGCACTTCCCCTTCATGCCCGTGGAGGACGACGGCCGGCTCCACGACCCGGTGCTCAGGGAAAATTTCATCGTGCGAATTTTCGCCCACAAGCGGTGGCAGGAACTGGTAAAGAACAGTCCCTCCCGGGGCGGACTTGTCGACTTTCACACGGACCATAAGCTCCTTTTCATGTCCCACAGCCCGAAGCACCTGAAAGAGCTCGGGGTCATTCCCGCGTCACCGAAATCCGCAAAAATCGAACAGATGTTTTCAGACTATTACCGGCTAATGATGACGGCGCTCAAACTCCGGGCGACACATAAAAAGCACGTCAACGTTCTCCAGCACATTCTCGGCTATTTCAAAAAACAACTCACACCGGACGAGAAGCAGGAGTTCCTGTCCATAACCGACCGGTACCACCGGGGGCTGGTGCCCCTTATCGTTCCCATAACCCTGGTGAACCACTACGTTCGTAAATTCGGCGAGCCCTACCTGTCGAGGCAGGTGTACCTCAATCCCCACCCGGCGGAGCTGGCGCTTCGAAATCACGTCTGAGCCGGGAGAAGATCCTCCTCTTGTCTTAAGACAGCCATTCCTGAACGGACAATATCCTCCACGTCCCTGATGAACTCTTCGAGCTTCTCAGACGAATAGTTACGGGACTCAACCGGCTTATGGATCAGCATTTTCGCCCTGCCGGGAAAGAGGTTCAGGGTCCCGGGACGGAGTATCTTCCTGGTGTCATCGATTGTTATCGGCAGAACCGGCAGGCCCAGGTCCATGGCCGTGAGAAAGGCCCCTTTCTTGAAGGGATGCACCTCCCCCGACTGGCTCCTGGTCCCCTCCGGGAGGATAACAATCGAGGTGCCGTCAACCACCTTCTCCTTCGCCCTTTTTAAAGACTCGTATGCCCTGGCAGGGTCAGATCGATCAATTATGATATTCCCCCCCATCTCCGCCGCCAAACCGAAAACCGGCACTTTCCTGAGCTCTTTCTTGATGACCCACTTGATATCAATGCCGAGCCATCCGTACAGGAGGAGTATGTCGTAGTTGCTCTGGTGGTTTGCCACGATGATGTATGACTGGTTACTGTGGATGTTCTCCCTCCCGAGCACGGTCACGGTCATGGGGGTAAAAAAACTGAGGGTCCTGGCCCACCAGACCCCGGTGGTCCGGTTTGCGGTTGAGTCGTTAAACAGGAGGATTACTAGTATCCCGAAAAACACGTAAAAGCAGGTCGCCAGCACAACGATCGGAAGAAACACCAGCCATTTGTACGGCTGGTAGAGAATAATCGCGATTTTTCGTAACATGAGAACCCCGTTTCAAATATTTACCGGGAAAAAGGCCGGCCAGATAACGGCGTCAAGGATAACTGTTTGAATTGAAAAGGCGGCCGCTCCCGCGGCGGCAAGGGCCCGGGAGAATCCGTCAGCCGGGCGTGCCGTCATGACAGCCCCGAGAATACCTATCGAGGCGAGGCCGGCCAGGGCCAGCACCAGCCTGACCGTCAGCCAGAGCCTGATTGACGCCTCTCCAAGAAAAGCGAATGTCAGGGGCATCCAGAGGGCTGACGGGAGGAGCACCATGCAATAGAGAAGGGTCACCATCGGAAAGGAATACCTTCCGTAAAAAACAACGGTTTCTGAATCAACACGGAAGAAGAAAAACCATGTAAAGAAAAAAAAACCGGCCGTGGCCGTAAACATC
>CAZEPS010000355.1:0-3478 GCA_964514165.1 uncultured Leptospirales bacterium
GAGATCCTCTCCTGGAAAGAGGCCCAGTCCGACATAGACTGGGGGGGGATTGTCCTCATCTGCGCCGGCATCTCCCTCGGCATGGTGGTCTACCAGACCGGGGCCGCCCGTTGGCTCTCGTGGATACTCCTCGGGCCCATCGCCCAGCTCTCCGGAATAGTGCGGATTTTTCTCATCGTGATTATCGTGAGTATTCTTCACATGGCGTTTTCGAGCAACACGGTTACCGGCACCATCATTATTCCCCTTCTTATCGCCCTGGCCAACGACCTCGGTATCAACCCCTGGCTCATAACGGCTCCGGCGGCCTTTACCTCGTCCCTGGCGTTTGTCCTGGTAACAGAAACCCCGACTAACGTCATACCATACTCCGCAGGGTATTTCGCCATCAGGGACATGGCCAAGGCCGGCATCATCATGACCTTATGCGCCGCGATCATTGTTGGTGTCGTGATCTTCATCATGGGACAGATAACCGGGCTCTACCCGATTTAAGCTCAACAGTATGAGGTAACCACCGTGGGTTCAAGGGAACGGAGAGAGCGTGAGAAGGAGCAGAGGCGGGTACAGATTCTTGACGCTGCCAGGGAGCTGCTTTTTACCCAGGGTATCGGGGCGACCACGATAAACAGGATCGCAAAAAAGGCGGAGTTGAGCGTCGGTACCATCTATGTCTACTTCCCGGGAAAAGAGGAGATCTTCGCCGCCCTCCAGGAGGAGGGGCTGACCATACTCAGGGAGATGATTCACTCTGCTGCAGCCGGTGACATAAAACCGGAAGAGAAAATCACCGCAATAGCCGGGGCCTACCTGGAATTCAGCAATATCCATAAGAACTATTTTTCGGTGATCAACTACTTTCTTACCTCCCCCGAGGTGGTCTTCCCTGACAACCTCAAAAACAGGATCGACACCTTCGGGAACTCGATACTCTCACTGGTCGAAGAGGTTATCATCGAAGGAAAAAACGCCGGGAAGTTCAAGCCGGGAAACCCGCGCAAGTCAGCCATTACCCTCTGGGGCCTGATTCACGGCCTTCTCCAGTTCAGAAAACTGAAGAATACCATACTTAAAAATGAGAACTTCAGAGAGTTGTTCGACGACGCGGTGAACGGCTTCATCTCGGGCCTCAGGTGCGAATAAACCTGCCCGTTTGTTTATCCAGACCCGTAAAGCCTGTCGTACTCGATTCCGGTGAGGGTCTCGCAGACCTCCCTGGTCTTCGGTTCAACGTCCTCTTTTCTGCCCCCCTCCCTGAGGCGTTCCAGTTCAGCCTTGAGAACCGCGTGGGTCTGTGGCGTTATCTTGAACATAAACGCAAAGAATATACCGATTACGATACAGATACCGGGGGCAAGGAAGAAGATTAACTTCATCCAGAAAAGGGTGTCGGCTGTCTGGGGAACGTTCGGCACGTACCCGATAACATCCAGGAGCACACCGAATATAAACAGGGCAAAGGACTGGACAATTTTCCTGAGAAGGGTCATGGCTCCGGAACAGATCCCTGCCCGCTGTTCCCCCACGATGAGTTCGTCCACGTCAACTATCGACGGGAGTATGGCCCAGGGCATAAGGACACCGGACGAAAGGCCGGCTCCCACCGCCATCATCAGGAGGGCGATAACCCAGGTAGGGGTGGCGCTCGTCACAAGGAGGAATCCTGACATCACCACGCCAAAAATTGAAAGCCCTGCTATATAGGCGAAACCCTTTCCCTTCTTGTTGGCGATGATTACCCACACCGTCAGCATGGCGATACTGGTAACAAACAGCACTCCGAAGGCCAGGGAATAGATCTCTTTCCTGAGAAGGTAATAGGTTATGTAGTAAACAGCCATTGCCATGAGGAGGTCCATGGCGGAATAGGAGCTGATGTACATCCCCATCTGGATCCGGTAGCTCCGGTTTTTAAACAGGGATATGAAGTCTTTAAAAATATCTACCAGTCGTTTTTCCTTCCCGACCTTTACCGGCAGTTCCCAGGTACCGAAATAGACGATGATCCACGGCAGTGCGAAGAAGATCCCGAAAGCTGCACCCATGACAATATACCCCATGGGCCGGTCTCCCGGGAAGACGCGGTCAATAATCAGCTTCGGCACGGTTGCGCACACCAGGGATGAGGCCTGGGAGAAGATCATCTTCACGCCGGTGAGTTTCGTCCGCAAGGCGTAATCCGGGGTCATCTCGGCGTTCAGAGCCCTGTACGGTATCATTACCATGGTGAAGGTCGTGGAAAAGAGAATGTACGATACTGAATAGTAGAGGAAGGTCATGCCATCGCTCGGAAAACGTACCGTTACCCAGAGGATGAGAAATGTCACCGCCACCGGGATTACTCCCACCAGGAAGAAGATCCGCCTCCGTCCAAACCTGGTCCGCATGTTGTCAGAGATGAAACCCATGACCGGGTCGGTCACCGCGTCCCAGAATTTTCCGACAAGCACCACCAGTCCCGCCAGGGAGGGAGAAAGCCCCACCACATCGGTAAGGAAGAAAAGAAAAAGGAGGCTTATAATGATAAACGAGCCCCCGCCGTACAATTCGCCGAAACCGTAGGCTACCAGGTTCCCGGTTTTTACCTGCCGCACTTCCGCCATAATATACCCTCTGCTGTCTTGTTTTTTATAGTTATAAAGGATGGATATATTTTTTCAACTGAAATTTATTGTTATACAACATTAAATTTAATGCCACTTGTTTATTGCTGCTGGAGCTGGATCTTTTCCCTTTAAGTCCGTGAGATGGCCCGGTGAGCCAGATCATTTATTGACTGGCTGTTTTAAATAAAACCCTGCTCGTGAATTAAAAGCGCTCTTGTCGAAACGATAATACCGTTGTTGTCAGCGTAGATAAATTCCCGGGGACGGAACGCCACCCCTCCGAAAACAACCGTTATATTACAATCACCGAACCCCCTCTTCTCGGTCTTCCGGGGCACCGCGCCCAGTGCCTGTACCCCGATGTTAATCTGCCGAATCTCGTCCACGTCCCTGACGCACCCGTAGATGATGATGCCGGCCCAGCCGTTAGTGGCGGCAGCTTCAGCAAGATTGTCCCCGAGGAGGGCCCTCTGCATGGAGCCGCCTCCGTCCACCACCAGCACCCGGCCCGCCCCCGGCAGGCCGGCCTGTTTCCTCACGGAAGAGTTGTCCTCATAGCACTTAATGGTTACGATCTCCCCGCCAAATGATTCTACACCGCCGTAGTTCTTGAAAATCGGTTCAACTACCGCAACATCCGGGTACTCGTCACAGAGATCGGGAGTGCTGATTTTTGTCATGGTGTCATGCTCCTTTAACAAGAAGTATGATTAATACAATTTAATGACTATAAACAATACTTTTTGTCAGGATTACAGGATTTTTTACGTTGTCGGGTTAATTTTTCAACAGCTGGAAATAGTGGTATTTGATTCACATAAGAGGCTCTGACCCCCTACCAAAATACACCGGCAGCCGCTTACGATAGGCCT
>CAZEPS010000356.1:0-3468 GCA_964514165.1 uncultured Leptospirales bacterium
CCCGGCGCCGCAGGGTCTTTTCCGGGTCCAGTTCCCCTTCGAGGCGCTCCCGCTGCTTCTCTCCCCTGCCGCCGAATATGGCCCAGAAGAAGATGAGGATTATCCCCAGGAGCACTAATATTAGAATAATATCCATTTTTGCCGTCTATTCAGCCCATTCACCGTAACAGTCATGGACATTTCTCTCTCATTTTTATATATTGATATAATTCCCTATTAATGTAATGGGAAAATCAAATTTTAGCAAGGGTTTTCTTTTCCCTTTTTATATTTTCGACATCCGGCCGCCGGCAGCCGGCCAAAATATCCGGATTGCCAAAAAAGAATGGACAGGGGCGGGGCGAATCTATTAAAAGGATACAATTCTAATTGAGGAGTTTTTTATGACACAGGGAACACAAAAAATCAATAAGGATATGACCTTCGGGGAACTGCTGCAGAAATTCCCCCAGGCGGCGCCTCTCCTGGCCCAGTACGGCCTCCACTGCATCGGCTGCCACATCGGCGTTGCCGAGACCCTGGAGCAGGGTATCCGGGCCCACGGCATGGATGACGCCACGGTGGGCAAGATTGTCGAAGAACTGAATAATCTTACCTGAAAGGCTTCAAAGCGGGCACCGGGGTGTCCGCTTTTTTCGTATCAATCCTTAACCGGCGCCACCATCACCACCGTGGCCCGGGACTCCACGTAGTACTGATTTTCCTCGATAACCGGGCCCTCTTCGGAAGCGAACATATCGCCGGGATGTTCCTTCGCGGTGTCGGCCACCAGGCGCCACCGGTTGCCGTTCGGGGCCTCAGGGAGCTCGAAGTTATCGCCCTTTTTCGAGGCGTTGAATAGTGCGTATATGTCTGAATCCTTCTTTCCGAACTCCTCGAGGCCGTAGAGCCCGTTTATCAGCATGGCCAGGGAGTGGCTTGCCACCTCCCAGTCAGGCTTATGGAGTTTCGTGCCGTGCCAGGAGATGTCAGGTGTCGTGTATCCGTCGGCCTTTTTTCCGGTAAAAAACCGGCTTTTCCTGAGTATCGGGTGTGCCTTGCGGAAGGCGATCATCCCTTTCGTGAACTCGAATATCTCCCGGTTCTGGTCGAGGAGTGACCAGTCTACCCAGGAGATCTCGTTGTCCTGGCAGTAGCTGTTGTTGTTGCCCCGCTGGGTGCGGCGAAACTCGTCCCCGGCAAGGATCATCGGGATGCCCTGGGACAGGAACAGGGTGGCGATGAAGTTTTTTATCTGGCGTTTCCTGATATCCTCGATCTCACCCTCGGCAGGGCCCTCAGTGCCGTAATTCTCGCTCAGGTTGTGGTTCTCGCCGTCTTTGTTTTTCTCGCCGTTCTCCCTGTTGTGCTTCTTTTTGTAGCTCACCAGGTCGTTCAGGGTGAAGCCGTCGTGGCAGGTGACGAAGTTGATGCTCCGGAGGGGCCCCCCTTCAAGGCGTTCGTACAGGTCTGACGAGCCGGTGAGCCTGGTGGCGAAATAACCGACCGTGTTCTCGTCTCCCCGCCAGAAACGGCGGACGTCGTCTCGGAACTTCCCGTTCCAGTCGGCCCACCTGCCGGGGAAGTCTCCCACCTGGTAGGCCCCGGCGGCGTCCCAGGCCTCGGCGATGATCTTGGTGTTCCGGAGTATCGGGTCCTCCTCGATCCGCTCGATGAGGGGAGGGTTGCTCAGGATGGCGCCGTCCGTGTCGCGCCCCAGGATGGAGGCCAGGTCGAAGCGGAACCCGTCCACACGCATCTCGATGACCCAGTACCTGAGTGCGTCGAGGATGAAGTCGCGAACCAGGGGATGGTTGCAGTTAACGGTGTTCCCGCACCCGGAAAAGTTCATGTATTTGCGCTTGTCCTCTTTCAGGATGTAATAGATGGAGTTGTCGATACCCCGGAAAGAGACCGTCGGGCCCTTCTCGTCCCCCTCGGCCGTGTGGTTGAACACCACGTCAAGTATGACCTCGATGCCGGCCTCGTGAAAGGCGCGCACCATCTCCTTGAACTCCTGCACCTGCTCACCGTTATGCGCGTTTGAGGCGTAGCGGCCCTTGACAGCGAAGAAGGCGAGGGTGCTGTAGCCCCAGAAGTTGGTGAGACGCTCCCCGGAGATCGGGTTCACGTTGATATTCTCATCCTCGTCGAACTCCTGGACCGGCATGAGTTCAACGGCAGTCACCCCGAGCTCTTTCAGGTATGAAATTTTCTCCGTGATTCCCGCGTAGGTTCCGGCCTTCTCAACACCGGACGAGGGGTGTCGGGTAAAGCCCTTGAGATGGAGCTCGTAGATTATGGAGTCACCGGGGGGAATATTCAGGGGCTTGTGGTTTATCTGGGTGCGGGTGCCGACCACGATAGATTTCGGCACGTACGGGGCGCTGTCTTCAGCGGAGAAGGAGAGGTCTTCATCCTTTGAATCAGGGTCGTACCCCCGGGAACGGTTCAGGTCCCACTCTCCCTGGGACAGGGCCCGGGCGTAGGGGTCAAGAAGGAGCTTGTTCCGGTTGAAGCGGTGCCCCTCTTCCGGTTCGCAGGGCCCCTCCACCCGGTAGCCGTAGTGCCGGCCCACCGTGACGTCCTTGACGAACACGTGCCAGATGTCGCCGGTACGGTTCAGCTCCGGGTCGAGTTCTATCTCGTCAGAGGGGGAGTCCGGCTCACCGCTTTCAAACAGGACCAGTGAAACGCCGGTGGCGTGCCTGCTGAAGAGGGAGAACTGGACACCGGTCTTCTTGACCGTCGCCCCCAGGGGGAGGGGGGACCCGGGCATTGTTTCGTACTTATTCGTCATCGACAACGTTGGCTGATATCATGAGCCTGACCATCTTGTTTTCGGGATCGTTGGTGAAAACCAGGATCGACTTGTGCATCATGCCCGTGTAGGACCCGGTCTTCAGTGTTACTTCGATCTTTCCCGTGCCGCCGGCAGGGATGTTCTTCTTCGAGAGAAGAACCCCGGTGCAGCCTCACCCGGGCTGGATTTTTTTTATTGTGAGGGTCCCGGAGCCGGTGTTTTTGAAGGTGAAGACGTGTGTGCCCTCTGAATTCATTTTTACGTCCCCCAGGTTATAAGAGGGGTAATCGAATTCTATCCGCGGCGCGCCGTTACAGGAGAGCAGGCCCAGGACCAGCAGAAATATTCCGTATTTTCGCACATTGACCTCCATGCTTTGCGAATTACAGAAAGATACCATGCTGATTAAGGCAAGCAGTTTTTTCTGCATGATCTATCCCCTCTACAGAGGGAGGAAAATATTGTCCGCTCAAACCCGGGTTAAGAGAAAATATGCACCCCAGGGGAACCTCCTGTTTAATAAATCGAGGTTCCCGTAATTGAAGAAATAACGACTGGAACGTAAAAAATTTTTTTAAAAAACATTAAGTCCTTTTTGATCCTTTCCGATATAAATAGCGATTGATAATGATTACGCTCCTATCATTAAATCTACCAGGTTAAAGGCTTTTGCAGGATGCACTCCT
>CAZEPS010000357.1:0-3385 GCA_964514165.1 uncultured Leptospirales bacterium
TTTCGCCGATTTATCTTTTTTATTAACAAAACTGGGATTTGAAGAACGAATTAAAGGTGACCACCATATTTTTACGAGGGACGGCATCGTTGAAATAATTAATATTCAACCCCATGGCAGTCTGGCGAAACCATATCAAGTGAAGCAGGTGAGACAAATCATTACCAAATACCGACTCGGAGGAGATGATGAATAAATACAGATACGAGGTTATTATCTATTGGAGTGATGATGACCAGGCGTTTATTGCTGAAGTACCCGAATTGGCCGGGTGTATGGCCGACGGCGCAAGTTATGAAGAAGCTATCGAAAATGTGAAGATTATTATTGATGAATGGATAGAAACCGCAAAAGAATTAAACAGACCTATTCCTGAACCGAAGGGAAAATTGATATACGCCTAAAAAATTATTTCGCGAGGCCGTTCAGTCAACAGTGTCTCATTTGTATGAGCAAATCCCAGGCGAGTCACCGCACATTTCCCGCCAGAGTTTTAAGTTTATTCTTCGCCGCGATAGCATCGATGATATGGATGAGTGATTTCTTGTCGTCTTCGGTGAGCCGGCCGATTTCGTCACAGCCTCCGGCTTGAGTAAACGCACACAACAAACGCAACTAGTTCCATATTTTACTACCGACGTCATCACGCCATACATGCCATTCGTCGAGAGGGCTCTGAACCAGGGATAGTAAAATCATTGAGTGGGAGAGCAAAGCAGGAGGCTTTGCGAAGATGCCGGGTACGGGGAGACACTCCGCAGGCATTATGCGAAAGTCCCATTATGGAATGTGTGACGACCTCGATGCGTGGAGGCGGTATGACGTATAAGAGGAACAACGGTTATAGCGCACCCACCCCCAAAACCGTGAGATCGGCGGTTTCGGCAGTGTCCATCTCCCTATAAATACAAGGAAGCGGTAGTCTGCGTTTCAGTTCAGATCCACCCCGGTTTTTCGGGCGCTCACCTCCCAGAGGCGCCGCCCCACGGTGGGTTCTGCGGTGTCGACCCGGGGCTCCCTGTCTTTCATGAAGCGGAAGTACCTGCCGGTGGCCCCTTCCACCTCCGGTGAGGTGGCGACGTGCAGGGCGGTCCGGGCTGCCCTTTCCGGTTTCGGGAACGTTCTGCTGATGAAAAACCGGGCGATTTTCGGTATGAGGCCCGTGCCGCTTCCGGCGATGTTGGACGCCACCGGCCCCGGGTCTACGGCGTTGACAGTCACCCCGGTCCCCTCGAGTCGTTTCGCGAGTTCCCTGGTAAAATAGACGATGGCCAGTTTCGACAGGCTGTAGGCCTTCATCCAGGAATACTTTTCTTTCTGTTCGAGATTGTCCGGGTCGAGTTTTACTATCCGGTGGGTGTCAGAGGATATGTTGACTATCCGCGCCGGCGCGCTCTTCTTGATTCGTTCGAGAAGGAGGAGGGTCAGCTGGTACATGGCGAAATAGTTTACCGCCATGGTCTCTTCGATTCCGTCAAGGGACTCCCTGCGCTCCTGGTTGACGATACCGGCGTTGTTCATGAGCAGATGGATGGGCCGGTCCGTCTTTAAAAACTCGCCAGCCGCCCGGCTGATATCGTCCCGGGACGAGAGGTCGCAGAGGAGGATCTCCGGCCTCTTGCCGGTTTTTTTGCTGATCTCTTCCCGCACCGCCAGGCACTTCTCCCGGCTTCTCCCGAGGAGTATCACGTCGGCACCCATGTCCGCCAGTGCCGCGGCGCAGGCTTTCCCGTGGCCGCTGGTGGCGCCGGTCACGAGTGCGGTTTTTCCCTTCATATGGTCATTCTTCATTCTTGTCCTCTTTTCGTATGTCGAAACGTCCGCGGTAATCGGCGAACATCCCCTCCACCCGGTTTCTCTCGAGGCCGAAGTCCTCGAGGCGGTACCGGTGTTTGCCGTGCTTGTTCCGGGGATTCTCCCCGAGCCAGGCGGTCATCGTGTTTCGGGTCTTATCGGTCAGTTCCATCCCGAGAAAGCGGTAGATCCGCTCAACCTCGCTCATCGGGTCTGCAATGAGATCGTAATATGACACGTCAAGAAAGCTCTCTTCACCGCGCCGGTCTCTCACCTCCATCGAGCGTTGTATCATCCTGTGCTGCTTCGCGCTCCAGTGCTGACCCGCCTCCCGGGGATCGACCCGGTCGCTGAAGACCCCCCATGCGTGGGATATCATGCTGCAGAACGACGCCAGCACCTTGACCGGGTCCCGGTGGGTGTGGATTATCTTCGCGTTCGGGAACACGGTGAACAGGGCGTCGAGCTGCTCCAGGTGCTGGGGGGTTTTGTGGAGCCACCGGCCGGTGTTTCTCTGGCGCATTAAAAACTGGAGCACGGTCTTGTAGTACCGGTAGGCTTCGGTGTGGTCCTGCCCTTCGAGAAATATTGAAAAGGAGGGGACCCGGTAGGTCGCCTCGGGGACCGTCCCCCAGAAGGCGTAATCGAAGAGCATGCAGTCCTCTTCGGGCCCCCGGGGCGCGATAGGGTGGATAGCGAAGAAGTCCGGTGCCATGTATTTCAAGGCGTTGCGCGCCAGCTCTGCCTGTTTTATGCGGGGATCTTCCTTCCTGTGTTCGCCGCCCGTGAACGGGGCGGGATTGATCGCCTCCCACGAGGCCAGGTAGCGGAACGCCTGGTCGCATGAAAGGAGGCGCTGAAGTTTCGTTGTGCCGGTGCGCTGGAGGCCGACGATAAAGACCGGGTCCTCCATCCCGATTTTCAGGATGGACGGGTTTTTTTTCAAGTGGTCCTCGATGCGCAGGCGGTTTATCAGGATGCGCACCATGTTCTCCCGGGCCATGAACCGCCCGAACCGGTGGAACCGGGCCTCTCCCTCCATGGCGTTCAGGAGGATCTCCATTCGTTTTCTGAACGAGGGTTCGCCGAAATCGGTGAGCCCGGTTTTCTTCGCGGCCCGTTCCATGAGGGAACCGCTCCTGAGATTTGCCCCCTTGAAACCCGCGCTGCCAAGGAGCCTGCCGACGCGGTTGAAGGCGGATATGGGGAAGGGCCGGTACGGCTTCGAATAATTGACCGACGTTACGCGCCTTGGATTGTTCATTTCACCGCCTTCGCTACCGCGGAAAGTTTCACTACCCTGGTCAACGGACGGGGGTGCTCCTCCGCCTTGATCCACCGGAAGCACATGGTGCCCCGGTCATGACCGGCGGTCTCTATCCAGTTCGGCACCCCGGGATCGGTGTGGGCCACGACGATGGTGACTGATCCGTCATCGTTGTACGCGGCCGTGTGCTTGTTCACGTGAACCCTGTGGAAGCGGTAGTCGAGGGACTCCATCCAGTGGTTGTTGAGCTGGAAGTTCCAGTGGTCGCACTTCGGGGGAGTGGCGTCGATGACCAGGGCCTCGTCGGGGCCCAGTTCCCAGTAG
>CAZEPS010000358.1:0-3159 GCA_964514165.1 uncultured Leptospirales bacterium
TTCGTTTCGGTCGAGGCATGGTTTCCTCCGTAAGTGTTTACTATTAATACGATTGAGCGGGAGAAATTTTTAAAAAAAAATCGAGGGTCAGAGCCTTTTTTTTGAATATTGTTGAAAATAGGGGTCAGAGCCTTTTTTTTTAGCCTTTTTTTTAGGAATGAGCCATCTTTTTAATAATTGACTTCATCCGGGAATAGTATACAATCTGCACCCCATGGAATACCGCTTAACTAACACGCTATTGCCGCTGATGAAGATGGCATACCCCCCCTTTTTCGCCGATGATCTGTCGATACTGGCGTACCCGGTTATTGTCTGGCCCGGGGGAATCATCCTTATTGCCATCTACCTTATAACAGGCGTTATTTCGTTGCGCAAAATGAAAATAAATGAGCCGGTACCGGGGCTCAAAATACATGGTTTATTGTCACCTGCCCTCTGCCCGGTGATGGCAACAGTCTGTTAACAGATAACGATATAACATATCGTCATCATTGAAAATAAATAAGAGGAGAGGTTTTCCCATGATTAAAATTGTCCTGCCCCTGATTATGACCGTTCTGTTTTTCATCTCATGCTCAGCTGGCCACACCGGCGCCTATGTCCCCCGGGAACAGGGAGGGCTCATTGACGGCATATACGTAATTGAAAAGATCGAGATCGGCATTGACGAAGCGGTCGTTCACCTCGCGGTGAGCGGGGAAAAAATGAATATCGTTAAAAACAGCGATGATCCCGACCTGGCTGACTGCATCAGGATCGCGTCGAAGAACAGGACCCGATCATACCCCGTGTCCCTCGAGGGAAACCGGCTGGTTCTCAAAAAGAAAAACGGCAGTCCGCTCCAGCATTTTGAGATCACCGGGGACCGTCTCACCGCACCGGAGGACAGTCTCTACGGGGGAATATTTATCAAAAAGTTATAATCTAAATCAGCGGTGAAGAACAAGTGGTCCTCATTGACTGGATAATCCTCGTCCTCTACATCGCCTTTATCATCGGCATCAGCTACCTCATCGGCAGACGCCAGCATGACCAGGACGACTACTACCTCGGGGGCAGGAAGGTTCCCTCCTGGCAGGTGGGAACCTCCATGGCCGCGAACCAGGTGAGCGCGATAAGCCTGGTGGGGGCCCCGGCCTTTATCGCGGCCAGGGAGAACGGGGGCCTTATCTGGCTCCAGTATGAACTGGCGGTCCCCCTGGCGATGATAGGAATCATGACACTCCTGGTGCCGCTCCTCAGGCAGAACACCGGGGTCACCATATACCGCTTCCTGGAGACCCGTTTCGGCATGGCAACCCGGCTCTCCCTGAGTTTCATCTTCCTGGTAAGTCGTTCACTGGCCACCGGGGTCGCCCTGCTCGCAACGTCCTACGTGACCAGCGTCTGCATCGGTGTGCCTTTGAACGAGACCATCGTGCTCATCGGGGTCATCAGCCTGGTATATACCTCCCTGGGGGGGATCATGGCGGACATCTACTCTGACATCATCCAGCTTGCGGTGCTCTGGATAAGTTCCATCGCGGTAATCGTCATCCTCTACAACCTCCTGGATGGATCAGTGACCTTTCCCGCCGGGGCCGCCCCCCGGCTCCAGGTTTTCGACCTCGATTCAACCGGCCTCGGCGACGAAAAATCTTTTGGTTTCTGGCCCATGCTCCTGGGAGGGTTCTTTCTCTACGTGTCGTACTACGGGTGCGACCAGAGCCAGGCCCAGCGCCTGCTCGCCACCAGGGACAACCGGGGGGCCAGCCGGTCCCTTCTCGTCAACGGGATCATCCGTTTCCCGGTCGTTCTCACCTACTGCGCTGTCGGGCTCCTCCTGATTCCGTTCCTCCACGGCAACCCGGAATTTTCAGCAAAACTTGCGGGAAAGCCCCCGGATTACGTTATCCCCTACTTCTTCAACGATTACGTGCCCCCGGGGCTTTTGGGGCTCATGGTTGCCGGCATCTTCGCCGCCTCCATGTCGAGCCTCGACTCGGCGATAAACTCCCTCTCCGCCGCCACCTGGGACGACTTCCTGGTGAGGGGGCTCCCCTCCCTCGAAACAATACCAAACCTCAGAAAGGTCCTCTATTCACGGATAATTACCGTGGCCTGGGGCGGGCTCACCACCGGCGCCGCCCTCTATATGGCCGGGGGGGCCGAGACCGTCATTGAACTGGTCAACAAGATCGGATCAGCCTTTTACGGCCCCATAGCCGGGGTGTTCCTCCTCGGGGTCATGTCCCGGCGCGCCGGCCAGAGGGCGGCGCTTGCCGGGCTCGCCGCCGGGGTCACGGTGAACCTGCTCCTCTGGCTGAAATTCACCTCTGTCTCGTGGCTCTGGTGGAACCTCTTCGGATTCGGGGCGACCATGGCCGCGGGGCTGCTCGCCGCGGTGTTTCAGGAGAAGCATAAAACCAGGGTGATGGAGGGGGCCAGGGGGGCCATTGCCGGGAATTTTCCGGCCCGGTACGTGTTCATTCTTACCGGGTGGTTTTTTGTTATCGTCTGCTGCAGCGCGGTTATCGAGTATTTATTGGGATAAAAAAAGACCGATCCGGCGTCTGCCGGTACCGGTCTTTCCCTGGTATGGTTATTTCTTACGCGGCGTAGAGATCAACTGACTTGATTTCCGAAAGGGGAATCCTCTTTTCCGAGTGGTTCTTGTCAAAGGTCACGAGCTCGTCGTCCATTATCATCCGGTTCTTGTAGAGCTCGACCTCTTTTCCGTCAGCCAGGAGAATGATAATATCAAGCCCCTTTATTTCAATATACTTTTCAAGGAGTTCCCTGAAGCTTTTCGCCTTGCTCTTTTTTAGTCCCATCTGCCACCTCTCCATCAATGCCCCTTTATGTCTCATTTTTATTATCGGTTTTATGTCATTTTACTTGATCAATTTTTATATATATCAGGTACATTTTGTATTAATTTATTAATATATTTTGATTAATATGAACGAAGGAACCAGGGTATATTAATATACAAATGTCTTCAAAAATACGCAATGATGCCCTTATCTCCCATTCTAATTATTGTAAAGAGATGGGAGAGGGTGTGCAGAGTTGATTTCCTCGGTCAGGGTTTTTTACCCGCACGGCCGTCTCCCCGGCTCTCCTCGAACCCGAGGCGCCAGATGGCGGTCCCTGCCAGGCTGTATTTTCGTGCGA
>CAZEPS010000358.1:3169-3385 GCA_964514165.1 uncultured Leptospirales bacterium
TAGCGGATGCCGTTTTTGACGTATGATATCTGTACCGTGCCTGACCCGTGGCGCTTCAAGCCGTGAATTGCCGCCAGCTTCATACCGTACCGGGCTGACACGGCCCTCCCCCTGCCGTTTTCCGGCCAGAGATAACCATATGCCGGCACCCCGAGCCAGACCTGCTCCGGCCGGAAATACTTCAGGGTATGCTCGATATTCCGCTCAGCCCAGGCG
>CAZEPS010000359.1:0-3371 GCA_964514165.1 uncultured Leptospirales bacterium
GTGTCCGGGTGGGAGCACCCCTATCCGATCGGGTGGATGCTGAAGTTCCGCAATATCTATGACCGCGCGAAAGAGGGCGGCGCAACCGGCATCGTCAGTATTCTCAAGGGGTACCCCGAAATGGGCGAGTTCACCTACTACGCCCCGTACGACGGCATCATCCGTGAGATCCCCTCCCTCTACGTGATGGAGGGTGACGGCAAAAAATTGAAAGAGATGGCCGAAAATGGGGGAGCCCGGGCGCGGATTCGGCTCGACGCGACCGTTTCGAGAAAGGGGGGACGTACCGCCAACGTCTACGGCGTTATCCCCGGCAGCGGCGAAACCAGCCTTATCATTCACACCCACCACGACGCCCCCTGGCGGAGCGGAATAGAGGACTCCAGCGGCATCGGCATGGTCCTCGCCCTGGCGCGGTACTATTCCCTGATGCCGGCCGAAAGCCGCAGGAGAACTTTGATCTTTCTTTTCACCGGGTCCCACATGGTGGGGGCGCCGGGGAACCACGACTTCATGGAAAAGCACCGCTTCGGCATCATGAAAAAAGCCCTCATGGACGTCTGCATCGAGCACATATCGGACGACTGGGACCCGCCCCGGCCCTCGAGCGGCAACCCGGAGCCGCGGGGGGTATTCGTCACCGAAAACCCGGTGGTGCTGGGTCTCTACGCCCGGCTGGTTGAGCGGCACAACGCCCAGAGGACCCTGATCTTCCCGACCGGCACTCCCCTCGGGGTCCCCACTGACGCGGGCCCCTTTCACGAGGAAGGGTGCCATATCCACTCCCTCATAGCGGGGCCGGTGTGGCTCTTTGACGACGACGACACCCTGAAGCGGGTCGCCGAAAAGGAACTGGTTCCCCTCACGAAAAAGTACATTGATTTTATAGAACACATGGACCTCAGGGGGGACTGGCTCCTCCGGTTCAACCTGAACCGTCTGGTGATAGCCCTCATCCTGGCAATGAGCCCCCTGGCGATGCTCTGGTACGGTCCCAAGGAGAAGCCATGAAAAAAACAGTCTTCATTATTCTGCTGGCAGTCCCCGCGGTTTTACTCGTCGCGGTCATCCTGGTTTCCGTTTACGGGGTCAGTTCCGGTGCCGCCTACCGTCCCGGGAAGGATGTCGTGAAACGGCTGGAGGGCACAAAACTCATGACCGAAAACGGAAAGACCTTTTTCGGCAACGCCTGGATGGAGAACCGGGGGGGCATGAGCCTCCTCCACCTGGAAGGGACCCCGTATGAAACAGGGTACCAGCACGGCAGGCTCCTCCGGGACGAGGTGATGGAGGGTGCCCCGAAATTTTACGCAGACGTGATCTTCGGCGGCAGGGAGAAGCCCTTTTCGCCGAAGATCTGGTTCCTCAGGAAGTATCTCGAATACAAGGTCTACGTCCCCCTGGAAAAATCCCAGCCGAGAAACATTCTCGAGGAACTGAAAGGCATCGCCGACGGCTCCGGGGTTCCCTTTGAAGTCATATTCAGGGCGAACCACCATACGGGCCCGGCCATGATGCTGACCCCGGACTTCGCCAGGGACAACCTGGAGGCCCTGGAGAAACTCGGCGTTACAACAGGAGCATGCAGCACCTTCGCTGCCGCGGGTAAGGTCACCGCCGGGGGAAAGATAATCGTCGGCAGAAACACCGACTACAGCGGCTTCACCAGGTGGCCGAAACACCAGGCTCTCTTTTTCGTTAAGCCGAAGGACGGGTACGCCCACGTGAAGATCGGCACCGCAGGCATACTCCTCTGGAATCCGGGGATGAACGAGAAGGGGATCGTCACCTGCCCCCACTACATGGTTTACGACGACGTCTCCCCGAAGGGGTGGTGCGTCGCTACCTTCACCGACGAGATTCTCCGTAAGGCGGAAACATTGAAAGAGGCCGAGGAAATCTTCCATGATAATCCCCGGGGGATATCCGGTGGGTTTGTGGTCATCTCCGGGAAAGAGAGGAACGCCTTCGCAGCCGAGATCAGCGCCGGGAGCGCCGCCATCCGGCCCATGGAAGACGGGAAAATCGTCATGACCAACATGGCCGTGTCCGATGAAAAGAGGAAGATCGACATTACCGTGAAATATAACATCATGGAGCACCTGCCGGGGCGGTACCGGCGCCTCATGAAACTGATGGACCAGAACCGGGGCTGGGTAAACCCGGCGCTTGCGGCCGAGTTCATGGGGGACCACATCCAGCACACCACCGGGCTGGAACGTGCCACCGGCCATATTGTTGGAGTTTCAGACAACGTGAACAGCATGGTTTTCTCGCCCGAAGACCTCACCCTCTGGGTCGCCCACGGACCGGCGCCGGTATGCAACAACAACTACCTCGGCCTCAGTCTCGCCGGAGAACTTCGGGGGGAGCGAACAACCGCCTCGCCGCCGGTGCTCAGGGGCTACGTGTTCAGGAACCACATGAAACTAAGGAGCCTGGCGAAGTTCATGGAGGCCTACGGTATCAATGAGCGGGACCCGGACAACAAAGAGGGAATCATACAGGCCCTGAAAGGGGCCCTGGCAATCGACCAGGAGGAGTCGCATTACTCGAGGCTCCTGGCAAAGTTGCTCATTCACCGGGGAGAATACGACGGGGCCAGGGCGGTCATGGAGCAGGCCCTGAAATCCAGGCAGTCGTTCCGGGAACGGGCCCACTCCTTCCTGATAATGGGCATGGTCAGCGATCTGACCGGCAGGCGTGACGACGCCCTGTCATGGTACGGCCGCGTCAGGGAACTTGCCGACAGTCAGCCGGAAGACCCCTGGTTCGCCATGAACAGGTTCGTGCTTGCCTTCGCGGACAAGTACGCGAAATATCCCTTCACCGTGGGAAATCTCAGTGACCAGGCCGCCAGCCCGGACTTCATTGATCCGTACATGGAGTAGGAAAAGCCGGCATGACCCCACGGAATTCAGGAAGAGTCAGGCCTGAATATTATCCCGTATGAACCGGATGATAATATTCACCTGGTTCCGGTGCCGGGAAGTTTTCCATGATTACACAGAACTGAAGGTTAAAAAAGGCCGGCGATTGCCCCGAGAGCCAGGCCTGCCGCGATGCCGATCATGAAAATCCGGGCAGCCACTTTTTTCGTAGCGAATTCGTTCTGCTTCGCGGTGTCGGTATAGGTGAAGACAAGCCCCTGCCGGGCGTATCCGGTCCCTGATATGTACATCTGGTTGTCAGTGGAAACCTCGTCTTTTTGTAGCAGCTTCAGGAGTTTCAGAAACCTGACGGTAAACTTCGGCGCAGAAGAAATAAGGATTGTCGGAACCATTATGCCGGCGAACAGCCCGCCGATCATTGCGTAAAGCCAGATCATGGTGAACCTCTTTTATGTTGAGTATTTTTATACAGAGATGATG
>CAZEPS010000360.1:0-3363 GCA_964514165.1 uncultured Leptospirales bacterium
CCTCCTCCTGGCCGGGAGGGTCGGTTCGGCTATCGCCGCCGAGATAGGCACCATGAAGGTCACCGAGCAGATCGACGCCCTGAGGACCCTTTCCGCGAATCCCGTCCAGTACCTGGCGGTCCCCCGTTTCCTGGCCTGTCTCCTGATGACGCCGGTACTCACTATCATCAACGATATTGTCGGGGTCCTGGGGGGGGGATTCATCGCCTACTTCTCTCTCGGCATAACCATCGATAAATACGTTGAAAACATTCTGAATATTGTTGACGTGACGGATTTTACCTCCGGCATAATAAAATCTGTATTCTTCGGGGTCGAGGTGGCGGTCATATCCTCCTACCAGGGATTCAACACCACCGGGGGCGCCGAGGGAGTGGGAAAGTCAACAATACAGGCCGTGGTCAAATCCTCCATGGCTATACTGATATCAGATTATTTCATCACCTATCTTATGGCACTGGCGGGAATATGAGCGGCAACAAAAAAGATTTCATGGGCAAACTGAAAAAGAACAGGATTAAAAAGTCCGTTATCGAGGTCTTTGATTCTGTGGACATGGAAACGTTTTTCGGGAAGGCATTCGAGAAAAATTTTTATATCGAAAACTCAATCCCGATCGGGCACGGCCAGTCCGGGGATGATCCCGTCATACTCGCTAAAATGCTGGGCAGTCTCTCCCTGAAAAAAAACTGGCACGTCCTGGAGGTGGGGACCGGGTCCGGTTTTTCAACCGCCCTCCTCTCCTCAATCGTAAAGGAAGTAGTTACGGTGGAATACTTCGAGGACCTTGCGGTTAAGGCAAAGGAGCGGCTTGTGAAGAACGGGCATGAGAACATTCGCTTTTTCGCCGGGGACGCCACGGAAAAGGTCGTGGAGCCGGGTGAATTCGACGCAGTGCTCGTACTCGCCGGGTGCATGAATCCCCCCTATTCCCTGCTGAACATGCTCAGGGTCGGGGGTATCGCCGTATTCCCCATGGGGCCGCCGTACCAGCAGCAGATCGTGCGGTACGTGAATGACCTGGAGGCGTCGAACAGCATGAAGAACTTTTCTTTCCATGACATCTGCCGTTTCGATTCAATCCGCGGTTTTTACGGCTGGCTTGAACAGGGAGACCCCTTCATCGGTGAATACCGCGACGTGAACAGAAACCCCGGGGAAAATAACGAAGAGGAAAACTAGATTTTTGTTTCCCCGCCGCTTTCCTTTTCTTCCTTATAGCAGTGGCGACAGCCGTAGATAAGTATCTTTTCACCGGCCGGTGAATCGGTACGGGCCGCGTACAGGGCGTCGTACTTCGTCAGAATCGTGCCGCAGAGGGGGCACATCCGCTCCCCCGGGGCCCGTTTCAGGTAATGTTTCCGGTAGGCGAGCTCGTTCGGTGAAACCGTTGGCACCGGCTCCTTCCCGTTTTTTTTGATTATCTTCTTCACCGCGTCTTTTCCCGACTGGTAGGTTGAATAGAGGTAGAAGAAAACAGCCGCCCCGATGATGAGTCCCAGGATGTAGAGTAATACGGTCATGTCGCCAGTTCGGTTACAAAATTTATCATGACGGTCTCTTTAACCGGTTCCTCGAAAGTATAGTCGCCGAATATGCCGACGGTCCTGAATCCCTCGTCAGCGAGAAGAGAGCTGACCTCGTCAATTGTATATATCCTCTGGAGGTGTTCCTCCGTGAACCGGGTGCCGTCGTTCTTATCAAGGGTGAGGGTGGATGTGATTATCCGCGCTTCCGGATCGTACTCGTTGTCCCACTGGACCGTCATGTCTCGGATAACGTAATCCGCTTTTTTACCTTCGAAGTTGGTATAGATATTGTACTCTGTGGTTATGTCAAACATAAATACGGAGTCTTTATTCATTACGTCCCTGGTGCACCTGAGTACGTTTCTAAAAGTGCTTTCTTCCGTAACGTAGTTCATCGTGTCATGGACCGAGAAGATGAAATCAGCCTTTCTGGCGAGGCTGTACCTGGTAATATCCGCGCAAATAAGCCGGAAGTTGTTATAGGCCCTGGTTTTCGCAACCCGGAGCATGTTCATGGAGCGGTCTATGCCGAAAATTGTGTACCCGTCATGGGAAAATTTTGCCCCGAAACGGCCGGTACCGCACCCGAGCTCCACGATAATTTCCGGATTTTCGGTGTACCGTTCAACGATATCCCTGATGTATCGGTACCAGCTCTGGTAGTCTACGTGCCTGAGGAGGTAGTCATAGACAACCGCTATTTCCGAGTAGGGTTCCATGGTTCACCGGTTACCGCCACCCGCTTTTGAGCAGTTCGTCGAAGTATTCAATGGTTTTTTTCAGCCCCTCTTCAAGGGGGATTGTCGGCTTCCAGTCGAGTTCTTTTTCCGCCAGGGATATATCCGGCTTCCTCTGTTTCGGATCGTCCTGCGGAAGCGGCTTGAATATTATCTTGCTTCTGGAATCCGTAAGGGCTATGACCCTTTCTGCCAGTTCAAGAATGCTGAATTCTCCGGGATTGCCGATATTGACCGGGCCGGTGAAGCTGTCATTGGAATTCATCATCCGAATGAGGGCCTCCACGAGATCCGTTACATAGCAGAAACTGCGTGTCTGGCTCCCGTCCCCGTAAACCGTAATGTCCTGGTTTTTCAATGCCTGGACGATGAAATTGCTCACGACACGGCCGTCGTTCGGATGCATCCGGGGGCCGTAGGTGTTGAATATCCTGACCACCTTTATTTTCATGTTGTGCTGGCGGTAATAGTCGAAAAAGAGGGTCTCGGCGCACCGCTTTCCCTCATCGTAGCAGGCCCGGGGCCCGATTGTGTTGACGTTTCCCCAGTACGATTCCGGCTGGGGGTGGATCTCCGGATCACCGTATATTTCAGAGGTCGAGGCCTGAAGGATCGGCACCTTGAGTCGTTTGGCCAGCCCGAGCATGTTGATGGCCCCCAGGACGCTCGTCTTCGTGGTCTGCACCGGATCGAACTGGTAGTGTATGGGGCTGGCCGGGCAGGCGAGGTTGAATATGGCGTCCACCTCGACATAGAGGGGCCAGGTCACGTCATGCCGAATCAGTTCAAAGTAATGATCGTCAAGCAGGTGGATGATGTTGTCCTTCTGACCGGTGAAAAAGTTGTCAACGCAGATGACCTCATGCTTGTTACGGATCAGCCGTTCGCTGAGATGGGACCCGATAAATCCGGCGCCGCCGGTAATAAGATATCGTTTTTTCATTTTCAAATTATTTTTCTTTAAAAATTTGCAGTTTCTGGTGCCAGTTCCAGGCTGTTTCTATTATAACAGACAGTTCATCATACTGAGGCTTCCAGCCAAGAACTTTTTTTATTTTGTCAGAACTGCCGATGAGCTCCGGGGGGTCCCCGGGCCT
>CAZEPS010000361.1:0-3357 GCA_964514165.1 uncultured Leptospirales bacterium
GGACTCCCCGGAGGGGGGCGTCATGCTCTGACCCCCGGACCCCCCGGAGGGGGGCATCATGCTCTGACCCCCGGACTCCCCGGAGGGGGGCTTTTTTGAAAGTAAACTGGTTCTCAATCCCCTCCGGGGTGGCGAGAATCCTGAAAAATTATAATTTTCTAAAGATTTATTCATATTTTATTAATATTCATGGTTTAGATAACCCTTACTCAAAAAAAAAGTATATACAGGATCCAGCATAACAATTAAATCACTATCGTTTTACCCCGATTTAACATAAAAAATATGACATTGAAAATGTCAAAACAGCCCGGGGACAGAGAGAATCCGGGCTCGAATATCAGCGAGATTCTTGTGAGGTTGTAATGAAAAAGAGAATTATAGTTTTACTACCGGTTATTCTATTTACCTTCGGTTTGACCTTTTTCCCGATAGACCGCGCCATGGCCCAGGACGCCCCGGCACAGCAGGCCGGTCAGGTTGACCAGGCGGCTCCGGCCGGTGACGCCCCGGCCGGCGAGACGGCTGAAGACGAGGGAGCGGCCGGCGAAGAGGAAGCGGCCGCGGCTCCTGCCGAAATGGCTGAAACAGAAAAAGATTCCGGCGGGTCGTTATGGGAAATATTTTCCAGGGGCGGCCCGTTCATGTGGCCGATTCTTCTCCTCGCGGCGGTCGGCATCGGGTTCATAATCGAACGGATAGTATTTTTCGTGAAAACGAAACTCGCGTCAAAGGAATTCATCGAAGAGCTTGAGCACAAGATCTCCACCCAGGACCTGAACGCGGTCGAAAAGCTCTGCAACGACAGCGACAACAAGCTGGCCAAGATACTCCTCAAGGGGCTGGCACTGAAGTCACTCGGGTACGAGCGGGTCGAAAAGGCCCTGACGGTCGCGGCCGGGGTCGAGGTCTCGTTCATGGAGCGCGGCCTCAACATTTTGAACGCCATCGGCAACATCGTTCCGATGCTCGGTTTCCTCGGGACCGTATCCGGTATGATCAGCGCCTTCTCGGACATCGCGGCGGCAGACCAGGTCAGCGCCAAGATCGTGGCCGGGGGTATCATGGAGGCCCTTATCACCACCGCTACCGGTCTTATCATAGCGATTCCGACCCTCCTGGCTTATAACTACTTCGTGCATAAGATTGACGGATTTATCTCGGAGGTCGAGCGGATAGCGGCCGACGTGGTGGAGAAGCTCATAGAGAAAAAGGACACAGTCTCCGGGAGTCCGGTATCGTCCACGCCGCCGTCAATATAACTCGAACGGGTCACTGCCATGAAGATTAAACGAGGCATTAAAGGTACTGACGAGATAAACCTGGCGTCGTCGTCTGACATCGCCTTTCTCCTCATTATCTTCTTTATGATCACGTCAGCATTTATCTACAAGGAGGGCCTGCACCTGTCCCTCCCGGACAAGAGCAAGAAGCCCCAGGTGGTGGCTGACAAGGAGATCACCACCATCGTGGTAAAAGAGGACGAGACCACCACCCTGAACGACAAGAAGATGACCGTGAAGGAGATCGAAGAGAAGGTAAACCAGCTCGTCACCGAGGACACCGAGGACGAGCTGATAATTCTCCTGAAGTTCGACGCGGACGTCCGGTATCAGAAGGCGGTGGAGGTGATTGACGCGATGAAGGTGGCGGGGGCGAAAAAGCTCTCGCTGAGGATGATATAGGGGGCAGGCCATGGCACTCGGAGAAAGAAAAAAAGCGCGGGTAATACTTCCCGTATCGTCAATGGCGGACATCGCCTTTCTGCTGCTCATATTCTTCATGCTCTCGAGCATCGCCGACGCCGATCGGGAGATACCGATTCGCCTTCCCGAATCGCGCGTAACGGTACAGGAGACAAAGAAATATTTCAACGTTTGGCTCGACAACGAGGGGAAGATGTACTTCGGCGGCAAGGAGGGGACCCCCCGGATGCTGACCACCTTCTCCCAGTACCGGTTGATTTCACAGCCCGAGGTCAGGGCCCTGATCAGGGCAGAGAAGGACATACCCTATAAATATGTCAACGAGGCCCTGGAGGCCCTGAAGAAAAGCGGCGTCCATAACGTCGTGCTGGTGAGCAAGAAGTATAATTTTATTGATAAATAGAAAAAAGTATATGCGTGATAACAATGACGAATGATACGACATATCCGGACTATCCCTTCATTATAAACTATTTTCGCCTCAGGCCCGGGATGGCCTACTCGCTGGCTTCTTTCGTGGTGCTCCTCACCCTGGTGCTGACCGTGAGCTGGAGCAACCGGATAGACACCAGCGATTTCGCCGACCTCACCAGGTTCGAGATGGTGGAGCTGAAGATTCCGGAAGCGGCAGAGACCGAACCGGACATCGCCCTTCCGGACGAAATCGAGGAAGAGGAAAAGCTCGAGTTCGGGGACGACAGCGGCAAGTACGACCTGTCGGCCATGGCCGCGACCCCGCCGGCCCTGAAGAGCATGATTCCCCCGTACCCTGAGTCAATGAAACAGGCCGGTGTCCAGGGGGTGGTTGTTCTCGAGGTCGGCATCGACGAGAAGGGCAACGTGGTCTACGGCAAGATCCAGAAGCCCCTGCACCCGGTGCTCGACCGCGTTGTCATCATCTGGGCCCAGACCGCCCAGTTCTACCCTGCCTACGACCCGGCGGGCAGGGCCTTCAAGTGCAAGATATTCCTGCCGATACGGTTCCAGCTGAAATAGCAGCTGAAGATACATCGAAATACATAGATTTTCTAAAAACTGGAGCCCCCGCAAGGGGGCGTTGTTTTTTGTGAGGGAACTAAACAAAAGCCACAGAGGCACAGAGGTCACGGAGGAAAGCAATATTTATGAAAAAAGGCTCTGACCCTCCATTTATTAAAAAAGGGCTCTGACCCTTGATTTTTTTCGAAAAATCTCCCCCTCACATTCGTATAATAAGTAAACCCTCAGGGAGGAAACCATGCCGCGAAAGTTACGAAACATCGCCCAGGGATGCACCCACCATGTCTACACCAGATGCCACGGGAAAAGAAATCTTCTCATGGGCAGATACGGAAAAAAGTATTTTATCGAATCGATCCAGGAATGCCAGGAAAAGTACGATTTTGAGCTCGTCGCAGCGGAAATTGTCGCTAATCACATCCACCTTATCATTAAGACTACCATTGATAAAGAGACAATTTCCCGGATAATGCAGTATATCAAGGCCAGAATCGCGGAAAAGTACAACCGGGCCATGAAACAGACCGGTGCCTTCTGGAATGAACGCTTCGGCTCCAAAGTAATTGCAGAAGCGGACAATCCGGAAGGGTATCTGTTGTGGCTGCTATGGTATATCGGCTACAATCCGGTACGGAAGGGTCTGACCCGGGAT
>CAZEPS010000362.1:0-3325 GCA_964514165.1 uncultured Leptospirales bacterium
CCGCCAGGACATGGCCAGGGTCTACCAATACTATCGGCGCTTTCTCAAGCTCCTCCAGAGTGGCGGGGTGCCGGGAGAGCGGTGGCTGTTGAAGTCGCCGGGGCACCTGCACTGCCTCGACCGGCTCATGGAGACCCTGCCGGACGCATGCGTCATCTTCACCCACCGGGACCCGGTCACCGTGGTGGCATCGGTCACGAGCCTCACCTGCATGCTCAGGAGCATTTCGAGCGATCACATCGATCCGGCCGTCGTGGGCAGGGAAGAGCTCGAGTGGTGGGAGTACCTCATGGGCCGTTGTGTGGATCTGCGGAAAAGACTCGTCCACAAGAAGGACCAGTTTTTTGACCTGCATCTATCCGAAGTAATGAAAGATCCCCCGGGCGCGGTTGAGCGGATCTACCGGCACTTTGACATCGAACTGAACGCAGATGCCCGGGACCGGATGAAACGGTTCATGGCGAATAATCCCCGGGAGAAGCACGGGAACCACACCTACCGGCCAGAGGATTTCGGCATCAACCCCCTCCGGGAGCGGGACCGGTTCAGGCCCTACTACGACATGCTCAGGGAACTCGGCATGCCGGTTAATTGAGTAAATAGAATCGGACAGGATTTGCAGAGTCAGGGTAAAAAAGTGAATAGTTAAGAGTTTAATTTAAGTGTCATCGCGAGAAGCCCCGGTATTCCGGGGCGACGTGGCGATCTCTCAATAATGTAAACGGAAATGACAGGTCCATGCAGCTATCTGTGATATATGAATCGATATTGTGAGATTACCACGGCTGTCTGCGACAGCCTCGCAATGACAGCGAGTACTGAATATGCATATTAAAAAATGAAAGTGCATAAAATTGAGGGATAATTACATGGCCGATACCAATCAAACCGGCAAGGCTTTCCGCGAACTCCTGGAGTTCCTCATGGAGGCGGAGAAAACCATACTGAACCCGGGCAAGGGGATGGACAAACACGGCATCACCGACGGCTACCGGCACCTGGCCCACCTCCTCAGTTTCGGTTTCGACTGCTACCTGGAGAGCGATCCCCTGCGGCCGGCCTTTATCCCCATGAACCTGCCGGCGAAAAAGATCCTCGGGGACAATACCGACTCAGTTTACAAGTTCACCCGGATACGGGGTGACCGGCCCTACCGGATCTCCGGCAGGCGGGGAAACGACTGCTACTTCAGCATAACGGTCTACGGCGGAAAGCCTGACGGTGAGTGGTCCGACCGGGTCGCCCTCACCGTGAATCACCGGGACATCGCATTCGACGACAACGGCTTTTTCTCCATGGTATTGACGCCAAACCCGCAGGGAAAAGGCGAATACAAGCTGGACGAGGACAGCGTCTGCGTCATCACCCGGGAGTATTTCTGGGAGCCGGAGCGGGCGGAACCGGCTGAAATGCGCATAACGTCAATGAAAGAGGAACCGGCCCCGGGACCTTTGAATGACGAAGACCTGGCCCGGCGGTTCCGGGCCGTTACCACCTTTATGAAAGAGACCCTTTTGCTTCTGCCCATGCCGGTGACCTACAACACCAACAGCCTTGGCGAGCCCTTCGGCTTCGGCGAGAACCAGCGGGGGTGGGGGACCCCGGACAATGTCTACTCTCTGGGGACCTTTGATCTGGCCGACGGCGAGGCGCTCGAGATTACTTTCACCTCGCCGGAGTGCGCCTACTGGGGCATCCAGACATGGAACTTCTACATGCAGTCGCTCGATTACCGCTACCACCCGGTTTCGATTAACGCCTCCCGGGCGGTCCCTGAGCCTGACGGCTCCTGCCGGGTCCTGGTTTCGAAAAACGAAGTCGACGCGAAGAACCGGGTCAGCACCGCAGGCTGCAATAAAGGGATGATTTTCTGCCGGTGGCTTTTGGCTGATGAGATGCCGAAAAAGCCGGAGTGCCGGGTGGTAAAGATTTCTGAAGTGTGATTTTCTGTCAACCGGCCGGGCCCGGGTCTATTCATATGACCTAAAACGTAAAATACCCCTTGAATTCCGCGAGTTCCTCGCGGAAAGTTCTGTTTACCGGAGAAAGGTGCCCCATGATCCGCTTGTCCGGCGTTATGTGCTGGTTCCCGAGGGTGAGGTGCTGGTCCACGTAGATCATCTCCAGTTCCGGGTGGAGATCTTTCACTGTTTCCGCTATCTCAAGGACGGAGAGGTTCCGTCCCACCAGGTTACAGGTACCCGGCTCGATTGTATCTGTAGGGAGGAGTGACAGGCACTCGGCCACCTGTTTGATGTGGACGAAGGGCCGCACCTGGGTGCCGTCGCCCTGGATGGTGACACGGCCGTTAAAATTGGCGTCGAACATGAACCGGTTTATCACCGTGTCGAAGCGCACCCCCCGGTTCTGGCCGTAGACATTGCCGCCCCGGATTATCCAGGTTTTGAGCTTGCCCTGGAGACGGGCGGCGTGCTCCTCCCCCCGGAGCTTGGACGAGCCGTAGAAGGTCTTCGGCCGGGGCGGGGTGTCGATGGTGATCGGTTCGTCCCCGGTGCCGTAAACCGAGGCGCTGTTCATATAAACGAACCGGTCCACTCCGCTCTCCTCCACCGCGTAGACCAGTTCAGCGGTTCCCCAGTGGTTCACCTGCTCGAAGAGGTGGTGGTTCTTGTCGTCGAAGGGGGCCGTGACCTTCGCGGCCAGGTGGTAGACCATGTCGATGTCCTTGAGGGCCTTCCGCAGTTTCCGGGAATCGAGGATATCACCTTCCATGAAACCGACCCTGCCCGGGTCGAGCTTGCTGCGTCCGATAAAGAGGTTGTTGTTTCCCCGACTCAGGTTGTCGTAGATAAGGATGCTCGAAACGGCCGGGTTTCCGTTCAGGGAGTGGACGAGCTCTGTCCCGATGTATCCGGCGCCGCCGGTGATGAGTACGCGCACGATTCTCTCCTTCTTTTTTCTCTACTTATTGACAAGTTCCGTGTGGAGGCCGCATTCTGTCTTGTTCATGCCGAACCACCGGCCCTCGCGGCCGTCCCCGGTAATTTTCCGGGTGCAGGGTTCGCACCCGATGCTCAGGTACCCGCTCTCCTCCAGGGGATGTTTCGGCAGGTCGTGATCCTTTATGTATTGATAGATCATCTTCCCTGTCCAGTTCAGCATCGGGTGGTACCTGGTGCAGTTGAACGGGGCGTCCTCAAAGGTGCCCATCTGTTCCCTGGTTGCGTTCTGGTCCCCCCTGACACCGCTTATCCAGATGTCGTGCCCCGCAAGGACCGGCTCCATGGGCTGGGTCTTGTTGAGCCAGCAGCAGTAGTCCGGATCAGAAAGAAAGAGGAGTTTGCCGTTCCGGTCTATCTGCTGG
>CAZEPS010000363.1:0-3305 GCA_964514165.1 uncultured Leptospirales bacterium
TGTTACATATATCATTCATTTTTCATTAACGTAGTGTTATATCAGAATATGCCGAGAGCTTGCTTCGCTTCGCTCGCTATGACATAAATTCTGAGATAACTTCTACTATTTCTAACGATGCTAAAGATTTTTCGGGACTGCGAGATATTTCGCGAGGGGGTCCTTTTCCTGTTTGTCCCGGAATTGTATTTGACGTATGGCGCGACTCCGTGTCAATGATTGGGCATGAAAGAGGGGACCGGAGGCTGATACATGGAAGAGGCTGCATGCGCGGTCTGCGGCTCAGGCCGGAAGAAACAGCACTTCGATAAAAAATCCCGGACAGGGGAACCATTCACCCTGGTTTGCTGCCGCGACTGCGGCCTCAGGTACGTGTCCCCCCGCCCCGACGAGGATGAGATCGCGGCCTGGTACACGGCCGATTATTTCACCCGGCGGGACGATAGAGGGTACGAGAACTACTTTTCCGATGAACAGCGGCGTGAGTTCAACCGGGTCACGGGGCTGAACCTCCGGGACCTCGGCTTTTTTGATTTCGAGGAAAACCTCGCCGGAACGAAGCGATCCCTTGACATCGGGTGCGCGGCCGGGTATTTTGTCGAATTCATGAAAGGCCGGGGATGGGACGCCCGGGGGATCGACATCTCCGAAGACGGGATTCGTTTCGCCAGGGAGCGGGGCCTCCAGGCTGAATACGGGGACTATCTCGACCGGGAATATAACGGGAGTTTCGACCTGGTCACCCTCTGGGCCACGATAGAACACCTTCACCGTCCGGAAGCTTTTATTGAGAAGATCCATGCCGACCTGGCCGGCCGGGGGAGGCTCTACGTCTCGACCTGCCGGGCCGGGGGCTTCAGCTGGGGCCGCCTCGCGGGTAAGGGGTGGCGCTTCTATAATTTTCCCGAGCACCTGGTCTTCTTCTCCATCGGCAACGTAAAAAAGCTTCTTATGGACAGGGGATTCAGTGTCGACCGGGTAATCACCTACGGGAGCGGTTTCGGCAGGCCCGGAACAGTGATACGAAGGGCCGCGGACACGGCGGCGAAAAAATTCATGATGGGGGACATGATGCTCATAGGGGCGTCAAAGGGATAAGGACCGTGATATGGAGATAGTGAAGACCATCGCCGAAGTGCGGGACCGGGTTCGAAAGGCGAAAAAGGCCGGGAAGCGGATCGGTTTCGTTCCGACCATGGGTTTTCTGCACCGGGGGCACCTGAACCTGGTGACCGTGTCGAAAGAGCATTCCGAGTACCAGGTCATGAGCATATTCGTGAATAGAATCCAGTTCAACGATCCCAGCGACTACAGCAATTATCCCCAGGACCTGGAGAGGGATTTCGCCCTGGCCCGTGAGTACGGGGTCGACCTGATGTTTCTACCAGACGAGGATGAAATTTACCGGGACCATAAGACCTGCGTGGACGTGGAGGTGATGACGGAAAACCTGTGCGGGGCCTACCGGCCCGGCCACTTCCGGGGGGTCTACACCGTGGTGAGCAAGCTCTTTAACATCATCCAGCCCGACGTGTCGGTGTTCGGGCAGAAGGACATACAGCAGGCGGTCACCGTCGAGAAAATGGTCCTGGATCTGAACTTTCCGGTAAAAATAATTTTCGGTCCCACGATCAGGGAGGAGAGCGGCCTCGCCATGAGCTCGCGGAACAAGCACCTCTCCGGCCCCGAGAGGGAACGGGCCGCGGTCCTCTACCGGAGCCTCGTCCGGGCCGAGGAACTGGTCAGGGGCGGTGAGAAAAAATCCTCCGTCATCGAGGGCGAAATGAAGAAAATCATCGAATCGGGAAATCCCGACATCATAGACTATATCAGCGTGGTCCGCTACAGCGACCTTGCCCTGGTCGATTCGATCGAAGGGAAGACGGTCATCGCCTGCGCCGCCTTTTTCGGCACCACCCGCCTTATCGACAACATGATAGTCGATTTCGAGGAAGGAGGGGCCCGGTGCGTCTATTAATTAATTCCTTTATGCCGGGCATCCTCATCACGGCCGCCTTTTCCTGCGCCCCCGGCGGCCCCATGACCCCGAGGGACGCCTTGTTCAGCCTTCGGGTCGCCTTTGAAAAAAAGGACCCGGATCATCTGAAAAAAGTACTTTCCAGTGAAAGCCTGGCGGAGATTGAACGGGTCTGCTCCCTTTTTAACGCGATGAATGGCCGCCAGCTCGAAGCCGCGGCTGCCCGGTACCGGGTTTCCCCCCAGGCCCTGAAAGACCTCGCGGCCAGGGACTACCTGAAGCTTATTCTCGCGAACCAGAAGGGGAAGGGTGCCATCGCCCGTGCCGTGGCCGCCAGGCCCCTTTCGATTCGGAAAGGGGATAAAGAGGCGGTGTTTGTTCTCGAGAACGGACTTGAGATCACCTTCGTGAAAGAGGGGCCCTACTGGAAGTTTGACATGACCCCTTTCTGAGGGGTTTGCCGCATTGTAATAAACTGCTGTTTACTCTTACCCCGGGGACACATCAAAAAAACCAGTATTTACAATAATACCTGTAATTGAAAACACTGGTGTTAACTTGGTTCATGCCTGCAAGGAAACCTCATATTATTTGATCTTTGAAGTCCCCATAACTGATAAAGTTGAGTAACAATGGGCCATTGCGGCACACAGAATGGATAGTACCGGTGATTTTTATCCCGCTGATGGTTCGATTTTACAGCTTTATTAAAAGATGAATGTACTAAAAATGAAGAGGAGACATCATATATCGAGCAGACTGAGCAACACCATCCAGACAGCCCTGATCCTGGGGCTCATGGGGAGCATATTTGCCCTCATCGGCTTTCTTATCTACGGGGTTGAAGGAATAGTATTTTCTCTCATTTTCGCCGGGGCCTTTATCGCCTTCGCGCCGAAAATCTCCCCCTCCATGGTGCTCAGGATGTACCGGGCGAGCCCAATTTATCCGGCCCAGGGGGGGTATCTGTACGAGATACTCGAGGAGCTGTCCGCCCGGGCCCGGCTGGCAAGGTTGCCGCGCCTCTACTATATTCCGAGCAGGCTGATGAACGCATTTTCCGTCGGGTCCCGGGAAAACGCGGCCATCGCAATAACCGACGGCCTTATCCGCCACCTGACCAAGGACGAGATGCGGGGGGTCTTTGCCCACGAGATCAGCCACATCGAGCACAATGACCTCTGGATCATGAACCTGGCTGACAGCCTCAGCCGGTTCACCCGGCTCTTTTCCACCTTCGCCATGGTTCTCCTGTTCGTGTATCTTCCTGTGTACCTGATGGGAGGGAACCCGCTCCCGTTCCTGGCGGTGGGGGCGCTCTTTTTCG
>CAZEPS010000364.1:0-3281 GCA_964514165.1 uncultured Leptospirales bacterium
GGCGGCGGGGGGAACGTTTTGATATAGTTATTGAAATATATCGCAGGGGTGATACTCCTGACAAGTAATTTTATGAATTACGGGAACCTCTAAAAATTAAAAAATGAGGTTCCCCATTGGATACGCATTATAAATGTACCCTTAAGCCATGACGAAAAAACCATATCCTGATATCTGGAACGCTGTTCTTTTGATGATCCTGGTTCTTGCCCTGCTCCTTGCCTTCGGGTTTGCCGCCAGCATCGGGGGACAGTATGTTGACATGCCGTCCCAGAGCGTAACCACCGGGCTGGCCAATCTCCTCGCCATCGGAATAGCCCTCTCCTACGGGCTTCGCAGGAGCAGTGAACCGGCTTCCGGGGTTTTACCCCTGAAGGGTGTTGATCCCCTTCTCTTCGCGGTTACCATCGTTACCGCTTCGGGGCTTGCTGTTCTCCTTTCCGAGGTGGATAATATCCTCCGGTATTTTCTTCCCATTCCCGGGTTTGTGTCAGAGATCCTCACCGGCTTTTACAAAGAGGGGGATCTCCTCGGCTCCCTCTTCCTCCTGGTAATCGTTGCTCCCCTGACCGAGGAGTTCCTCTTTCGGGGCCTTGTGCTTCACGGTTTTCTGAAAAATTACAAGCCGGTAGTGGCGGTTGCAGTATCATCGTTTCTCTTCGGGCTCATCCATCTCAATCCGTGGCAGTTCACCAGCGGTTTTCTTCTCGGGATTTTCCTCGGATGGATTTTTATCATTACCGGCTCCCTGATTCCGTGCCTGGCGGTGCACGCCTTTTTTAACGGGCTCCCTTTCCTGTTCATGCACGTGATTGACGTAAAAATACCCGGCCTCACAACCGGGCTTAACGATCACCACTCATTTCAGCCCTTATGGCTTGACCTCGCCGGCCTCGCGGTAAGCGCGGCCGGAATTTACCTGATATATATGATGACAAGGTCACGGAACGGGGCCGGGGTTTAAACCGATATGGCATGTGTCTTATCCAAAATGCAGACGATGCGGTTTCCCCCGCGGTTTCGCGCCTTGAACATGGTGTCATAGGCGATTTTCGCCAGTTCTTTCGGATCGGACGTGTGTTCCGGGTAAACCGCGACCCCGATACTGACGGTCATCCCCTTGACGTTTCCCCCGGTTATGCCGGTCAGATCGATGTCATACACGGTCTTCCCCAGCTCCCGGGCCAGGATTATGGCCTCTTCTCTCCCGGTAGCTGGCAGGAGAACGGCGAACTCGTCCCCGTGATAGCGCAGGGCGATGTCTTTCTCCCGCATGATCGACTGCATAAAGATGGCGAGGAGTATGAGAATCTTGTCCCCCGCCTCGTGGCCGTGGCTGTCGTTTAAATCCTTGAAATTGTCCGGCTTTATCATGAGGATGCTGGTCATCGACCCCATTGACGGTATCTGCTTCGTCAGGTCCTCGACGAGATAGTTCTTGTTGAAGAGGCCGGTCAGCTTGTCCACGTTGACAAGGCGCTTTACGTCTTCGATCCATGGGGTCTTCTCGGTTATCAGCTCGTGGGTGCGGCGAATCCTGCTCCCGATAATGGAGAGCAGCTTGTAGAGTATGCGGGCGGATACCCGTGGGTACCGGTGAAGTACCATTGAAAAGGTCATCCCCTCCTTCGGGAAGAGGAGGAGGATCGTGCTCCGCATGGCGATGGCGGTGGCGTCCCGGGGCACTTCTCCGATCATGTCCCACGCCCCGAAGGACTCCCCGGGAATGAACTGTGCCAGGTCAATAGTGTCTATATTGTCCCGGTTACGGGTGATGAGGACTTCCCCGTCGAGGACCACGAAAAGCTCCTGGCTCGGGGACTGTTCGGTAAAGACTACCGATCCCTCCCCATATTGAACAGCCTGGCTGTGGAAGGCCACTATTTCCAGCTCTTCGTGGTCCAGGGTGGAAAAGAGATCCACCTGTTTCAGGAAATCGATCCGGTCCTGTAACGAGGAATCCACTACCGCCATGTTACGCCATCTTTTCGATTATTGTCCGCATGAATGCCGGTAGATCGTCCGGGTTGCGGCTGGTGATGAGGTTTCCGCTTACGACCACCTCTTCGTCGACCCAGTCCGCTCCCGCGTTTTTCAGGTCATCCCTGATTGCCGATACGGATGTGACCTTTGCACCCTTTAGGACGTCAGCCGAGGCGAGCATCCATCCCGCGTGGCAGATAGCGGCCACGACCTTTCCCGCGTCATGGATATCCCTGACCAGGTTGACCATGACAGGATAGCGGCGCATGTAATCAGGCGCGTAGCCTCCGGGAATGACGATGGCGTCGAATTCCCCGGTGTTGACCTTGTCAGCCCGGGTGTCGACACTGGTGGTGGTCCCTGATTTCCCCTCGTAGGTGTCAGATGTGCCGGTGCCGACTACCACGACCTCCGCCCCTTCTTCCTTGAGGCGGTAATAGGGATACCAGAATTCGAGGTCGTTGAACATCTTTTCAACAGGGATCAATACCCTCTTTCCTTTCAGTTTCATTTCATTCTCCTTTTCTTCTGTTTGTTTCATAACAAAGGTACTAACAGATTCTGTAAAGGTACATTAAAAAATATAAAAAATATTTCAACGGGAAATCATTTTTTCCGGCCTGCCATGGATTCCATTATATCGGCCAGCATGCTCCCGAGGCTTTTCATCTTAGCCGCTGATTCCTCTTCCGTCCGGCCCGGGTACTTTCGGAATGTAATGACTATGCCGTTCAGGGTCGAGAAAAAGTAATGGCTCATTTTTCGGGTGTTGCGGGAAAATCCCATGGCCTCAAACATGACGTCTGTTACGGTAAAAAGCCTCCTCATGGCGGCGTTTAACCTGTCTGTGGACTCTTCCTGGAGATCCCCGTGAATCATGAACTGGGTCATCATCTTGAAATAGGCCTCCCGCCTGATGAGAAAATCCAGGAATCTCTCTATCACCACCCTGAGGGCGCCGGCTCCTTTTTCACTGATTATCTCATCTATCTCATCGATGAGCCGCGTGGAATTCAGGAGGGCCGTATCAATGAAAAGGGCCTCCTGGTTCGGGAAATAGGTGTAAATCGAAGAGGTCGAGATTCCCGCCTTCCGGGCTATGTCACGCATGCTGACTGTTTCAAAGGGCTTCGATGCGAAGAGCTCTTCGGCAGCTTCCAGGATAAGGCTTTTTCTGAATTCCCGCTCCTTTTCCCTGAGTTTCTCAAGGGTGCCGTGGTTTACGTTTTCAGGTGTTTGTTCGTTCACTGGTAATTGACCTTATATTATAATTATCAACAGGGCACATCCAAAAACCA
>CAZEPS010000365.1:0-3273 GCA_964514165.1 uncultured Leptospirales bacterium
AATATGCAGGAACATATACTGTTTCCCTCTGCGAAACCGTGTCAGCTTTAGAAATAACGTTATGTGTGAGAAAGGGAGACAAGAAAAAACAAACAGAAAATATTAGTATATGTTTTTTTATCATAACATGCACGTAATTTCAGGGAAACTCTTTTATTTGAAAAGGGTTTCTCTTGGGGGTACATTTATTTCAATCAGTTTCATTCATTTTAAATAGATGTACTTTGGATTATTAATATAATATATCACAGTTTGTAAGTGCTTTCAAATGTTTTTTTATGTTCGGGAAGCCCTATAATTGCCACATAATCACCATTCTTAAATATAAACTGCGTATCCGGGTTTGGAATTAATTCATTGTTTCTCAGTACGCCGACTATTGATACGCCGGTCCTTGAACGTATTTCCAGTTCTTTAATTGAATTTCCCGACAAAGAACTTGTATTTTTCACTTCCAGCCAGCTCAATTCAAGCAGGAATGGCGTTTTTTTAATATTTTCTAATAAAGAATAATGTAATTTATTGATCTTGAAACTATTGTAGCTTTCCTGCCTGATGGTATCGGTTAATGCGTGTATTTTCGTTAACGGTACATCAAGAACCATGAGGGACTGCCTGATGATCTCAAGACTCGCCTCGAATTCCGGTTGAACCACTTCAAAAATATCCATCTTGAATAACTCATCTACATGAGAAAGCTCATCGGCCCGGACAATGATTTTTACATCAGGGTTGAATCGAACTGATGATTCTATAATTTCACGTGCAGTAGCAATAAACGGTATTGTTACAATGACTAACCGGGCTTTGTTAAGTTTCGCGGCCATGAGAACGGTTTCCTGGCTTGCATCGCCATAGATAACAGGGTATCCGGAACTTTTTGCATTTTCAAATCTTCTGAAATCCTGCTCTATCAGTAAAAACGGATAACCAAGGGCGTTAAAAATTGAAGCTATCTGGAATCCAACACGACCGCCGCCGGCAATCATAATATGATTGTTGAATCCCCCAGCAGGCATATTAATTGTTTGAATCTGTTCATGCTTGAACAATCTTTTTTTGAGCGAGTATAATGGTGCCGGCAGCATGGATAAGAAAGGCGAGGCAATCATTGTTATAATTGATACAGAAAGAATTAACGTATAGAATTCAATGTCTATTATATTGCTTTTTAAACCGGTTCTCGCGAGAACAAATGAAAACTCTCCGATCTGCGCGAGCCCGAAACCCAAAGCAAGGGGGATAATGTTGTAATATTTAAATACTATACTCAGAGTAGAAAAAATAATGATTTTTCCGGCAGTAATCAGTATAAAAAGAAAAATGACAAGTGGTAGATTTTCATATATGAAACCCGGGTCCAGCAGCATGCCGATAGAAGTGAAAAAGACCAGGCCAAAAATATCCCGCAACGGTATTATATCATTTAAGGCCTGATGGCTGTAATCGGATTCATTAATGACCATACCCGCTATAAAAGCCCCGAACGCGAGAGATAACCCGAAGAGATGAGTTAGGTAACCAACTCCTAACCCAATCGCGGTAATAGTTATTAAAAACAACTCCCTTGAATTCAGTTTAACGACAAATTTCAAAAACCAGGGAATAACCCTGATGCCAATGAATATAATCGCTGCCAGTATTAAAAACGCTTTTATGAGAATAAAAATAAGGGGTATAAAATTGCTTTCAATTGATTGCAGATTCGGTATAATCAGCATCAGAGGAATTGCTGCCAGATCTTGAACTATTAATATGCCAATCATCACCCTGCTTGACAGTGTTCCAATCAACCCGCGGCTCATCAATGTTTTAAGGACAACCATGGTACTTGATAAAGATATTACCATTCCCAAAACAATGGATTCTTTAAGGGGAAGTTGAAGAAAATGGCCTATGGCAATGCCTGAGGCTATCAATAAAACAATTTGTATCGGCGTACCTATTAAAGCGATAGCCTTAACTGACTTTAATTCTTTGAAGGAGAAATCAAGACCAATCGAAAAAAGAAGCAGGGCAACGCCAATTTCTGCCAAAAGTTCTATGCGGGGAATGTCAGAAACGGTCAATCCGCCGGTATTGGGGCCTATAATTATTCCGGCTATGATAAATCCAATAATCGCCGGTATTCTAAGTTTATTCGCGATAAGTCCTGAAACAAGGCCGACAATTATTATTATAATAAGATCTTCAGCAATACCCATTTCAATAGTCAACTCTACGTTAATTAAAAATTAGTTAACTTCTTCATTAAATATGATAATAAAATTTATCATAGCATTGTAATTGTTCATAAGCATTTTACTGATTTCAATACTAACAGTTATATATTTTTTTCCTTAAGTGATTCCTGAATTTAACAAGAATATCATTATCAGGCTTGAAGTTCAGCGCTTTGTCACAGTTTTCTATCGCTTTATGATAATCCCCCAGATCAAACAGAACAAGAGCCCTGAAATAATAATTTTCAGCCTGGTAAGGGTTAATCTCAAGGGAAGCGTCAAGGTGTTTCAATGCTGATACATAATCACCGGACATGCGCATACATATCGCGAGATGATTATAAGAACGATAATTACCGGTTTCTATTTTTACTGCTTCCAGAAAATCATCTATTGCATTCTTGAAATCTGAAAGCGCAACATAAGCAAGGCCTCGATGATTCAGTATCACGGAGCGTGCATGACTATTATTGTCTATTGATAAAAGGTGGGAATATAATTCAATTGCCTTCTGATAATTTCCGCTATTGTGTGAAGCAAGGGCGTTGATAAGAAGTCCATCAATTGTCTCGTGGTTGAAATCATCCGTGTTTAATACCGTCATCCCGGTTTCATAAATTTCCTGTTCTGGTAAACTCTCATTTATTTCCTCATCCTGAACCCCTATGTGCTTGTACAGATCATCCCTTCTTTTTATTGTGTGGTCCTGCACAGTTCTATGGTAATCCCGTATTTCCTGGAAAATTATGTCGGAAAGGGTAAGCGTCGCGTTGAGAGCAGCAAGTTTTCTCTTCAGCGGAGCATCGATTGGAGTCGGAAGGGATTTGTAAACAAGCTCGTGTTCTACTTCAGCCCAGGCATCCTGGAGAGTTGTAGATATTTGTATCTCGCAGCCCTCTGGTATAATGTAGCTTTTTTTTGATTCATCATGACTTTGAACATTGACAACAAGATGGGTGGATTCATATCCAAATTCCTTGAAGGTATGCTGAATACCCTTCTTTTCTGAATCTATGACTCTATAATTATTACGGATAATCTTCTCAACTCT
>CAZEPS010000366.1:0-3257 GCA_964514165.1 uncultured Leptospirales bacterium
CGGTCACCCTCTTCCTCTTTTATATGGCTCTGACCCTTTTTTTCTTTACCCTGTCGGAAATGTCCGCAGCATCCGCTATCCTCTTCCTTTCGATAGTTATCGGTACCTATTTCCTGACAGCCGCCGGCAGCTACGGTTCATTCCTTGAAGCCGCGAGAAATCTGCCGGCTGACCGGTTCTTCCTGGGATACCTGGGTCCGGTCCTCCTGTATGGTTACATACCCCATATCTTCGGTATCGGGGGAGGACTCCTTTTACGGAGATTAAGGAATGCCGGGTAGATGGAATTGTTGGCAGATGATTTTCACGAAAAAGTTGACATACCCGCAGATTCCATGGTATTTTCGGAGTGTTTCGACATATAAACCTGAGGTAGATCTTGAACCGTCTAATTAAAGACAACAATGAAGATGAATTCACAACGTGTATAAAATCAATCATTCCTGTGAATGACATCGTAATACGTGAGCTGTCACCCGAATTTACCTTTTCGGAAGTGGCCTGGGGTGACCATTTCGTACACCAGGGTATGTGTAACAGCGACATTGCATTTATTTATACCGGACTCTTCAGGGCCTATTTCGTCACCGAAGAAGGGAAGGAATTTATCAAGTACTTCCTCAGTGATTCCGATGTCATGGCATCGGGCATGGAGCCGGGGAACGAGAGCAGGGTCAGCATCCAGGCCCTTGAGGATTCCACCCTGTTTACCATAGACCACGGACGGTTTCAATCGTTGTGTTTCAATTTTCCCGAACTCGAGGAATTGAAAAAACGGGTTATCTCCCGGTACTGGTCCAAGAAAGAGATCCGCGAGATGAACATGCTGTCCAATGACGCGAAAAGGAATTACGAGATCTTCCTCGAGGAATACAGCACCATAGCGGACCGGATACCACAGTACCATATAGCCGGCTACCTGGGCATCACCCCCACCCAGCTCTCCCGCTTGAAGAAGCAGCGGTAATCAGAATAGAACATGGAGCCTGAGATACCCCCAGGCCATATGCCAGTAGAAGTAATATATCAGTCTCATTGAGAACATGGTGATAAAATCATAGTGTTTGAGCAGATAGAACTGGAAGAAATTTATTCCGAAAATATGGAGACCGGTATACAGGGGAAACAATACCGGATAGTTACGGTAATCGCCGAACCGCAGTTGAAATACCGGTTCAATGATCGATACAACAACAATGCTTATCCAGATGAGTGTATCAGTATTAACATTCTTGAAACTGAAGCTTAACATTGACAGCAGCAGTGTCAGGGGCAGAAGGTGAAATATGATTTCAACCACAAACCCCATGACCGGATAAAAGGGAATGGAATAGGGAAAGGGAACGTTTATATTCTCCGGATATTTTATCAGAGAGTCAACAACAATGATTAACAACGCCAGAATCGACGCCAGGAAAAAAGCGGCAAGCAGTCCTTTCGAATTGCATGGCCTTACAATAACGAACCAGTTCCTTGATAAGGCAAAGGAAAATACAATAAAACCAGTAGTGATAACAATACCAACAGCAATCAGGGGATGGACCGATCCGAAATAAGGAAGAAAGAAGCGGGGATTGGTGAAATAGACAATAAGGGCTAAAACAGTGATACCGACCGACAGGGATACCAATACCGTGTACTGCATCCTGTTCACGGCAACCAGGTTTATAATAGTATCAGTAATAATTTTTCTTACCATTAAGCTTACCTGCATTGAATTCAGTGTACATTCTAAATTAAAATATGATTTGTTACCAGAAAATAAAATATGACAGATTTTCACCATGGACCATACTCGTCCCATGAAAATCCTGAAAACAGAACGGCTGTTCCTGGAAGAGCTGGACGAAGGCCATTTCGAGGATCTCTGCGCCCTGCTGTCGAACCCGAGGGTCCACCGGTATTTCCCCGGCACCCTGGACCGGGAGGAATCTAGGGAGTTCCTCCAGAGGGTACGAAAGGGCTACCGGGAGAAGGGATACCACTTCTGGGCGGTGATACGAAAAAAGGACAGGGCCTTCCTCGGTATCTGCGGAATCCTGGACCAGATCATCGATGGGAAGGATGAACTTGAAGTTGGGTACCGGATACTGGACTCCCACTGGGGACAGGGTTACGGCACCGAGGCGGCCCGGGGATGCGTGGAGTATGCCAGGGACATGTTGAAAGCCGGGAGGGTGATTCCCCTCATCAGGGAGATCAACACCCAGTCGATACGGGTCGCCGAGAAGAACGGGCTCCAGTACGAAAAGGATACCATGTTTAACGGTATGAAACACCGGGTGTATAGAAAGATTCTGAAATAACAAGCATCCGGCAATCCTGCCCTACCGATCACAATTTTTTCTCCACTGAAAATCCATCAACATATGTAAACGACAGCCCGTCTCGGACCGTGTATTTTATAAGAAATAATCCCATGGAGGAATACCATGAACAGAACGGTTTCAACGGACAGTGCCGGGCCTGCCCTGCTCCTCATTGAGTTTCAGAAACAGTGGACTGACCGGGGGATCTATCACCGTCTCATCAAAAACCAGCTGCGGAAAAACCGGGTTCTGGAAAACACCCGAAGCCTCGTCCGGAAGGCCTGTGACCGGAACATACCGGTGATCCACGCCCCCCTGGTGATAGATCCGGCAAAAAAGAAGGGGTGGCTCGCCCGCCTGACATTCGGCCAGGTGTTTACCAGGGGCACATGGAAAGCGGAATTTACCGATGGCATGATCAAGGAGGGGGACAGGATCGTGACAGGCCGGTACGCTTTAGACGCCTTCACGGGAAGCGACCTGGAAGATATTCTGCGGGCGTTGAATGTTACGGTCGTGTACGTGTGCGGTTTTTCAACAGACCAGTGTGTGGCGAAAACCATGAAGACCATGGAGCGGAAGGGGTTCCGGCCGGTGATGGTGTCGGACTGTACCGCAACCTTTAACGGCATTTTGCAGAAGATGACTGAAAGAAGGTTCGAGTCCGTTTCGAGTAGTGAAATATGGAGGGAAAAATGATTACTATTCAAAAACGAATCACAATCGTCAGGACACTCATGGGACTGGTTGCCGTGTACGGGTTTTTCGGATCCTTCGCGGCCCACTGGTTCTTCCCCGAGTTATATTTTTTTTCATAGGAAAATACGCTCATACAACCGGTCTGTCAAATAAAAACTGTTTGTCAAAACCTTCATGTATACTACATAATGTCTCTTATCGGTTGCTGTGCCTGTACCGTTTTCACGGAAATGTTCACTCACAGGGACC
>CAZEPS010000367.1:0-3255 GCA_964514165.1 uncultured Leptospirales bacterium
AGGAATATCATACAATTATTGTGCTCTAAAAAAATGTTTAGGAATAACTACTGGTCCACATCTGTTTTTTTATTGCATTTTTTCATAAAAGTTGACTCATGGTGAATAAAAAATTACTTACCATTATAATTGCAGGGAAGTGACGTATGAATAATATTGAAAATGAAACTAATATAGCTTCTCCAGATATCCACAGTACGAGTGTAAACTCAATCACCGGCAGACCCACAGGCAAAGAAGATGTACATATGGGTGAGCCTGGATTTTTTCATCAATTATTGAGGAAAAAGAAGCTGGAAGGGCTGTTCCTCTTTGCAACCTCCCGGTGCAATTCACGTTGTAAAACATGTTTTTACCATGAATATCTCAATGATGGTAAAGACATGACCTTAGATCAGATTAAGAGCATATCAGAAACATCCCCCCGATTTGATAAACTCTGGTATTCCGGGGGAGAACCTTTCCTCAGGGAAGAACTGGTTGAAATAACCAGGTTGTTCTATGATAACAACCAGGTAAAAGTAATAAACCTTCCTACAAATGGTCTTCTTACCGACAAGATCGTAAAACAGGTTTCTCAGATTCTTGAACAATGCCCGGAGATGACGATACATTTAAACTATTCCCTGGACGGTCTTGGGGCAACACACGACAACAATCGTGGGGTAAAGGGTAATTTTAAGAAAACAATTACATCAATGGATAAAGTATACGAAGAACATGGAGATAATCCCAGATTAATCCAGAATGTTGCAACTGTCGTTACACCCGAGGCCTACAATGAGATGTATGATCTCGGGGTATATCTTTTAAAGAAGGGACTGAATGCTACCCATTTCTGGGAAGTAGTGAGAGGGAATCCGAAAGATCCTGAGACAAAACGTATTTCTCCAGAGCAACTTAAAGCACTTCGACAATTAGTATTACCACTGATACAAAAACAGGGGGAGAACCTCTTTAAGGATTTCTCAGGTCTAAAAAAAAGTTTCGCTCAGCTCTTTTTTCTCGGCTTTATCAAATTCGTGAATGACATCCAGGATAAAAATTATACAGGACCATCTCATTGGGGAATGTCATGCACAGCAGGTAAAACCACTATTGTTATCGATCATAACGGTGATTTCAGATCCTGCGAGATGAGGCCACCCATCGGCAATCTGAAAGATTACAACTTCGATCTATCTGCAGCATTGCATTCAGATGTCATGAAAAAGGAAATTCACGATATAGGAGGAGGAAAAAGGGCTAATTGCTGGTGTACTCACGGATGCTGGGTCATGTCATCAATAAAATTCAGTCCCAGGGCACTCCTGTTCAGGATACCGGCCGCGTACCGTCGGGCCAGGAAAAACATTGATCCTGAATTTTCCTTGCCTGACATGGATATTGAGGACATAGAAAACTATACCCTGTAATCATCCAGGTAATCAATATGAAAATCGTGATGACAAGCAGGGGTTCACGTGGAGATGTATATCCCATTATTGAGATTGCCTCTGAGCTACACAACCGGGGTCATGATGTCTCATTATGCGTCCCGGAACTATTCAGAAACTATACTCACAATCGGGGCCTGTCCCCATCCTTCTATTCTGAAGACAGCGAACATGTAATGAAAAGCATGAAAAGCGGCCTTGCAGCAATAAGAACCGCTCTGGACTGGTTCTCAAGAAGTGTGGATGAACAGTTTGAATTCATGCTTAAAGAAACAGAAAACGCCGATATTATGGCCACCAGTGTAAATGAAATAGCCGCTCCAACAGTTGCTGAATACCGAAAACTTCCATTCTATAGAATCGCTTATACACCGGTTCTCCCTGGATATCAGCCGCCTCCGTTGATTCCCTGGCAGAATCTTCCCGGTTTCGCAAACAGATTAATGTGGACCATCGTTAACTTGCTTACCGGAATCTTTATCAAGCGTTTTCTTAACAAGAAACGTAAAGGACTTGGGCTAGAACCTGTTCGTTCAGTTGGGAGGTACTTCACAGATAAGAGTCACACCATACTGTCAATTAATACAGTTTTAGCACCTCCCTGCTATTCATGGGAAGATAATTACAGTTACAGTTATACCGGATACTGCTATGGAGATATTTCTGGAAAGTTAGATGACAAGCTTGAAGAATTCCTGGCAGCCGGTCCGCCTCCACTCTACATCGGTTTCGGCAGTGTGTCGGTTAAAGATCCAGCCAGGTTCACTTCAATAGTTATCGCAGCTGTTGAACGAATTTCAATAAGGATCATTCTCGGTGCTGGTTGGACTGGACTCGGGAATTACGATCTCCCTGATACAGTTTTCAAAGTAGATGACACGTATCATGGTTCTCTTTTTCCCAGATGTGCAGGCGTAGCCCATCATGGTGGAAGCGGCACAACTCACACAGCTGCAAAAGCCGGCATGCCTCAGTTTATAATGCCGCAACTGGCCGATCAGTTTTACTGGGGAAATCGGATATATTCACTTGGAATTGGTCCTGCTCCAGTTGCACCGAATAAGATTACAGTAAAAAAACTCGAAGAAGTACTTAACGATCTATACACCAATCCCAAATATAAGAACAATGCGAAAGAGCTGGCATTAAAAATGGAAAATGAAAACGGCATTTTTCGAATTATCGATACCATAACATCATTTGCCAATTGAATTCATAAAATATTCCCTAATCAAATTTATAATTTAAACGCACTAATATAGCATATTCCACCGCCGCCGAAGGCGGCGGTGGAATATCATACAATTATTGTGCTCTAATAATCATGTTTAGGAATAACTACTGGTTTTATACATTATTTTAAAAGAAATGAAACCGATTCAAACCAAAATACAAACCCAAAGGGGGGCCTCTTGTGTAATTAATAGAGATTCCCTTAATTGTTTGATCAGCAATTCATATTCAACTGTTTGATTATTGACGCAATAATTTCTTCAGGAGATGCATCTATATTAATAATTATCGCATTATGAGGTTCTTCCAGTGTTTTGAACTGGCTGTCTAGAAGTTCAAGGGGCATAAAATGATTTCTTCTTTTTATTCTTTGAGAAATGAGATTCTTATCACCTTTTAAATAGATATAGATATGCGGGATTCCACTTCTGACGAGAATATCCCGGTATTGCTGCTTTAACGCTGAACAGGCAAGAACTGCCCCACCTTTATGCTCCCAATCAATTATTGCTTGAGAAAGATCGTACAACCATGACTTACGATCATTATCCTCCAATGGAATACCAGAAGACATTTTTTTAATATT
>CAZEPS010000368.1:0-3210 GCA_964514165.1 uncultured Leptospirales bacterium
GGACTCATCGAGGACGGCTCCAACGATTCCCTGGCCATAACAGCCGGCACCATGATAATGAAGGAGGCCCTGGGAGAATGAACGATGTCTATATTATCGGATCCGGTATGATACGGTTTAACAAGTACCCGGACGAAACCGTCCAGACCATGGGACACAAGGCCATGGAGATTTGCCTCGAGGACGCCGGCCTCGTGAAGAAGGACATCCGGGCAGGTTTTTTCTCCAACACCTTCTGGGGTATGTTCGATAATCAGCATTCAATCAGGGGGCAGGTTCTGTTCCGCAACTTTGGGATAGACAAGATACCGGTCACCAACGTGGAGAACGCCTGCGCCGGGGCCTCCACGGCCCTCCACCTGGCTTATACCGGCATCCGGGCAGGAATGTTCGAGGTGGCCATGGCGGTCGGGTCCGAAAAGATTACCAACCCGAACAAGGCCCTCTCCCTGAGCGCCTACGCCACCTGCATGGACGTCGGCAATATTGAGTCCCACCTGAAAAAAATAGCCGAGGTGGGGAAGAGCTTTAAAAACATCACCATCCCCGGTGACGAAACCGAGATGGGGCAGGGCCGCAGCATCTTCATGGACGCCTACGCCATGGGTGCCCGGTGGCACATGGACCGTTTCGGCTCAACCCGGGAACAGCTTGCTGTGATCTGCGCCAAGAACCATTTCCACGGATCTCTTAATCCCCTTTCCCAGTACCAGAAGGACATGACCGTGGATGAGGTCCTCGCTGACCGGGAGGTTGCCTGGCCCCTGACCAGGGCCATGTGCGCCCCGGTGGGAGACGGGGCCGCGGCAGTTATCATCTGCTCGGAAGAGTACCTCAAAAAGATGAAAGATCCGCGACCGGTAAAGATTATCGCCTCGGTACTTGGCCAGGGATCGGACCGGGACCTTGACGGCGAGGACATCGGTGAACGCCTCTCGAAAGAGGCCTACGCGATGGCCGGTGTCGGCCCCGGGGACATCGACCTGGCAGAGCTCCACGACGCAACCGCCTGGGGCGAGCTACACCAGTCCGAGGTCATGGGATTCTGTCCCATGGGTGAAGGGGGCCCCTACGCGGAGTCCGGTGCAACGAAACTCGGGGGTGAGCGTCCCATCAATACCAGCGGAGGACTGGAGTGCCGGGGGCACCCGATAGGGGCTTCGGGGCTCGCCCAGATCCATGAACTGGTCCTTCAGCTTCGGGAAGATGCCGGCAGGCGGCAGGTCGCGAAGGCCAGTATCGGCCTGGCTGAAAATGGAGGGGGCAACATCGGGGTGGAAGAGGCTGCCATGTGCATCCATATCCTTGAGAAGGCCTGATCGACATGGATAAGAAGACTATATTGATCACCGGTGCGGCATCGGGAATCGGCAGGGCCACCGCGCTTTTCTTTGCAAGCAAGGGGTGGTACACCGGCCTCTATGACGTCAATGAACCGGATTTGAAGAGACTCGGTGATGAAATCGGACAGCAGAACTGCTGCTTTTCCCGGATGGATGTTTCCGACATGACGAGCGTCAAAAAGGGGATGGAGCATTTCTCACAACATACCGGGGGAAGTATGGATATTCTTTTCAACAACGCCGGCATTATTCGTATGGGGCTCCTGGAGGAGATCCCGGTGGAGGAATGTCACGATGTCATCGACGTCAACCTCAGGGGGGTGGTGAACTGCATAAGCGCAGGGCTGCCCCTGCTGAAACATACCGGCGGTTCCCGAATAATCAACATGTCCTCTGCGTCATCCCTGTATGGCACCGCGTACCTGGCGGTCTACTCCGCCACAAAGGCAGCAGTCGGTTCTCTCACTGAATCGCTGAACCTTGAGCTGGATCAGTACGGCGTCCATGTCTGTGATGTGAGGGCCCCCTATGTCAACACTCCCCTTCTGAACAGAGATATAAAAGCCCCGTCGATTGACAACCTCGGGGTGAAGCTTTCCCCGGAAGATGTGGCCCGGACCGTGTGGAAGGCATCGCGGGGAAGGAAAATTCATTACGATACAAGGGGGGTTTTTCCCCTGCTGGTCCTGCGGCAGTTTCCCGCTTTTACCAGGCAATTTGTTCTCAGTATTATCTTATTGCCGCGAAAGAAACAGGTAAGAAAAATATGAAGAAACATACGGTGTTCATAACAGGGGTTTCCGGGTATCTCGGGACAAAGATCGTGGAGCGATTTCTTGATCGGGAAGATATCGGCGAGATCATCGGTGTTGATATCGCGGAACCTGCCCTGTTCCGTGACAGGATTACCTTTATCAGGCACGATGTACGGGATGACCTCTATCCGGTCATGTCCCGGTTTGACATAGACTGGGCGATCCACGGAGCTTTTGTCGTTTCAGTCCATCATGATGCAAAACTTGCCGAGGAGATCGACATCCAGGGTACCCAAAATTTCTTTTTTGCCTGCAGCAGATTGAAGATAGGCTCCGTTATGCATATCTCATCAGCCACGGCATGCGGCATGCATGAGGATAATCCTCCATTTTTAACCGAGGAGTCGCCTCTCCGCGGGAATGAAGGCTTCACCTACGGGAAATGCAAGGCCGAGCTCGAACTGACGGTGGTTGAAGAATATCGGAAGGCCAATCCGCGGGTCAACCTTGCGATTATCAGGCCCTGTTTCGTGTGCGGTCCGTCATTTTTCAAGAACCCCCTGGGGCGGCACCTCATGAAAAGGGTGATCATGCTCCCCCGGGGAACCCTTCCTTTTCAGTATGTCCACGAGGATGACCTGGCTGACAGCGTCTATTTCCTGTTGAAGAATAAGAAGCGCGGCGCCTATAACATCGGCGCTGACGGGACCCTGACATTCAGGGAGATGGCCGGTATGACCGGCGGCATTATCCTATCGCTCCCACTCTGGCTTATCGGCCCCCTGAACAACCTGGCCTGGTTTCTCAGGCTCCGGTTCATAACAGAATTCCCAAGCTCTACCCTGATTCTCGTGCTCTATCCCTGGATCGTGAGCGGCGAAAAAATCAGGAAAGCCGGTTTCCGGTATAAATACAATTCACGGGAAGCATTTGAAACCTTCGCTTCAATGGTGAGAAATTACCGGGGGAGAACACAGGGGGACACCAAAAAAAACAGTATTTAGTTTTTCATGAGAGTCGCGGTGCACCTCTCATTCAGAAATCATGAAAATGCATCCTCATGCATTTTCATGTTAGAATAATCTTCAAAAATGAAAATACTGATATTTTCA
>CAZEPS010000369.1:0-3198 GCA_964514165.1 uncultured Leptospirales bacterium
TTTTATCACGGCCGCCAGTGACACTGACGAAAATTGCGGCTCCTGTGGAAGCCGCTTTACCTCGTTGCCGGTTCCGGAACATTTCCGCTGGTCGAAGAACGCCGACCATATTTTCTGCGCAGAGCGGGACGGGGATGACGATTCCGCCCGGAAGAAAACGAAACCGGTTTCGATATCGTGCATCAAGTGCGGCGCCCCCCTTGAGGTGACGGCCGAGACCCCCAGGAACGCCAAATGCGGATACTGCAACACCATCCAGTACCTCCCGGACCCCCTCTGGCTCTCCTTCCACCCGGTGAAGACGAAACGGGAGTGGTATATTCGGAGCAAAAGATGATTCAATAATAGCAGGGATTTCCGCACTATTACCGTATAATCCTTGACATGGTAAGTAAATTATTTCTTACTTACTGGCGAAGTTTGTAACACATTCGCGAAAAGGAGCCTGCCATGGCTGATTATGACGCGATAGTTATCGGTGCCGGCCACAACGGACTCACGGCCGCATCAGTCCTTGCCGAAAAGGGGCTCTCGGTCCTTGTTCTCGAGAAGACCGGATGGCCCGGGGGGATGGCAGCCACCAGGGAGCTTTTCACCGGGTATAAACACAACGTGGGGGCATGGGCCCTCCTCATTTTCCGGGACGAAATGATGAAGCGCCTCGGCCTCGAATCCCACGGGCTTGAACTTATCCGTCCTGAAAGCTCCTACTGCGTGTTCGGTGATCCCGGGAGCCCGCCCTTTATCGGGTACACTGACCGGGCGGTACTGGCGCAGCACCTGTTGGAGGCCCACGGGCAGAAGGCTCTGGAGGGCCTTGCCAGCCTGGCGGGGAGTCTCCAGAAGTTCAGGGAACTCGTTGACCGCCAGCTCTACGCCGGCCCCCGATCATTCGACGAGGTCGTGGCTGAAGAGCCTGATCGGAAAACCAGGGAAATTTTACTGAAGATCAACTACGGCAGCGCCATGGACACTCTCAGGGATTTCTTTCCTGAGCCGGGTGAGTTCAACACCATCCTCGGGTCCCTGTGCGCGTCCTCCATTGACGGGACCCATGCCGGCCCCTTTTCCCAGGGGAGCGGCCTCTCCCTGGCGTACCATTATGTCATGGGTGACGATTACGATTTCCGCACCCCCCGGGGTGGGATCGGTTCCCTTTCTGACGCATTGGAGAGTTCCTGTCGGGGCAAAGGAGTTAAAATAGAGTACAATTTGTCGGTTGATGAGATAATCACCGATAAGAATCGGTGCTCAGGCGTAAAATTGAATAACGGCGACACAATATCAGGAGATATTGTCCTTTCGAGCCTTGACGCGAACACCACCTTCCTCGGTCTCATGGACGAAAATCGGCTTCCCTCTGATTTTGTCCACCGGGTAAAGGAGATCCGGTACGAGAACGGCTACATTCAGATTCACATGACACTGTCCGAGCTCCCGGAATTCATCGGTGACCTGGCCTTTGCCAACGATAACAATATCCGGTGGCTCATGACCTATATCCCTTCGGCAGAGCACCTCTCCCGGTGCTGGGACCAGTACCGGCGGGGCGAGGTGCCGGACGAGCCGGTAAGCTACTGCGCCATCCCGAGCCTGATGGATCCGACCCTGGCCCCGGAGGGGGGCTACACCTGCACCATCTTTTCACACTACTTCCCATATGATATTCCGAAAGAGAAGAACCGGGAGATGAGCAACATCATGGCTGACCGGGCCATCGAGCAGATAAACAGGCGGGCCCCGAATTTCAGCGAATCCATCACGAACAGGACCGTGTTCACTCACCGCTATTTCCAGAACACCTTCGGGATTACCGGCGGGGACTTCTGCCACGGCCTGATTCACCCTTACCAGATGTGGGACAGGCGGCCGGTCCCCGGGTGGGGCGGGTACCGGACACCGGTTGAGAACCTTTACATGTGCGGCGCCGCCTGCCATCCCGGCCCCGGCGTGACCTGCCTTCCCGGGTACAACTGCGCGAATGAGGTGCTCGCCGCCCTGGGGGCGGTTTCGGGCAGAACAAAAGAGGAGGTTTCCTGATGAACGACCGGATAAACCGAACCGACAATATAGATCCCTCTGTTGGGGGGACCCTCTTTCAGAGATTTTTTACCGGCAAGACAACGGCTTCCGAGGTGGCTCCGAAGACATTCTTCATGACCGCCGACTACGTGAACGTCGCCGCCATTGAGACCGAACAGGGGCTGGTGATGGTGGACACCGGCATGAAAGAGGCGGGTCCGAAGGTGTACGAGGCGATCCGGGGCATGACAGATGCTCCCCTCCATACCGTGATATTCACCCACGGCCACCTGGACCACGCTTTTGGACTCGGGCAGTGGCTTGACGCCGGGGAACGGCCCCGGGTCATCGCCCACGAGAACCTGCCCCGGCGTTTCCGCACCTACATGAAGACCGCCCCGATGAACGTGCACGTCAACCAGGTCCAGTTCGGCATAGAGCGGGAGATATACTGGCCCGAAAAGTCCGGGGATTTCTTCTGGCCCGACACCGTCTACCGGGAGAGCCTGACACTGCGCATCGGTGGCGAGACCTTCGAGCTCTATCACGGGAAAGGGGAGACCGACGACGCCACCTGGGTATGGGCTAAAGACCGGAACATCGTCTGCTCCGGCGACCTCTGGCTCAGCATCCTTCCGAACTGCGGTAACCCCCAGAAGGTGCAGCGGTACCCGGAGGAGTGGGCCGACGCACTGGAGAAGATAGCCACCACCGGGGCGGAGATACTGCTCCCGGGGCACGGCCATCCCCTGGAAGGGCGTGAGATCATCAGGGAGCGGTGCCTGAATACGGCCGGGGCCCTGCGGGAGATCGTCAACCAGACCCTGAAGGGGCTGAACGCAGGAAAGACCCACGAAGAGATTATATCATCCATAAAGATGCCGGAGCATTTGGCCGGGGAGCCCTGTCTCGATCCGCTCTACGACCGGCCCGAGTTCATCGCCCGGAACGTGCTCCGGAAATACGGGGGCTGGTGGGACGGCCACCCGGCAAGCGTCCTTCCCGCCATGGAGGAGCGGAAGGCCCGGGAGATTGCCGGCCTTGCCGGAGGGGTCAGAGCCCTCGTCAGCCGGGCCCGGGAACTGGCCGTTTCCGAACCGGAACTTGCGTGCCATCTGGCCGAATGGGCTGCCATGGCTGACCCGGACGACCCGGAAACCCATTGGTGTGTTATCG
>CAZEPS010000370.1:0-3194 GCA_964514165.1 uncultured Leptospirales bacterium
GACAGTTTTCTAAAAAAAGGCTCTGACCCCCGATTTTTCTGACCCTCAATTTTTCTCGAAAATTACCCTCCATTACTTTTTCTGGAATCATGGAACTACGTTCGAAACGTGTATGGAGAAGTCATTATGGTATGAAGTGGCCTATCGTAAACGGCTGTCGGTGAATTTTTGGTGAGGGGTCAGAGCCTTTTTTTTTCGCCCAACATCTCGGAATGATAACAAAAAAATTTATACTGATATGGCAGCAATTATTTGAAAACAAGTTGACACTTTTGTATATATATATATACAAATATAGAACGCGCAAACCATAGTATTCATCTCCAATTCTTACAGCAGATTTTTCTATCTCACGGGTGCGATATATATTACACTTCCGGGGGTTCTTTATGGACAGACAGAAATGATCGACGACCGGTTTATTGCTGATGCTGAAAAAAGCCTGCTCCGTTTCATCATGTTCGACGACCCGGTCGAAAATCCCGATACCCACGGCATGCTTAAATATATCATCATGACTGAAAGTATCTATTCAGCACTCGCGGGATTTCCTTTGTGGAAATTCAACAAGGATGATATTACAGTTGAACTCGAAGTCGATAAAATAGTCCTGTACGAAAACATAAGTGATGATAAATGCAAAAAGAAATACCGATGGAAGCACCGCGGCAGAAAGAAGGGCAGGTGTGATGAGCATAGTGTAACCATCAGCGGCGGTGATAAAAAAGTATACCTCAACAACAATCGGACCTATACCCCCATAATCCGGGGTGTTTCACTGCCTGAAGGGACCTATCGTCAGTGCAGGGTCTATTTCAAAAAGTCGGGAAAACTTTACGCTGATGACGAAGTATATCCGTTAAAATTAGGCAATAATTCAATTCACTATTACAAGCAGTTCTCGATACAAAAAGGTAAGATTACCAGTCTGTACTCCATATCACTTCTTGACAAACTAAAGAATATTTATCTAAAGATTTTTAAACACAAGAAAATATTCTGCAAACGTCATCAGTGGCACTGGTTCAAAAAATGTCACGAACATGTCAATGTTACATTGCTCGGTTTCCTCTCTTTCGGTCAGGTCATCCATGAACCGGTAGATGAATTATACGTCACCATCAACAGGCTTTACGCGGTAAAAGAATCCGGAGAACGGCTCCTCCTCAATGATACGGTTTCCGGATATGAACTCCTGTCCCTGCGCAACGGTGCCTGCGCCCTCATCGGCAACAACGCCATTGATGCCGGGGTTTATAATCAGCTTGAATGTGAACTCGGTACCAATAATAAAATCTACATCGGTGACAAATCTTACTCTCTCTCCATTGAAGACTGGTCCTATACAAGTCTTTATTTCGAAGGCCCCTTTGAACTCAGAGGGGGCAGGGTTACCGAACTCTTCTTTCATTTTGATCCGAACTTGTCCCTCTTTTACGTACCCGAAACCGGATACATCATGGAACCGAATATTTCAGTTACCTCTGCAGTCAGCATGACCCCTGACCAGGAACACCGCCTGGTTGAGTCCATCGGTGCGTTATCCAATACTGTACTCAGTAATACCGAACTCGCGTTCCAGGGACAGGTGCAATCGACAGCGAGTCTTCTCGATACGAATATTCACGGCAAAAATATGATTTACACCAATGTCACCATGTCAGTCCAGGACCGCCTGAGAGGTACCCTGGACGGTACCGGTTCTTATATCTTGAAAACAATCGGCGGTTCATATAATGATCTTACTCTTCACGTTAAGGGGATGCCGGAATTTCAGAATGGTGAGAATGTACTCTTGTTTTTGAAAGACTATAACGGCAGAATGAGTACCGTCCATGGGGAGTATGGCAAGATTACACTGGAGTAAAACTATCTATAATGTTATTAAAAATATTAACCTGAATTATTTAAATGGATATTAACTTCTGGAGTTATTATGATGATAAATAAAGCAAAGAAATCTCTTCCTTTCATTCTGGTATTTATACTAGTATCTTCTCTCTCTGGCTTTATGCATTTTTATCCTGACCAGGTTAAGTGGCAGAGTTCAGATGAATCAATAGATACCATAAATGTCGGCTATCAGATGAGTAGTTCATTGTTTGATTTGTTTAATGATGATATTGATGAAGATGATCTGAACACTCTATTGACTCAGGCAGGTGACGTCTGGTCTGTCCTATCAACAGAGTCAAACATCAACGTTATATATACTGATACAGCAGATAGAGATTCGACAGCATCCTATGATGAAATTCATACAAAAATCACTACTGATGAGGAAAGTGAGAAAGTAAAGAATACTGTTTATGGTACAGCAGAAAATGATCCAGATTGTACCGGTCCATTTGCCTCATATATATGGTCAAAAAATAGCGAAAGTAATATTGTACATTTCGATTCACAGCTTAATACACATGAATACAATTTTGGTAATACCGGCGATACAGATGAATATGATCTAAAGACGGTTTTAATTCATAACCTGGGACATGCCATCGGTTTATCACATTGTTCTGTAGGTGATACTGACAGTCTCTGCAGCGGCAAGCTCACCGGTTCCATGGTGCCCCCTGACGAAGATTCGGTCATGTACAAGATGTTATTACCTGGCCGCCTTAAACATGAAATCAGTGGTGATGATAAAACTGGTGTTGTTCATCTTTATGGAGCTTCTTCTACCGAAAAACTTGAACAATATGCTAAAGTAAAAGAGTTTCAGGATCTAGTTGAAACTAATTGTCCATGCGTAATGCCGGATGATGAAACAGAACCCTTATATATGCAATCAGTTGAAGAAAATAATCGATTAGTTGATAATCAAAAAGTAATAGAATTTGTTGGTTATGACAATGAAGAAAACCGTCTTGAACATATAAGAAGAGAGATGCAAATATATAACAATGCTTTTCATATTCTAAAAAAACCTCCAGAAGATTATCTATTAGAAGTAATAACCGAAGATTTCGAAGATTCACTTACTAATACTACAATAGAAGGTCTTTCAGGTATGCGGTTGGCTTTGACATCGACTATTTTTGAAGTAAAATCTTTAATTGATAATTTTGGTAATACATTTGATTCTCAGTACTATGAATTTAAGAAATCAGAATTAAAAATGCTGATTCAATTTAGAAAGTGAGGTGAGCCCAAACGTCAACACAAAAAAATCGCAAACCTTAAGTGGACACCTC
>CAZEPS010000371.1:0-3191 GCA_964514165.1 uncultured Leptospirales bacterium
GTTTCGGTTCCAACGTGGCCCACCTGGTTCCCCACGGCATGATACGGGAGGAACTCTTCGGCGATAACCAGTCAGGGAAGCTGAGCCGCTCCCAGCTCGATCAGATGATTGGGCGCGTTTCTGAAGAAATGGACAAGGGGGCGGTCGGCATGTCCACCGGCCTTGCCTATGCCCCGGGCCTCCTGACCGATACCTCTGAAATCATAACCCTGGCCAGGGCCGTGGCTAAAAAGGGAGGGCTCTACGCCTCCCACATCCGGAACGAATCGGGAAAAGTCGGAGTAAACGGAAAGCCGGCTGTGGTGAACGCCCTTGACGAGGCCATCCGTATCGGCGAAGAGGCCGGGCTGCCGGTCCAGGTGTCCCACCTCAAGATTTCCGTGCCAATGGGCAGGGCCGTTCCTGAGATGCTCATGGAGCGGATTGAACGGGCCTGTTCCGCGGGGCTTAACGTGACCGCGGACCAGTACCCATATGCCGCTGGCTCTACCCATATCGCTATACTGCTCCCCGTGGAATTCGTGTCGAGCTCAGGTGTCAAGGAAAAGTACTGGACCGAAGAGGGAAACCGCACCATCCAGAAGGCCATTCTCCAGGTGTTCGAATATCTTCCCCCGGAGAAGATACTCATAACCATGTTTCCTGAAAGGGAAGAGTTCGAAGGGAAGACCCTGAAGGAGGCGGCGGAGATTATGGACCTGCCTCCTCAAAAGGCATACGGAAAAATGGTCGCCCGGAAAGAGGCGCCGGTGGGGGTGTTCTTCTCACAGGATATGGACGTGGTGCGCAGTATCATGCCGAGCGATTACGTGTTCACCGCCTCGGACGGCTGGACCGTGCCGAAGGGGATGACACATCCCCATCCCCGGTGCTACGGGACCTTTCCCAGGAAGCTCGGGAGGTTCGTGCGAGAGGAGAAGGTGATGAACCTCAGCCGGGCGATCCGTTCCATGACATCCCTCCCGGCGGAAAAGTTCGGCATTACGGGGCGGGGTACCCTGGAAGAAGGGAACCATGCTGACATCGTAGTATTCAACACAGACGAAATTATTGACAGGGCGACGTACGAGGATCCGCACCAATACGCCTCCGGCATCGAGTACAGTTTCGTGAATGGTATCAAGGCGATCGAGAACGGGAAAGCCACCGGAGATCGGGGCGGTATTTCCCTGGTGAGATCCTGAATATGCCGAACCGGTAGAACATAGGATATCCGTTATGATGAGAGGAGGCTGGAGTGAATGTAAAAGAGGCCATCCAGAAGCGGCGGGCCTACCGGGCCCTTGAACCGGTTGAGATTACCGATGAACTGATACAGGAGCTTGCCGGTGCGGCGCACCTCATGTGCTCCTGCTTCAATAACCAGCCCTGGCGGTATGTTTTCGTCAGATCGAAGGAAGCCCTGGAGAAGGTATGCCGGGGCCTGAGCAGCGGCAACGACTGGGCGCGGAACGCCTCGCTCATTATCGCGGTATTCGCGCACCGTGATCACGACTGCGTCGTAAAAGAAAGGGAGTATTACCTCTTCGACCTCGGCATGGCCACCGGTTCCATGGTCCTCCGTGCAACGGAGCTCGGGCTCGTGGCCCATCCCATTGCCGGTTTCGATTCTGAAATCGTCAGTGAGGTTCTCGGAATACCTGACGAATACCTCCTCATAACCCTCGTAAATGTCGGGAAAAAAAGCGATACCATTGACGGCCTCTCGCCGAAACATGCTGAGCTCGAGAAAAAGCGTCCTGAGCGGATGCCCCTGGATAACATCTACAGCATCGATTACTTTGATGAAAGGCTTGCCCGCAGGCCCGGTGAATGAGACTGACCGGCGCTCCATGCTTTCACGGAAAGTGTTTTAAAGGGGGAGTTCTACAAGCTCGCCTGTCCGCGCTGAATCATAGGCTGCGAAAACCAGTTCAATATCTGACCGGGCGTCGGCACCGGAGACACGGGGTTTTTTTCCGGTCTTGACGCATTCGAGAAAGTCCTTTATCGCCTCGTTGTATACGTTGTACCCGTCGAATTCTGTGGCGAGATCGATTGCCGTTCCCTTCGAAAAGGTCTTTTCCACCGATTCAGCCGGGATTTCATCCTCACCGAGGGTTTTCATGTAGGCCTGTACGCCCTTTATAACGTCCGTACTCACCGTTGAGTGAAACCGCTCGTCTGTCTCGCTGTACACAGAGATTCCCCCTATTTCGAACTGGCGGTGTCCCGGAAGCCGTTTCTCCGGCACCTCCACGATGCTTCCCCGGTTCCCGTAGACCGCCATCATGGGTACCCGGGGTGGGTTCCGCACGTTCCAGCTTTCGATTACATTAGTCACTATGCCGTTTTCGTGGACCAGGGTGATGACCGAGGTCTCGTCCACATCCCACTTGTTGTCCGGGCGCCTGGTCACCGCGTACACGGAACGGGCAGGCCCACCGAGACGGTTGGCCATGGCCATAAGGTGAACCCCCCGGTCGAAGAGGATGCCCCCCCCGCCGGTGGCTTCCTTCATGCGCCACTGGTAGGTCTTCATTTGGGAGGTCATTTCTATGGCGAAAGAGAGCTCGTGGATATTCACCATGAAGGGTTCCCCGATGACGCCGGCGTCCATCAGTTCCCTGGCGCGGTTAACCCCGGGCTCGTACCGGAAGTTCTCAAGCACGGCCAGTACCAGTCCCCTCTCTTCGGCTTTTCGTATCATGTCGTCCGCTTCAGTGAGGGAGTTGGCTATCGGCTTTTCGAGAAAAACGTGTTTCCCCGCCTCCAGGGCGGCGAGTACTGTTTCGTGGTGCAGGTGGTGGGGGAGGGATATGTCGAAAGCGTCAATGTCATCCCTCTTGAGGACCTCGTCGTAATCGGTGAATACGCCTGCCGGTCCATGGTCCTCTTCTGCCTTTTTGAGGCGGCCCCGGTCAGTATCGCAGAAGAAGAGGTCAATTTCGTCCCGGTGCTTTTCGTATTCCTCTGCGTGGACGTGGCCGATCATGCCGTAACCGATGAGGCAGATGGCGAGCTTTTTCTTTTTCATGAAGATCTCCAATGCGAAAGAAGTTATTTCTTTTCAGTAATTAGTCCTTAACTATTGTGTTATTGCAAGGCACTACTGCAGCATATTCCTCCGCCGCCTTCGGCGGCGGAGGAATATGCTGCAATTATTGTGGTCTAAAAAACATGTATAGGAACAACTACTGATTTCTATTTAT
>CAZEPS010000372.1:0-1992 GCA_964514165.1 uncultured Leptospirales bacterium
GCGTCTCTACGGCGGTGGATTGCGATTTTACAGAATTTTGGCAAAGACATGATTGTTGGTAGAAACGTGAAATGGTTGTTGAAACGTGATTTGTGGTAGGAATGTGATTGGTGATTGTAGAGACGCCATGCATGGTAGAGACGCGATGCATCGCGTCTCTACCATGTATTCCTGAAGAGGGTGAAGATTGATGGGTGAATGGAAGGAAACATCTTTTAATGAGATTGCTATAATCAATCCTTCTGAAACAATTGTAAAAGAGAAAATTGCAAAAAAAATCGCAATGGAATTATTGCAACCTTTCACAAAACGTATCTCTAGTTATTCTTTAGAACCGTATAATGGAGGAATGAAATTTAAAAATGGGGATACAATTGTTGCGCGGATTACACCTTGTCTTGAAAATGGGAAAACAGCTTATGTTGATATTTTAGATGATGGAGAAGTCGGTTTTGGCTCTACTGAATATATTGTAATTAGAGAAAAGGAAGGAATTAGTGATAAGCATTTTCTATACTATTTTTCTATTTCTCCGGAATTTAGAGAAATAGCAATACTTTCAATGACTGGTAGTTCAGGCAGACAAAGAGTACAGACTGAGGTAGTAAAAGATCACTATTTCCTCCTCCCCCCCCTCCCTGAACAAAAGGCCATTGCCTCTGTACTCTCCAGCCTCGATGACAAGATTGATCTTCTGCACCGTCAGAACAGGACGCTGGAAGCCATGGCCGAGGCGTTGTTTCGGCAGTGGTTTAGGCCCCCCTCGGTCCCCCCTAAAGGGGGGAGGATGGGAATCCCCGGCCCCCTGAAGGGGGTGAAAGAGGAGCCCGACTCTCTGAAGGGTGAGAATAACAGAGTGGATAGCAAGTCCCCTTTAGGGGATTTAGGGGCCGAGGGGTGGGAAGAAGATAGTTTACTCCAAGTAATTGAACTGGTCGGTGGTGGTACGCCGAAAACAGTAAATGCAGAATATTGGGATGGAGATATTCCGTGGTTAGCAGGCGGTGATATAGCCTCAAGCCATAAGTCTTTCGTTCTCAATTCAGAGAAGCGCATTACAAAACTTGGACTGAATAACAGTTCAGCTAAACTTTTACCGAAATATTCCACCGTAATTTCCGCCCGTGGTACAGTTGGTAAATATTGCATTCTTGCAAAACCGATGGCCTTTAGCCAATCAAATTATGGCATTTTGCCTCGTATGCAAAACTGCTATTTCTTTTCATATCTTCTTATAAATCATGTTGTCGAAGAGCTTCAATCTTCCGCATACGGGAGCGTTTTTGATACTATTACCACAAATACATTCCGCGACGTAAAGATTGCTATTCCAACTGAAACAGTAATTTTAGAGTTCGAATCGCAAGTAGCTATTTATTTTAAAAAAGTTATTATAAACATAGAGCAAATACGCACCCTCGGAAAACTCCGCGACACTCTCTTGCCTAAACTGATGAGCGGTGAAGTGAGGGTTGAAATATGAATTTTCATATGGATATCCCAACCCCGTCCGTTCCCGTAAGGAACGGTCGCGATCGTTCCTTACGGGGTGAGAGGGCAGCATATTCTGTAAGGAGAAAAACAATAGGTATAAAAATGCGTGAAAGGAAATTATTGCGATTAAAAGGATATGATTATACAACAACCGGAGCGTATTTTATTACAACATGTGTCCATGGACGTGTGAATGAATTTGGCAGTATTGAAAATGATATAATGAAATTGAATGAATACGGAAAAATCGTTGAAAATCAATGGCGTTGGTTGTTCGACCAATATAAATATTTGAAAATGGGTGAATATTGTATCATGCCGAACCATTTCCATGGAATAATATTGATATCCCCGGTAGGGAACGGTCGCGACCGTTCCCTACCGGACAACACGCACCGTTCCCTACCGGACAACACGCACCGTTCCCTACCGGACAACACGTGCCGTTCCCTACCGGACAACACGTGCCGTTCCCTACCGGACAACACGTGCCGTTCC
>CAZEPS010000372.1:2092-3131 GCA_964514165.1 uncultured Leptospirales bacterium
CTACCGGAAAATATCAAAATAAAACCAATTCCGGAATTGATAGGCGCGTTTAAAACAACGTCATCAAAAAATATACATTTATCAGGCAACATGCGTTTTAAATGGCAAAAATCCTTTTATGACGTAATCATCCGTGATGATGAATCATTTTACCGGATAACCGAATATATTAAAAATAATCCGAAACAATGGGACAAGGATGATTATTATGACAAATAAAATCACCGAAAACCAAATAGAAGCCCTCACAATCGAACTCCTGGAAACCCGGGGATACCACTACATCTACGGACCGGACATAGCCCCTGACAGTAAACAAGAAATTTATTTCAGTGAGAATGATCCAACTCCCCCTTCAGGGGGCCGGGGGGCTCCAGGGGTGAGGCCACTGGCAACTGCCAAGGATTTCTCGGTAGTTCAAGGAGGGAGTTTCAAATGACCAACCCTAACCTCCCCGAAAAATACCCCAACTTCGTTATCTTCAAAACCGCTGACGGCAAAGTCAATATCGATGTCTACTTTTACAATGAAACCCTGTGGCTCACCCAGAAGCTCATTGCCGAACTGTTTCAGAAAGACCGCAGCGTCATTTCAAAGCATCTGAAAAACATCTTTGAAGAAGGCGAACTGGACGAACAAGTGGTATGTGCAAAATTTGCACTAACCACTCAGCACGGGGCCATGGAGGGCAAAACCCAGCAAAAAGAGGTAATGTACTACAATTTGCGGGCCATTACCGCTGTGGGCTACCGGGTCAATTCCCACCGCGCCACCGAGTTCCGCAAGTGGGCTACTGAGATCCTCCATGAATACATCATCAAGGGCTTTGCCATGGATGATGAAAGGCTCAAGCAGATCAAGCACTTTGGGCAGGACTATTTTGACGAACTTCTGGAACGCATCCGGGAAATCCGCCTGAGCGAACGACGGCTCTACCAGAAGATCACCGATATTTACGCCCTTTCCGCCGATTACGACCGGAATGACGAAACCACCAAAGAGTTCTTTGCCACCGTGCAGAACAAAATGCACTGGGCCA
>CAZEPS010000373.1:0-3061 GCA_964514165.1 uncultured Leptospirales bacterium
ATCTATTTGTATTCTCCTTGACGTCTTACAAGAAACCAATATTCTGGATGGGTATTTACTAAGATGTTATGCCCTTGATTAAAATAAAAGTGAATTGGTGATAAGAATGACAGATAAAACAAAATATATCCCTGCTATTATAAATAATCTCAAAGGAATTGATCCATATAAGATTATTTTATTCGGTTCATTTGTAAAAGAATCTGCTAATGATGATAGCGATCTTGATCTTTTTGTTATATTAAATTCTCAAAAAATATCAAAAACTTATAAAGAAAGAATGAGCAATAAACTATTAGTACGCCAAAAAATTTACGAATTGTCAAAAAAAGTTCCAATTGATCTTATAGTCTACACAAAAGGAGAATATGATATTATTGTAAAAAATGGAAGCTCCTTTTGTAATGAGATAGAAAAAACAGGAAAAGTTCTTTATGAAAAGACAAACTGAGTATTGGCTAAAAGCAGCCAAAGATGATTTAAGTGTTATAAAAGAAATCATAACTAATGAAAATTTAACCAATATGGTTGCATTTCATTCTCAACAAACAATAGAGAAAAGCATTAAGGCGGTATTAGAAGAAAAAGAAAATAATGTTCCAAGAATTCATAATATAATCAATCTTAAAGGAAGGGTAGAACAATATATTGATCTGAATTTTAAACAAGAAATTTTCGATCAGATCAATGAACTTTATATTGATTCTCGGTATCCAACAGATTTAGGTTTGCTTCCAGATGGCAAACCATCAAAAGAGATTGCTGAAGACTTTTTTAAGATTGCTAATGAAATTTTTAAAAAAATAACCGAATACTTATCAGCGTAGAATTGAACAATGAAAATACGGGCATAACAAATCGGTCAACCGGACAAGGATTTCTTCCGCTTCGCTCCAGAAAACCTTGCCGGTTACCTCAATCGTTATACAGACTTTTGCTAATAAATAGAAAATTGTGCTTGATAATAATATCAAATGATACTATCATTACGTTATGAAGCCACCGTATAACATTACAAAAACAGTACTAAAATTATATGGGCAAATTACCGAAGCATTAGGGATTTGCCAAGGTCTTATGCTTGTTAAGCCTGAGGCCAAATTACGAAGACAAAATAGAATAAAAACAATCCAATCCTCTTTAGCTATTGAAGGAAATACCTTAAATATTGAAAATGTTACAGCAATAATAGATAACAAAAAAATAATAGGACCTAAAAAGGATATTATAGAAGTAAGAAATGCCATCAAAGCATATGATGCTATATTTTCTTTCAATCCATATAAAAAACAGGATTTTCTCAAAGCTCATGAATTTTTAATGTCTGATCTTGTAGAAAATGCGGGAGAATATCGGAAATCCCAAGTTGGAATAATGAAAGGTAAACAGGTTACGCATATTGCTCCAACGTCAGAAATGGTTCCTGGTCTAATGAATGATTTATTTACATACCTTAGAAAAGATGAGGATTTAGACATTATAAAAAGTTGTGTTTTTCATTATGAAATGGAATTTATTCATCCCTTTGAAGATGGAAATGGGAGAATGGGAAGATTCTGGCAAACAAGACTATTAATGAATGTTAATCCAATATTTGAATTTGTACCTATTGAGAAACTAACTAAAGACCACCAACAAGAATATTATAATGCTTTAACAAAATCTGATAATACAGGAAAATCAACTATTTTTATAGAATTTATGCTAAACATTATCAATCAAGCACTTCGTGATACAATATCTGAATCGAGCCCTAAAAGTCCGGATTTTAATAAAAGAACAGAAATAGCACTTACAAAATTAAATGATTGGTTTGATCGAAAAGAATATATGAATGTATGCAAAGGAATATCCAGTGCAACGGCAAGCAGGGATCTAAAGCAGTTACTGGAAGAGAAGAGAATTATATCCAGTGGCACTGGTAGGATGACAAAATATAGAAGGACTGTATAACAAGCGTATGCAGCAGACAAACCTACTGTCATGGTTCTTGCTAAAGCAACAACCACGCCAGCTTAACGGTTTGCAGCTGAAACTAGAGTTAGCCGTAAATACAAATGATGACAAAACAAAAAATGGACTCACAATCTGGCATTATTAAAGGGGATCCAAACAATGAAAATAATGCCCGAAAATTTATTGACGGCAGCATCCGTTCTTTTGCATCCCTTCGAACGGCAGCAATAGGATTTGGGACTTATCAACCAGGATGGAAATGGTCTTTACACGCTGGCCCTCAAACAGGAAAAGATTCAGAAAATCATATTGGATATGTTATTTCAGGTCAAATGATGGTCAAAGATCCATCCGGAAATGAAGCAGTGGTAAATCCAGGAGAAGCATTTGAAATTGTGGCAGGAAGTGACGCATGTGTGATTGGAGATGAAAGCTGTATTGCTCTTGATTTTATACCCATAAAAATAACTTAAAATCCGGCTAACAATGCCCTTTAGCCGTAAATAATCCTTAGGAGAAAAGCATGAAATACGCCAAAGCACTAGCAACAATAATGCTAATGATAGGTCTGACGGGGTGCGCAAGTACTGGTTTCCTTATGGCTAAGCCAAAGGTTGCAGTGTATGGGCAGACATACCCCGCTAAAAACACTGATGCAAAGGTGGATGTGTTCAATACAGCAAAGCCGGATAGAGAATACACCGAGATAGCACAGATTACATGCGGAGATACTGACGATTCTTGGAATATGAAGCAGAGACTAATGAAAGCAAGGGAAATTGGAGCTGACGCCATCATTGTTGTTGGCAAATCTGGTTCTTATAGCGTAGGTGTACCAATCGGGAATATGGCATATGCGGTAGCCAAGGGCTATGGAATTAGTGCAATCTCTATAAAATACAAATAGCGACTACGGCTAACAAGGCGCTGCACCGGACGGTAAGTCCGCTGCGCTCCATAACAATCGGAGGTAACCACAATGAGCACGAAAGAGCTGTTAGATGAGGCAATGAAACTGAAACCAGAGGAGCGGTTCATCTTGGTTGAAGGTCTGATAAAGAGCCTGGATGAGCCGGACAAAAAGCTCGATGAAATATGGGCCGAA
>CAZEPS010000374.1:0-3055 GCA_964514165.1 uncultured Leptospirales bacterium
CTCAGGAGGGAAGACCTCGGTGACTTCGTACACGGGAGTATACACGACAGCGTCGAGGAACTCTACGGCAGGTCGAGCAGAAGGGTGCGCATCATACCCCTGGTAGACGACGACTTCAGGCCGGTCGATTACTTTCGATTTGACCAGCGACTCCACATGCCGGTGGCTGAACCGGAACTCCGGGGGAACGAATACCGGTACCTGTCAGACGCATTTCTTTCAACCTGGATCTCGAGTACCGGCAAGTACATAACCCGTTTTGAACAGGACTTTGCGACCTATATCGGCACGTCCCACGGCGTTGCCGTATCGAACGGAACCGCCGCACTCCACCTTGCCCTGACGGCCCTGGGCATCGGGGAGGGGGACCAGGTCATCGTCCCTGACCTGACCTTTGCCGCAACCATTAACGCGGTGCTCCATGCAAACGCGACCCCGGTCATCGTGGACGTTGACAGGGACTCATGGTGCATATCCCCTGGTGAGATTTCCCGGGCCATTACTCCTAAAACCAGGGCCGTAATACCCGTGCACATATACGGCCAGGCCTGCGACATGGACGCGGTTATGGATATCGCCCGAAAGAACAATATCCATGTGATAGAAGACTGCGCCGAGGCCCACGGGGCAGGGTACGGGGGGCGGCGGGTCGGCTCCTTTGGTGATATCTCCTGCTTCTCCTTTTACGGGAACAAGATCATCACCACCGGAGAGGGGGGGATGTGCTGCACGGATTCGGACGAACTGGACGATAAGATGCGCATCCTCCGGGACCACGGAATGAACCCCGTGAAGAAGTACTGGCACGACCATGTCGGGTTTAACTACCGTATGACCAACCTTCAGGCGGCGATCGGGTGCGCCCAGCTGGAGCGGATTGATGAGATCCTCCGGTGGCGGCATAAAATTGAATTGTCGTATAAAAGTATATTGAAAGATCTGGATTTCCTGGAATGGCAGAAAGACATTCCAGGCAGAGAACGGGTCGTGTGGCTTGTCAGTGTTCTCCTGAAAAAACACGACAGGGAAGCACTGCTTAAACATCTAATGGAAAGGGGCATTGACTCGCGGCCTTTTTTTGTCTCTTTGAGCCGCATGGACATTTATAAAAAATTTGCCTTTTCAAATGAAGTGAGCACCGAAATATCGAATATGGGAATAAACCTTCCCACGATTAATAATATAAATAAACAGAATATCATAAATTCATTCACTATCTTTCACGGCAATAACCGCTGATTGTATAGAAGATATTTTAAAACGTGTACTAATTTTCTTTAGTTCTATTTTTAAGAAATCCGAATTGAGTTTTCCAGCGGTAACAGATGGGCTTGTCGAATAAAGAGTTTATTGAACTGGTCAACGAAATTGAATCGGAATTCCCGATCAACGATATCACCTATCGGGGGGTCATTATCTGGCCCTATATCCGGTCTGTTCTCGCATACCAGTTGATAAATGATATAGAGGAAGAGCCGGCTGTTCCAAATAAGTCCCTGTTACGCTTAACGATAAATCTGGTTAAAAGTGCGGTAAAATATTGCAGCGTTAAGGTTTCAGCCCTGTTTCACAAAGACCATGTCGACGCCTTTTTCCTCACCTATACATCGGTCCGCCTTGAAAAAACTGGTGACAGGTATTTCAGCCGGTTCGCTGACAGCTTTCAGCACTTCATGAAAGAATATCGTATCAAAGATCTCGAGTTTTCATATCAGGGCGCGGACACGGGGCAGCGGTGGAACCCTCCCGTACTTCTCGACAGATATTATTCACTTGTCGAAGCTCACCTCTCAGCCTTTGAAATAAAAACCAGGCTTGCCTTTTGTCGTAAGCCGCAGATAACCGGATACCGGGATTTCCTGGATTTTATCAATACAAAGAACATATCATTCATGTATGCCGATGAAAGAGCGTTGATTCAGAGGCTGGAAAAAGTTCTTGGTTATGAGAAAGTTTTTAAAAGTATTTTGTGTAAATATCGACCGAAGATAATTTTTATCGCATGCTATTACCATGATGTCGCGTTCGCGCTCATTCTCGCCTGCAATGATCTCGGTATAAAAACAATAGAGTTTCAACACGGCCAGCAGGGGGACTATCACTACATGTATACCCACTGGTCAAAGCTCCCGAAAACAGGATACGATCTTTTACCTGAATATTTCTGGATGTGGGGTGAGAAGAGCGCGGAAAGAATACGGAAGTGGGCTGACGGAACAAGCAGACACCGTGTTCTCGTTGGGGGTAATCCCTGGCTCAGTTATTGCGTGAATGAAAGCGCTGTACATGATGACTGGAAGATTGATATGGAACAATTGGAAGAATTAAGCGGCAAGTACTCCCGTAAGGTATTGGTGTCCTTACAGCCGATACCGGATTATTTTCCCGGTTATCTTGTGGAAGCGATTAAAAAGTCGAAAGACATTTTCTGGTTGATTCGCCTGCATCCCAAGATGCTTGATAAAAAAGAAGCTATTGGGAATCTATTAGGTAATTCAGCCGCGTATGATATAGAAAAGTCCACGTCTATACCGCTGTATACCCTTTTTAAATCGGTAGATGTTAATATAACCTTCTGGTCCACTGTCGCCTATGAGGCCCTGGCGTTCGGCGTTCTTTCTGTGATAGTACATCCCAACGGAAGAGAAGCCATGAAGGAGTATATTGAAAAGGGGATATTCCTGTACGCTGGCAATCCCACGGATATCATTGACGCTGTGCGGGATAGTGTAAAAACCGGAGTCAGGGAAGATATTTCTTATATTGATATTGACAAGGACTTAATAAATGAAACATTTGAAAAATTAATCATTGTCTAAAGATATACTTTATCTGTTGAGTACAGGTAACAGTCAGGATTATTTTACCAGCAGGTTATTGAAATGTTAATTTCCCACAGTCATAAATTTATTTTTATCCATGTCTACAAAGTCGCCGGAACGAGTATAACAAAGGCACTGGCTCAATATGCTGAAAATGGTGAGACATATGGAATGCCCCCTCACGCATCGGCACTGTAGATTAAAAGAAGGTTTCCCGAAATTTTTAATGAATA
>CAZEPS010000375.1:0-3041 GCA_964514165.1 uncultured Leptospirales bacterium
GTCAAAACGAGAAGCCTTCATCAAAGATTACAGAAAGGACTTCTACCGGAATCCGGACTGCGAGAATTGCGATGAATGGTACACATACAAATTTTAACCACAAGATAATTAACCAGCTTCTGGACAAGAAACCATACAACGTTCCCTATCAGATGACTGCCGTTATACAGGCGAGAATGAACTCCAGTCGCCTTCCCGGCAAGGCCACGCTCGACCTCGCCGGCAAACCGCTGATTCACCATGTCATTGAACGGGCTAAGTCGATTGAAGGAGTAGACAATATTGTTCTCGCGACAACAACCGAGGAAAACAACAGGGAGATATGCAAACTCGCCGAGTCACTCGGAATAAAGGTATTTACCGGTTCGGTTCATAATGTCCTTGGGCGTTTCGCAGACGTTCTTGAAAAATATGACAGCAACTATATCATACGAATAACCGGTGATAATCCCTTCACTGATCCATACTACGCTTCCCTGGCGGTTCGTTTCGCCCTTCATAACGAAGCAGACCTGAGTTCTGTTACCAACATACCCCTCGGTACGGCGGTTGAACTCATCAAGGGATCCGCCCTTAAAAGGGCACACGAATCATGTACAGAGCAGTACCACCGGGAGCATGTCACCCCCTTCATCAAAGAACATCCTGATGCTTTTAAAATTGTCCGCACTCCAGTGGACACTGTCATGCCGTTTGACGACCTGCGGCTGACCGTTGACACCCCGGAAGATTACCGGTTCGCGAAAATCCTCTATGAAAATCTCTACAGGGGAATACCATTTTCACTGCAAGACGTGTATTTGTACCTTGAAGAGAATCCGTCCCTCATGGCAATTAACAGGAATGTAGCACAGAGACCGATGACTCAGATTGAGGAATGATCCCGTCCAAATGTCTCAAACTGGCATAGCCATAGTAACCGGATGGGGACAATCCCTGGGATGCGGTCACATTCAGCGAATGGCATCACTCGCCGACTTCCTGTTAGCAGAAACAGCGTACCCGGTGACCCTCTGTACTGAGGAGAAACCCGGTTTCCTTTCCTCCGTGCTCCAGAAAATCTGGAGTGCTGAAGTTCCATCCGGTAATCAAATCATAATCAGGGACCTCAGGGATTCCTCAATTGACAGCATAACAGAATTGAAAAAGAGGGGCCCGGTTTGCGTAATTGACGATTCTGGACCGGGAAGAAACCTTGCAGACTTCCGTATCGACCTGCTTCCGGGCAGGTTACTTAAGTATGAAAAAAAGCACTACCATCCGGAATGTTTTATCTATGGAATCAATTTTATTAATTCCCTGAAAGGAATGAAAAAAAAACCAAGGACAATTGACACAGCAGTGTACACAGGTTTTGGACCGGATAAACGGTATATTGATTTTTTAAAAATGATACTTCCCGAAAATACTACTTCTGTCTTTCTTTCCGGAACCGAAACCTTTATTATCGATACCGATAAAAACGAGAGAAAAACAAAAGGTCCTTACGCTGAACTTCTTCTTTCTTCGAAAATACTTGTAACCCATTTTGGTATAACACTATACGAAGGCTTTTTGTCCCGCTGCGGGCTGGCAACCATAAACCCTACTGAATACCACAATGAGCTGGTCACCATCATAAAGAATGTGATGAACATACAAAACCTGGGAGTATACGGCAGCATTTCAATTGACGAATCCCGGTACGCTATACAAAAAATTCTTTCAGAAACTGAAGATATAGCAGTGGAACCAGAGGATATCGCATATCACGCTCAAAAAAAAATCAAAAAATTCTTTAGAATAATTGAACAGATAATTAAATCTGAACAACCATAACGAATTATTATCTCCCTTACGAATAAAATACTTGCAATATCGTTCACCATGTATAAAGAACTATAAAATCAATATTTAAACTGGGGAACCTCTGAAAATCGAATTATAATAAAGAATATGGAAAATCGAAATAATCCATAATGTGCATCCAAAAACCGGCTGAAGATAATAATCAGCCGTAACTTTTCGGAAAATCAAGAGTAGTTCTCCAATAATTCTTCCATGGGATATCATTATGACTCTTGCCAGACTTTTAATATTAATAGCAGTATTTTTCGCCACCTTTAGCCTTACTTCCCATTCACAATGCATAGATGGTAATTGCAGCAGCGGAATAGGGACATACCGCCTTACGGACGGTACAATCTATACCGGTAGTTTCACCAGGGACAAGATGCATGGATTCGGAACCCTGGTTAAAAATGACGGCACCTTATACGGCGGATATTTTACCGAAAATAATTTTAACGGCTGGGGTGCAATAATGTACCCTGACGGGAGACGATACTGGGGACAGTTCCTTTATGGCAAATACAACGGAATAGGAGCCCTATCTTTCCCTGATGGAAGCGAATACCGGGGGCAGTTTATAGATAATATGCAGTATGGATGGGGAACCTATTCCGGCAATGATGGCCTGGAATATATCGGACAATATTCTGACGGAGAAAAGGAAGGCTGGGGAGTTATGAAAAGACCGGATGGCAGTAAATACACGGGCCAGTTTAAGAATGGTAACTTTTATGGACAGGGGATGCTGAAATTCGCAAATGGTAACAAATATATCGGGACTTTTTCAGATAATAAATTCAATGGTAACGGAATTATATCTTTCGAAGACAGACGAAAGTATGTAGGCGAGTTTAAAGAAGGAGAGTTCCATGGAATCGGGGTTCTTTCCTTTCCTGATGGCAGCGTTAAAAGAGGAAAGTTCCAAAACGGATCTTTTACAGGTATACACGAGTAAGCAGAAAGTTCATGCTCGCTGAAATTGAGAATTTAAAACAGATTCCGAACGAAAAAAAAAGGCGGTGGTTTTCCGACGATTTTTTTGATCTTATCGTATGGTACAATACCGATGAATCCATTTATGGATTTCAGCTCTGTTACGATAAATTCACCAATGAAAGAGCCCTTTCCTGGAAAAAAGACAAGGGGTATCTTCACGAATATATCGACGACGGCGAGACACCTGGTGAGATGAAAAAAAGCCCGGTAATGAC
>CAZEPS010000376.1:0-3023 GCA_964514165.1 uncultured Leptospirales bacterium
TTAAACAGGAGGTTCCCTTTTGGGCACATATGTTGGTTTACATCGGTTTTATCCCATTTAAATAATGAATAAAACCGATGTATAGATGTACCCTTATTTTAATATATCATGATGTGGATAAAAAGTCAACGAATAGACTCGTTCTCCCGGGCCGCCTGACACTACGAGATACCATAAACAGCATCGTTGAAACAGGAATGATGAAGGGATAGCGCCAGTAAGGATATTGTGATTGCAGTAAGGATGGGTCGGTGATAGAGTGGAGCGGTATTATCAGGAGGAACGATCATGGCTCACCGGAATATACCGACAGCTAAATGGGTAGCGGCCTCGGCGGCTCTGCTTCTCTTTGTCGCCTGTGCCGCAACCACCGGGGCGGGGAGAAGCGGTTTTCTTGAGAGTTATTCTGTCCTCGAAAAGGGGAAATACCTTGAAAAGTTCTGGTCAGATGACAAGGCGGCCCGTTCAGGGAGATACAACCGTATATACATTGAGCCGGTGCTTGTTGACGAGATTTCCCGCCACCGGAAAGTCAGCCCCGAGGACTGCAAAATCTGGCTCGAGTCCCTTTTAAAAAAACATGCCGGTGAACAGTACATCACGGCTGAATTGACCATGAGTGACGAGATGAATGATACAAAGGACGAGCCCGCGGCCTCCATCGGTTCCGGCCGGAAAAAGTACCGGCCCTCCGGGAACGAAACAGGCGCCCCGGCCCGGATGGAACTCTCCATTACCGAGATGCATACCGGCAGCCGGGCCGGTCGCTTCTTTGCCGGTTCCATGCACGCCGGGCAGGCAAAGATACGGGTCGAGGGAAGGGTGGTCGATTCCGCCACCGGTGAACTCATCGCCGCGTTTTCGGTTAAGCGGAAATCGTACAGCGCCATCGGTGTCGGTGACATCTACAAGGACATCGGTCCCATCCTCATCAGGGAACTCCTCGCCGGCATCGTGAATGACCTTCTCCGGGAGATGAACGAAGCCTTCATTTTCGGCGAGCAGGACACATAGTGTCGAAGGGGCCCTTCAGATTAGCCTTTCTCGCCCTGGTCCCGGCCTTCTGCCTCGCCTTTACCGGGAACACCTTTCTCGGCAAGCCCCTGTTCAACTACGACATCGACAAAAACCGGCTCACCCTGGGAAGCTGCGAAGCGGTGCGGTCGTACCGTGAGACGACACAGCTTTTGGTGTCGCGCAACCACTGGGACGTGGCGCTCTTCACCGACCGTGAGAACGGCCGGGACAGCCGCATAACAGCTGTTTCATGGTCGAGGCTTGCCCTGGTTCCGCCCCGCCGGGAGGCCATGGGTCAGGCCGAGTTCAGCGCCAGGGTGGTGGAGTTGATAACCAGGGGTAGCGGAAAAACGGCCGAACGGTTTGCCGGGTTGGAGGACTTCCTCTCGCTTGGAAAAGGTTCCAGGCTCACGAAAACCGGTTCCCGATTCGAGGGAGAGATTTCCGGCCCCGGGGGCGTGACCATGATGGATCTCGATTTTCTCGAGGGAAACCTCTCGATCATGAAAAAGCGCGCCCTGAACGGTCCACGACGGGAAGTTGTGCGATACCCGGTCTATATCAGGGAGACCCGTGACCGGGAAATCCGCAGGGTGATTAACCTCTACAACCTGAAGTTCAGGTCCCTCATTAATACAAACAATTCCAGTTCTGCCCCCAAAAGTTAAGGGGAACAAGATTCACAATTAAACAAAAAATGTAAGTTTTGTTTAAATTAACTATATTAATGGTTTTTATGTTTATCGTGAACACTGTGTGTAATGGAACGAATTGTATGAATATTCTGGTTATTTCTGATCTGCATATATGCAACGGGGATCACTTCGGCGCGTTTCAATGGGAACCGAAGGAGTTTATCCGGGTCCTGGATGCCATACGAGAACGCTATTCGGTCAAAAAGGTTGTCCTCAACGGGGACATTTACGAGCTCTACAAGTACCGCTTCGAGGAGATAGAGAAATACAACAAAGAACTGATTGATTACCTGAAGGGTGACGATTTCGTGCATATCAAGGGGAACCACGATTATATAAACGACTTCGGGCGCAACTCCTTCCTGATTGAAAACAGCCAGGGAAAGAAAATTTACGTCGAGCACGGCCACCGGGCCGATTTTATTAACGGGACCCGTATCGGACAGGTCATCAGCGTCTTCCTGGTGAAGTTTCTAAAGATGATGGTGATAACGCGCTTCGTCAAGAAGCTCTATTTCAGCATCCTGGAGCGGTCGGAAGAGATACACGAGGTGCGGAAGTACAACTCGTACCGCTACCTCAGGTACGCCCTGAAGCTGTTGAAGCGCTACGACGTCGTGGTACTCGGCCACACCCACAGAATTGAGGCCCACAAGACCTACCATCTGAACAGCAAGAAGCGCTATCTCAACTGCGGGACCTGCTCCCTCGGACGGTTCCAGGGGATAGTCCTCGATACCGAGACCCTCCGGTACGAGACGATCAAGCTCGAAAGGGAGGATTTCGAGAACATCGAGACCATCGTCTACCAGCTCCCCTCGTCAGCCTGATCCCTTCCGTGCTAATACAGGTCCCTGAGTGCCTGCTTCAGCCTCCTGGCCCTGTTCACATGATCAATATTCTGCATCCGGTACTGTGGCAGGCCGGCGGCAAGTGCCCAGGCGTTATATTCATTGACCTGCTTTTCATATGTTTCGATGTAGATATTCAGCTCCCGGTCGATTTTGCGTATCTCCCTGTGTATGTTCTTCCGGGTTGCCAACCAATCCGCGTCGGCCTGATCGGTAATCTTCTTTTTTGACAGCTGAAGCCCCAGGGCCTTCTGGGAAAGGCCTGAAAACAGATCAGTGTCGATGCTGATAATTGCGATAACAATCGCGGCAATAACCAATCCCCTTTTCATGACTGACTCCTTGGAACCGTAGTTTTTTCTATGTGACCATGTTTTTACCCCCACGGTTCCCATTTGTCAATGAAAGTGGAGCAGTTTTTTCTGAATAATCTGTTGTATGTGCTGTCCATGGCCGGGGC
>CAZEPS010000377.1:0-3022 GCA_964514165.1 uncultured Leptospirales bacterium
CTTTTCCCTTTACCTTCGCGGTTGAAGCCAATAGGGTTTTGTATATACCGGCCGCCAGGGGCATCATCTGTTCCGGGTCGTATTTTCTTTTAAATAATAGTTTCGCGATGGTTCCCGGCATAGTGAAAGTGACATGGGTGTGGTTCGCGCTTTTCGTCACTTATGGTCCCGAATATACTTTGATACCTGTACGGATAAACCTTCTGGAATTCAACCCAGTGTCTAATCCAAATCGATTTATAATTACTCCACCGTTCAAGACCAGGTTCTTATGACGGTTTTTCTTCATGTTCAGACGAAATGTACACATACGCTATACGAACGGGAGAGCGGAAATTAAAAAAAATTTTAATTTGCAAGTCGCCACCCCCCCCCTCAATTGTCTTGGAAATATATTTCAATTATACACCCCCTCTCCCTCCGGGAGAGGCTCCCGGCAGGACACCGCAGTGCCGAGCGTTGACAGGATGGCCAAAATACTCTCGGCTGGACAGAGGAGAGGCCATCAAGCCATGACCGAGGGCATTACAGCATCTTGCATCATTTATCCCAAAAAATTGGAATGCGTTAAAATTTTTATTGATGTTCACCGTTCGGTAATTATTCATGTATTCCATCTTGCAAAATCAAGAGGTTTCACATGGACGTTAAAAAAGTCGTTCTCGCCTATTCCGGGGGCCTTGACACCTCCGTTATCCTGACCTGGCTCAGGGAGACCTACGACTGCGAAGTCATCGCCTACGCCGCAGACCTGGGACAGGAAGAAGAGCTCGACGGCCTGGAGGAGAAGGCCCTCAAGACCGGCGCGAGCAAATGCTACATCGAGGACCTCACCGAAGAATTCGTCACCGATTACGTGTTCCAGGCGGTGAAAGCGAACGCCGTGTACGAAAACCGGTACCTTCTCGGGACATCCCTCGCGAGGCCGGTCATCGCGAAACGGCAGGTTGAGATCGCCCTGAAAGAGGGGGCAGACGCGGTGTGCCACGGGGCCACGGGCAAGGGAAACGATCAGGTCCGTTTCGAGATGGGATACAAGGCCCTTGCCCCTGAACTGACGATTATCGCCCCCTGGCGAATCTGGGACCTCAATTCCCGCGACAAACTCTTCGATTACGCGAAGGATCACGACATCCCCCTGCCGATCACCAGGGACAAGCCCTACAGCATGGACCGAAACATCCTTCACATATCATACGAGGGGGGGGTGCTGGAGGACCCCTACTATGAGCCGATAGAGGAGATGTTTCATCTAACGGTTGCACCTGAGAAGGCACCGGACAGGCCCCGGTACGTGGAGATAGACTTCGAGGCCGGGATACCGGTGGCCGTGGACGGCGAGCGGCTCGGGCCGGTGGAACTGATGAAAAAGCTGAACAAAATCGCCGGAGAAAACAGTGTCGGCCGTGTTGACATTGTTGAAAACAGGCTCGTGGGCATCAAGTCCCGGGGGGTGTACGAGACCCCGGCGGGCACGGTACTAATCGCCGCCCACCGGGACCTGGAGGCCATAACCCTTGACCGGGACACCCAGCACCTGAAAGACCGGCTCGCTATTGAATACGCCATCCTGGTGTACAACGGCCTCTGGTTCACGAAAAAGCGGGAGGCCCTGGACGCCTTCATCAACGAGACCCAGAAGAGCGTCACCGGAACCGTACGGGTGAAGCTCTACAAGGGGACCTGCCTCGCCGTGGGACGAAAGTCGCCGGAGACCCTGTACGAGCCGGACATCGCCACCTTTGACGAGAGCCGGCTCTATGACCAGAAGGACGCCACCGGGTTCCTCAACATCTTCGGTCTTCCGTCAAAGGTCGAGGCGCTGTTACGGAAGAAGTAGCTGCTACCTGATCAATAACAGAGTTTATCAAAAATTTTAAGATCGGTGCCCCCATTTTCTACATCGAAACGCTGGTATTCTTGACCTTAACCTTCGGCACAGCTACCCTGCCGCCGGGGGTTATCATGGTAAGGGTCTCGCCCCGGGAGATGACAGCCCCGCGGATGGTCCGGCCGTTGTAGAGGGTCACCACGTCTACACGGCCGTATTTTTCCCGGATCTGCTCCAGGCTCATGGGGCTCAGCTGTTCTATCTTCTCGGTGACCTCTTCCGTGGCCTTCTTGTACTCCTCGCTCTTCTGCTCCAGTTCGTCTTCGGTCACTGATCCGACATTGTCCATTACCGGAACCTCTTTGACCTTTTCGAAGTAGAGCTTCTCCAGGGTATTGGCGTCGCGAACCTCGACAAGATCGGCCACCACCGCTGTTTTACCCGGTTCGATCTTTTTTTCTTCTTCAGTCTCGAGTTTCATGACCAAAACCTCGCCCTCGGCGACCGATATCTCGGTGACGGTGTCCCTGGCGTTCACGCTGAAGGTGGTTCCGCGAACCGCGGCAAAGGCGTTGTTCGATTTCATGGTGTACTCGGCTCCTTTGGCGAGTTTCTTCACCGTGGTCACGGCCCTCCCCTTCTCCACCATGAACTCGTCCCTGTTCTCTTCGAGTACCTTGTTCACGGTAAAGGTACTGTTCGAGGTGACCATGATGACCGCCCTGATCCCGACCTGGAGGGTCGCCTCGGACATGTTCCCGGTCTCCACGGTATCGCCCTTCTTCAGTATATCTTTCAATTTAAGGGGGGCGGCCTCTTTCCCCTCTCTCATGAGTTTCACGTCACCGATGACAAAGGTGACGGTCACGTTCTTCTCGGCCTGCCTGCCGCAGCAGAGAAGGAGCAGTACGGATAGTATCAAAACAGCCGGCAGTATCAGAAATATGCTTCTTTTCGTATCTTTTTTCATCTTGCAATCTTCCCAAAGAAAATATTCTGTTCCGCTGTTCGTTATCAGATCAGACAATTCCATTTTGTCAACGATAATTATCTGTCACTTAACGTTTGCGGGGCATAAGAAGTTTTCACCGTAGTCCCGATTCATATTGAAAAGTTTGGCTTATTCCGGAATGTTGGGAAAAGTAGATAAAATGTGGCTCTGACCCTTTTTTTAAAAAAAAAGGGTCAGAG
>CAZEPS010000378.1:0-2980 GCA_964514165.1 uncultured Leptospirales bacterium
ACAATTATATTTTGTAACTGAGGTCATTATTTAGAGATGTACCAATATGAGTTGTGAGAATACCGGGAGATTAATACATGAGACTACGTAAGAGAACACAACTCCGGCTCTTCCTCTTTTTTATCCCGGATCTGCTCCTGAGCGGGCTGATAATCCTTCATTTTTATTACAATATTTTTTCAGGCAGGACATTTCTCTTTGTGCTCGGGGGGGTCATCCTTCTCCTCTTTCTCAGGATAATCCTGTTCACCTTTATCAGCATAAACTACTACCGGAACAGGATAAGGGTAATCAATTCAGTCCTGAGCATGTTCAAAAAGGGCAAGTTCATGGCGCCCCAGATTGACGTCAGGGGCGATGATGAACTGAAGGATCTCTTCCAGGAACTCATGGTCGTGGGAAGGCATTTTGACAGCGTCATATCCTCCCAGAAAACCGAGATAGACAAGTTCCAGGAACTGTACAACAGCATCGTGTTCTCCATCAGCACCTATTTCCTCGTTCTCAACGAGGAACAGAGGGTGGTCTTTGTGAACGAAGGCTTCTGCACCAAGTTCAAGTTCAACCAGAAAGAGATTACCGGCAAAAAGGTCGAGGAGATATTCTACTTTGTCAACGCGCGCCTCAAGGGTGGGATTTCTCAGGCAATCGAGATAGGGAAGTCGATTATTTTAGAGAAGACCCATCTCCTCACCGTGAACAAGATATCTATCATCGCTGACGTGAAGATTTCCAAGATAAACGTCCAGGGGAAGAACCATATCATCATTATAATCGACGACGTGACCAACAAGCTCAGGAAAGACTACCAGATATCCCTCATGAGCCAGATTTCCGAGTCGATTCAGAAGGACGCCGAGATAGAACGGGTCCTCTACACCATACTGACCGGGGTGACCTCGGGCGCCGGCCTCGGCTTTAACCGGGCAATGCTCTTCCTCGTAGAAGGGAACTACCTGGTAGGGAAGATGGCGGTGGGCCCGGATTCCTTCGAGGAGGCTATCGATATATGGAGTTCCGTTTCCTCTTCCGGGACCTTCCTCGAGGAAATAGAAACCACCAAGACCCTGAGCGGCAGAGAACTTCTGAACAGGGTCATGGCGACCAAGTTTTCCCTGAGCAGCGAAAACGTATTAATACGGTCCCTGGAGTACATGGAAAGCGTTCATATATTCGATTCCTGGTCCGACGAAAACGTTAACGAGGAGATACGTGAATTCATTGACGTGAAGGAATTTGTCGTTGTCCCCCTTATCGTGGTCAACAAGGCCATCGGGGTCATCGTCGCCGACAACAAGTTCAACCAGGCCCCGATCGGGAACGACAGTATCGAGCTCCTCTCCATTTTCGCCTCCCAGGCGGCCCTTTCCATTGAAAGCTATAACAGCCTCGATTCGGTGCGGGTAGAAATGAAAAAGATCAGCGAACGCCAGGACGCCATCATCGAATCCGAGAAAATGGCAGCCGTGGGCCGAATCGCCTCCCACATAGCCCACGAGATACGGAATCCCCTGGTCACCATGGGGGGATACGCGAGGAGGGTCATTCAGCTCGCAAAAGACAACCCCCGGATAAACCCGAATATCGTCAGGGCGGCGGAGATAATCCTCAAGGAGTCTGAACGGCTCGAAAAGACCCTTTCGAACGTGATGGATTTCTCCAAGCCGGCCAAGTACATCAGGGAATTCAACAACATCAACGAAATAATCAGGGATACACTGGAACTCCTGAAAAACATTTTCCAGGAAAAGAACATATCGGTCAACAAGGATCTCCACGAAAACATACCACTGGTCAAGTCTGATTTCAACCAGATGAAGCAGGTGATGCTGAATCTCCTTCAGAATTCCATTGACGCGACACCCATGGGGGGCACCATCACCATAACCAGCGCCAGCACCAACGACGCCGTAACGATAAAAATATCAGATACCGGCACCGGCATTGACGAGGATGATCCGAATGCCGTTTTCGAGCCATTTTACACGACCAAGGTTACCGGGGTGGGGCTCGGCCTCGCCATCGTTAAAAAAATAATAAAGGACCACAACGGCGACATCAGCGTCCGAAATCTGAAAGAGGGGGGTGTTGAATTCGAGATACAGCTTTCTATCCCCGGTTGAGAGTTATATGTTGAAAAAAATCCTTGAAATAAGTATTTTATAATCAGAGTATTCGGGATGTGGGAACAAAAAAATATCGGAGGCTGAAATGGCTAAACTACTGGTAGTTGAAGACGAACAGCATCAGAGGGAACTCTATTCCATGGAACTCCAGGATGACGGGCACGAGGTGGACCAGGCATCGAACGGCAAGGAAGCGGTGGATATGGTGAAGAACAATAAGTATGACCTGGTGATCATGGATATCCGCATGCCTGAAATGGACGGTATCGAGGCCCTGGGGAAGATTCTCTCCCGCGATAAAAAGATTCCCATCATTATATATACCGCGTATTCAAACTACAAAAGCAATTTCATGACCTGGACCGCTGACGCTTATGTCACGAAATCATCCAATTTGGACGAACTGAAACTGAAGGTGAGGGAAATTCTTGAATCGAGATCAGGGTGAGATGTTGCTGTTCTGTTCATTAATTAAAAAGGGATGCTTGTGGCATCCCTTTTTTAATAAGCAATAAAGAAAAATTAGAAGCCCATTTTTTTCTTGGCGGCGTCTCCACCCATTTTGGCGCCTTCTTTGGCTGCTTCAACAGCTGCGTCTTTTGCAGCTTCTTTAAGCTGGTCGCCCATTTCGCTGGCTTCTTTAGCCATGTCGCCGCTTTCTTCGTCAGCAGCAGCTTCTTCGGTTGTTGCTTCGTCTTCGGGTGCGTCAGCTTTTTTACAGCCGATCAGACCGAAACTGAAAGTAAAAGCAAAGATTGAGACTAACAGTAAAGTAAGAATACTTTTTCTCATTTTTTAAAGCTCCTTCTCTTTAAATTTAAATGTTTTTATTTTGTGAAAACTATTCATATGTT
>CAZEPS010000379.1:0-2971 GCA_964514165.1 uncultured Leptospirales bacterium
GGATCCTGCTTTCTGTATTCTACCTGCAGATATTAATTTTTCATTCAATTCATATACTACTTCATCTTTTTCTTCATCTGGTAAACCGATAAAGATTTCTTCAGCTTTTGATAGAAGGTAGTTTTTTGTAAATGTCTCCTTCCAACTATAAGCTTTGTATTTACCAATAAGTCTCAAATATCCTTCCAATCTTTCAACTGGGTCTGCTTTACCTTCAACTTCTACCAGCCAATCAGGAACAATTTGTTCCAACCTGTATGGATTATCATATTCATCAATAACATGGATCCCCTGTTTTTTTCTTCTTTCCAGACCTGCAACAAACTCATCATACTCTGTTGAACTTACATCTTCTATTAGGGGCTTCAAAAATATTTCTATGGGCTTCAAAAACACATCAGTAGAAACTTTGTATGCTTCCATCTGTTGACATATGTAGTTCAGGATAAAGATAATACTTTCATTGAGATCAACACTTCCTTCAGGCACCCGCTCCTCAATCTCCTTCAGAACCTTCTCACAATTCCCTTTCTTCTGTTCATCTGACAGGTTCTCAGCATCTACCGTTATCCACAACAGCAGAAAGTACGCCATGAAAAGCCGATCCTCGTCATTGATGGGTTCCAGTTTCCGCAACGCCTTATCAATCTCCCCCTCCCCGGCCCACTGCCAGGCCATGTCTAAATCTGTCTCGGCCTGGTGTCCCACCTCTCCGCAGGTCTTGAGCAGTTTCGCGTAACGAAGGAGCTGTTCGTCGCGGGCTTCTTCGGTATCCAGTTCATAGCTTTGCTGCAGCAGGGTCCTCTCCTGTTCTGCATAGAGTACAGCAGAGAGTGAGTTAAGGGTGGCATCGTAGAACTCGGTGAGCTCAACCTGTTCCTGGCGGAAAGTTTCGTCCATCACCAGTTCGTATGCTCCGTCCCGCCTTCCGGCGAGGACTGCGTGGTGCGGGAGGCGGGTGAGGGTGTAGATCGCATTTTTTTCACTCACAGCCGTACTCCTCAGGCAGAAGCCCTGCTCTTCCGGTACTCATCGAGAATCTCACCCATCACGTCAGCATAGGCGCCATGGATCTTTCGCAGGTCCGTGTTGGACCACCGGAGAAGCGCCCACGACCGAAGCCGGTCATGGTAGAGCGAGACATCTCCCCCGGGAGAAACTGAAAACCAGGCCGGCCGCGAGGCCAGGGCCTCTTCCGCGATGCCATCCCCTTCTTCGCCGGTGAACCGGGCGTACACCATTTCCACCAGTCCCCCGGGGACCGGCTCCGCAGCCGCGGCGGTAACCGCCAGGACCGTGAGGAGCCGCTTTTCCTGCCCGTGGCCGAGGGTCGCCAGCTCCCGGTCGTACAGGCCGGTGAGGCCCTCAGGCACCGAGGCCGGGTTTTCGGTTGAGGCGGTGCCCTCCACGGTCATGTCGTAAAAAAGGCGGAGGAACGCCGGGTCGACGCGGCCCGAGCCCTTCATGCCGAAGGGCTCCCCCTTTTCAGCAAGGCGGGAGCGGGTGGCGGGGGACAGTTCCCCGGGCCAGGGGACCTGGTCTATGGCGCCGGCTTCCAGGGCCGTCAGTTTGACCTCCGGTGTGTTCTCAGGGAGACGGTAGGCGGTACCGGAACGGTGCCCGACGATGATCGTTACATTTTCGGGGATCTCCCATTCCCGCTCGATGGTGTTCCCCTTATCGTCTTCCTCCTCCACGATGAAAAGCCGGTCGATGCGGGGGTCCCGGTGCACCTTGGAGGACTCGTCAAGGCCGTCGACGAACACCGCCAGGAGCTTCTTCCCTTTCCAGCGCTCCGACCATGCCCCGCATATTCTGTGAAACCGTTTTTTCAGATCGTTGAAATCAGCGGGAAGGCTGGTTTTTTTAGTCACACGGATTTTTTCGTCCAGTTCATTCCACTGGCCAACACCCTGGTACAGCAGGTTCTGTAACACGGCCACCGGGTGCGATGCCCGCCCCGGGCCGCAGAAGTGGACCAGTGTCTCCACGGTAATCCCCTTCTTCCCGAGTGAATCTCTGCATGTGCTGTAGAGGTGGGCCATGAAGGCGCTCTTACCCATACCGGCCGCGCTGGTCACCTGGATGGCCCGCTTCCCTCCGGCAAGCAGCGAGATGACCTCCCCGGTTTCCCGTTCGCGGCCGACGAAGAGCCCGGTGTACCCGGCCACCAGGTCCTCAAACCTGTTCATGTACCGGTCAGAGGCGTTCTTCTCAATGCGGGCGAAAAAGTCCGCCACGTCCTCCAGGGAGATGGCCGTCTCATCGCCGGTGGTGCCGTCAATATGTTTCATCTGGCCTTCCTGCACGCCCTGGAATATGAGGGGAGACCCGCTGTCAGTCCTGCTCACCAGGGGCGAGAGCCGTATAGAGGTGCCGTCAGCGGCAATGGCGGTCTCCCCGTTGTCCCCGGTAATCTCCGCCCCGTCAAACACAGCTGACGCCGCAACCGCCGCGTCGATTTGATCAAGGGCGGTCTGCCACTCCTTCAAACTTGCCGTCATGTGGACCACGATGTTTCGCGCATTAACAAACCTGTTTATTATTTCTGACTTTATTGAGGCGAGTTCCCTTACCAGCACCGGCGACCCTTCAGGTACCTGGTCTGCGGCATGGTGCCAGATCTCCCTCCAGTCACCGTCGGCAACCGGCTTGTCACGGAGCCGTTCCACCAGGACCTTGTTAAAGTAGGGATCAGGGTTTTCCTCCATGACCTCCTGCAGGTACCAGGCGGTCTGCACGATGGCGCCGAGGCGGAGCAGGAGGGTGCCGGCACCGAGCCCGGCAAAGGCCATGTTCCAGAGGTCGCGCGTCCGGTTCCGGTCATCAAGGTCGGGGCCGGTGAGGGAGCCAAATTCACCGCGCATGGCAAAGTACCGGGCCCGGTAGATGTCGAAGAGCTCTTTCAGTTTCATTTCGCCCCTCCTCCAATCCTGCTTATCGCAACAGGCCGGTATTCCAGAAGAAGGTC
>CAZEPS010000380.1:0-2964 GCA_964514165.1 uncultured Leptospirales bacterium
GTATATCCCGAAGGCATGATACGTAAAGTTCAATTGGTCACCTCTTTCAGCATCTCCTGGATCTCCCGCTCCAGATCCCATATCTCCCGGTCAATGACCTCCAGGGGCCGGAGTTCCTGGTACACGTAGAAGTGCCGCGTAAAGGGTATCTCGTATCCGGTTCTGGTCTTTGATTCATCGATCCAGGCGCCTTCTTGCCGCGACGCTGCAGCAAGGCAGTTTGCGGAGTATTCACATTTCAGTAATTTCCTTCCATAACCGGTTTTAAGGACATGTTCACATTTTATTGAACTTTCTTTATCCTGAAACACGATGGAATGGATCATAAATATCTGTGTTTACTTTGGCTATATTGTAGTGGGGTTCTAGTCAAGGAGAAATCGGGGTCCTTTATTAAAGTATCACTCACCCCTTCAACCGGTACTCAAGAAACGTATACCGTTCATCGGTCTTGTCATTCTTGACCGCCATGGCCAGGGCCCTGCGGGTCCCGATAATGACAACGAGCTTCTTTCCGCGGGTCACGCCGGTATACAGGAGATTACGCTGCAGCATAATATAATGCTGGGTCATGACCGGCAGAACCACCACCGGATATTCCGATCCCTGGCTCTTGTGCACGGTGACCGCGTAGGCGAGTACCAGTTCATCGAGATCAGTGTAGTCACAGGTGATCGCCCTGCCGTCGAAGGTGACAGTCACCTCCTGCTCGTCTTCGTCGATGCGCTCTATCCGTCCGATATCCCCGTTGTACACGTCCTTTGAATAGTTATTCCGTATCTGCATGACCTTGTCGTTAACGCGGTAGGTGTATATCCCTCTGTTGATTCCGCCGTTTCCGGGATTGATGACGTCCTGAAGAACGCGATTCAGGTTCTCGGTACCAACGGGCCCGCGGTTCATCGGGGTCAATACCTGGATATCGTTGACCGGGTCATACTTGTATTTCCGCGGTATCCGCGTGGTCACCAGATCCCGAATAAGCTGAACAACATCATCGGGATCTTCCTTTTCGATGTAGAAGAAGTCATCCTGTTCAGTTGCGCCGGCGAGTTCCGGCATATGCCCCTGATTTATAGCATGGGCGTTCACGATGATACGGCTGTTTTGGGCCTGGCGGTATATTTCGGTGAGTTCTACCACCGGCACCGCGCCGGAAGCGATAATGTCCCTGAGGACCGTCCCGGCCCCGACCGAGGGCAGCTGGTTCACGTCACCGACCAGGACCAGGGTGGCGTGTTCAGGCACCGCCTTCAGTACATGGTACATCAGGATCGTGTCAATCATCGACGCTTCGTCCATGACCAGAAGATCACAGTTCAGGGGGTTCTCCTCGTTCCGCTGAAACCCGCCGCTGTTGAAACTGAATTCCAGAAGCCGGTGTATCGTCTTTGCCGGGTGGCCGGTTGCTTCGTTCATACGCTTCGCCGCCCTCCCCGTCGGCGCCGCTAACAGCAGGGACTTCTGCTGTTCACGGTAGAGATCACAGATCGCGTTGACAATCGTGGTCTTCCCGGTACCGGGCCCGCCGGTGATGACCACCACCTTTTCTGTCAGGGCCGCGCGGACCGCCGCCTTCTGCTGGCGGGCCAGTGTAATATTCAGGCGCCCCTCAGAAGCCGCCATGTCGCCCTCGCGCAGGTCGTCACAGAAAAGCCCGTCCGCCGCTATCAGCCGTTTCAGCCGTCCGGCGATACCGGTTTCGCTCACGTGAAAGGCCTTCAGATAGACGCCGGCGCCGTATCCGTCAGTACCCGAGTACCGGTCCAGGTTTTCTATAACGATGGTGTTGTTCTCCGCTTCCCGTTCCAGGGCGGATCCGACCATGCCGCTGTTTTCCAGACCCAGCATGTCCGTGACCCGTTCCAGCAGTACCGGACGAGGGCAGTAGACATGGCCCTCTGACACGCACTCCTGTAGCACGTACAGGACCCCCGCCTGGATCCGCTCGGGGGCGTCACCCGGTATCCCGAGTTTACGAGCAATAGTATCTGCTGTCTTGAATCCGACGCCCCATAACTCGTGGGCGAGGCGATAGGGGTTTTCCTGGAGAATCTGCAGGGTCCTGTTTCCGTACTCTTTGAATACGCGGGCCGCCAGGCCGGTACCGACCCCGTAAGACTGGAGGAAGAGCATGACCTTTCGAATTTCGCGGTGATCGTCCCAGGCCCCTTTGATGATGTCGATACGCTTTGCCCCGATACCCTCAACGGTCTTGAGCCTGTTGATGTCATGTTCGATTACATCCAGGGTGTCCCCGCCGAAAGCGCTGACGATGCGCTTTGCCATGGCCGGGCCGACTCCCTTTATAAGACCGGAGCTGAGAAAGCGCTCGATGCCCTCTACCGTTGCGGGGACCGCGGTCTCATATGACGTTAAGCTGAACTGCCGGCCGAACCGGGGATGGTTCGTCCACTCCCCTTCCATGGCCAGGACCTCGCCGGTCATGGGGGACGCCATGGTACCGACCACGGTAATCTGTTCCCCGGTGTCCTCGACCCGGACCCGCGCTACGGTGAACCCGTTGTCGGCTGTAAAAGTTATCCGTTCTATCTGTCCATTGAGCTGCATGGTGTTCCTGCTTTTAATATCAGTATACACCATAGACGAGATTGAATCCCCGTCAATAAGGAAACCTTTATTGAATCAGCAGAGGCCTATACCATTGCGGAAGTATATTCAACATGCAGTAATTCATCGATTCCGTGAACTACTGCACGTCTGATGTACTACGATGCGGGGTTACACGGTATTCGATTAGGTTATTGTGAATTTATGCACAGATCAGGTGTTTTCAGGGTGATTTTACTACTTATAATACATCGTACATCACATCAGGCAGAAACCGCGTACTTAAACGTCACTGAAACGCTCACGCCCCCCTTCCCCTCTGTCTCCATCACTCCCTGAAGCTGACCCACCAGGCCCTGGACGATCTCGAGGCCGGTTCCGCTGTTTTTTGAC
>CAZEPS010000381.1:0-2947 GCA_964514165.1 uncultured Leptospirales bacterium
GAGGTCGCGGAGATTAAAATAGTGAAATTAAAAAAGAATAATGTCTCACGCGGAGTCGCGGAGGGCGCGGAGATTTTGGAATCATAGAGATGAATCTTGAAGTTGGACTTTTAATCAATTTTGGAGATGCTTTGTTAAAAAATGGGATAAAGCGTATTGTGAATAATTATACACCCTCTGCGTCTTCGCGCCTCGCGTGAATAAAGAATGATAGAGGAGAATTAACGTAACCGGGGTTACGGTAACGTGGGTTGCGATAAATTGGTTTGTACTGGAAAAATAAGCGGCAGAAATACATGAACATACTGATCACCGGAGGGGCGGGATATATCGGGAGTCACGTGGTTAAGCGCCTCGGTGAAAAAACCGACTGCAACATAACCGTTATCGACAACCTGAGTACCGGTAGAAAAGAAGCGGTTTTATACGGCAGCCTGGTTGTGGAAGATCTTGAAAACAGCGAGGCTGTTGAAACCTTATTCAGTAAAAAAAATTTTGACGCTGTTATGCACTTTGCCGCGAAAATCGAAGTAGAGGAATCAGTCAGGGAACCCTTAAAGTACTACCTGAATAACACGATGAATACGGCCAGGCTGATTGAAACGACCCTGCGTCACGGTGTGAAGTATTTTATTTTTTCATCAACCGCAGCCGTGTATGGAGATCCCGAAACGGTGCCGGTAAAAGAGGACGCTCCGACCGAACCGTTGAATCCCTATGGGAGATCAAAACTTTTTTCTGAGGGGGTTCTCCAGGACGCTGGTCGCGCGTATAAAGGATTAAAATACTGCATATTGCGGTATTTCAACGTGGCAGGCGCCGACGGCAAGGGCCGAATCGGCCAGAATACCCCGAACGCGACCCATCTTATAAAGGTTGCCTGTCAGGCGGCCCTGGGTATGCGCGACAGCGTCTCCATATTCGGTACCGATTACGACACCCCAGACGGCACCGGGGTACGGGACTATATCCATGTTGATGACCTGGCGGACGCCCACCTCAAGGCCCTGGAGTACCTGGAAGGGAACGGCAGCGACCTGTTTAATGTCGGTTACGGCCGGGGCTATTCGGTACGAGAAGTTCTTGACGCGGTAAAAAAGATCAGCAGGGTGGACTTCCCGGTGCGTGAAACCGGCAGGCGCGCCGGTGACTCTGCCCGGGTCGTGGCCGACAACAAGAAAATATTGAAAGAAACGGGCTGGAAACCGCGCTTTGATAATCTCGAATATATATGTGAAACAGCGCTTGCATGGGAAAGAAAATGTCTGAGACAATAACCGTTTACGAGCCGAACCAGCGGCAGAAGACCGGGTTTTTCAAGATCTGGATTGTCATGTTCATGAATATCATCAGATCACGGGAACTCATTGCCCAGCTCTTCAAGCGCGATTTTCTCGCCGCCTATAAGAAGTCGTTTCTCGGCATGACCTGGATATTCTTATCGCCGATTGTTGCGATAATTTCATGGGTATTCATGAACCTGACCGGGGTACTTAACCCGGGGCCGGTCGGGGTGCCCTACCCGGCCTATGTTCTTCTCAGCAGTTCAATCTGGGGGCTGTTCATGGGTTTCTTTGAATCTGCATCCAAGACCCTGAGCGCCGGGCAGAGTTTTATCATGCAGGTCAAGTATCCCCATGAGGCACTGCTCATGAAGCAGATCGCTGAACAGCTGGCGAATTTTTTTCTTTCATTTATAATTACGATTGGCGTGCTCCTGGCTTTCGGTGTCGTGCCCCACTGGAAGATTGTCTTCTTTCCCCTGGCGATAATACCCCTGTTTTTCTTCGGTGCGGGAATCGGGTTGCTGGTATCGGTGGTGAATGTCGTGGCAATGGACGTGAGCAAGGGTCTCACCATGGTAATGAACCTGCTGATGTTTGTCACCCCGGTGATCTACTCTCCTCAAAGCAATAATCATTTACTGCAAAAAGTCATTACGTACAATCCTTTGACCTATTTAATCGGAATGGCCCGGGACACAATTTTTTATGGCGGTACCGAACATCCCGAGCGGTTTTTTTACGCGTCGGCCATGGCGCTGCTGGTTTTCCTGCTCTCCTGGAGATTCTTTTATTTATCCGAAGAAAAGGTCATCGAAAAGATGATATAATCCTGTAGATACAGTTATACTATGAATAAAATGAATGATGACACGGTAATTAAGGTAGAGGGCGTATCGAAAAAATTCTGCCGCTCGCTGCGAAGAAGCATGTTTTACGGTGTATCAGACAGCCTGAGAAGCATGGTCGGTATTCAGTATGACACTGGCAAGCTGAGGAAGCAGGAGTTCTGGGCGATAGATGATATCAGCTTTGAATTGAAGCGGGGTGAGATACTCGGCATCATCGGCGTAAACGGTTCCGGTAAATCTACGCTGCTCAGGCTGATAAACGGCATATTCCCCCCTGACAGGGGAAGAATATTCGTGAAGGGGCGCGTAGGGGCACTTATCGCGGTAGGTGCCGGTTTTCACCCCCATATGACCGGAAGGGAAAATATATACCTGAACGGTACGATTCTCGGACTGACCAGGAAAGAGATTGACCGTAAATATGACGAGATAGTTGATTTTGCCGAAATCGGTGACTTTCTGGAATCTCCGGTAGCCACATACTCATCAGGTATGAAGATACGCCTCGGTTTTTCTATCGCCATTAATTGTGAACCGGAGATACTTCTCATTGATGAAATATTGTCGGTCGGTGACCTGAAGTTCAGGCAGAAAAGCCTGTCCAAGATTAGCGAGTATTTGAAAAGCGGCGTTTCAACAATATACATATCCCATAACATGCAGCAGATCCAGATGATCTGCAGCAGGGTAATACTTCTTGATAGAGGCAAAATTGCCGTAGAGGGGAAGGTCCATGACGTGGTGGGGAAATATTATTCCCTGAGCTCCTATAATGTGTTTGAGGAAAATAAAAGCATCAAGGAAAAACTCAGG
>CAZEPS010000382.1:0-2937 GCA_964514165.1 uncultured Leptospirales bacterium
GGTATCAGTGACAGAACCCATGGCCACGACAACGTTCTCGGCGTCTTCAGCGCCGTAATACTTGAAGAGGCCGTATTCCCTTCCGGTAATTTTACTAATCTCTTTCATGTATTCGTCAACGATGTCAGGGACGGCCATGTACCAGGTGTTGGCCGCCTCACGAACCTGGAAGAAGATATCAGGGTTCATGGCGGTTCCCCTGGTCACCGGGTGTTCCGGGTTCAGGGCGTTGTTGCGGAAATCATCAATTGCCTTGTAATCAACCAGTTTCGCCAGGTCCGCGTAATCGATGACCTCTATCTTCTGGATCTCGTGGGAGGTCCTGAACCCGTCGAAAAAGTGGAGAAAGGGAATGCGGCTCTTGATAGCACAGAGATGGGCGACCGACCCGAGGTCCATGACCTCCTGGACCCCTCCGCTGGCGAGCATGGCGAAACCGGTACCCCTGGTCGAATAAACGTCTGAATGGTCTCCGAATATGGAGAGGGCATGGGTCGAAAGGGACCGGGCGCTGACATGGAACACCGCGGGAAGGAGCTCCCCGGACATTTTGTACATGTTCGGAATCATGAGAAGAAGCCCCTGGGATGCGGTGAAGGTCGCTGACAGGGCACCGGCCTGGAGGGAACCGTGGAGGGCCCCCGCCGCCCCGGCTTCAGACTGCATCTCGATGACCTTTACCACTTCGTTAAAGATGTTCTTCTTTCCGTGGGCCGCCCATTCGTCAACGTGCTCGGGCATATTGGATGATGGCGTAATCGGGTATATGGTCGCCACCTCGGTGAATGCGTAGGCGACATGGGCCGCGGCCATATTACCATCCATTGATTTCATTTCTTTCTTTTCTGCCATGAAAAACTCCTTGATAAATCTTGATTTACAAGAGCCTCTATTCTATAATAGAGGCTTTCTTGTTCATATGCGTATACTTTCTCATTATACTGAAGGCACCCTAACTATCGCCCGTTTAAAAGTCAAGTTTATTGTCGATGCTGAATATTATAGAAGCGAATAAAAAAGAGGGATAAACACAGGGCTTCAGGATCTACTGCTCCTGGATTGATTCATCCACCGCCATGCCGAAATGGCGGCCGCCCTGTTCCACGTAGCCGAGGACCCGGTCCCCCTTCTTGAGGGAAACCACACTTACCGCCCCGCCTTCAGGGTCGGTGAGACGGATTGTTTCCGCGTTCTGGAGCACCACCGAGTACTCCTTCCCGCCGCAGGTTCCGTACACGATGAGGAGGGGGCGCTTCTCTATCTTGGAACGGCCCACGTTCGTTGCCATGGTGGTGCCGCTCCTGTCGGTAATAAGGACCGGGTCTCCGGTCCTGAGCTCCCCGAGGTACCGCGTTCGGTTCCCCGGGACCATTACGTAGGAGTGGACCGCCCCGGCGTTGACCCGGAAGGGCCGCGGGGCCACGTAGGGGTTGTCGAGGTTCTCGGCGTGGACCAGGAACATCCCCTGGCTCGAGTTCCCCACAAGGAGTCCCTGCCCCGGTTCGATATTGCTGACCGTATCCACGCAGACCCGGTCTCCGATGCCGATGTTTTTTACCCCGGTTATTTCAATCTCGACCAGGGAATACTGTTCACGGTTTAATTCTTTAATGTATTGCACAATTGAAGATATTTCGGACGGATCGTCGGTCTCCATGACCATCCCGGCGACCCCTGTTTCCATGATGCCAGCCGCCAGTTTCGCGTCATCGAGATTGCGCACGAAGGTGAAAAGCCGCTCACCCCCCTGGGGTATCAGGTTTTCTATGGGGATGATGTCCCAGTCGGTGGTGCGGACGATGACAGTTTTCGTTCGAAGAAGGGATGCCGCCCTCTTCTCGTCATCCTTGTTCTCGATGACGACGACCTCCACATCGTCAGGGATTGAGAGATCACCGTTGTCAGGGGCGGCCACGGGTATGCGGCCGAGTTCCCTCACCCTGGGTGCCAGTTCAGCTGTTGTGAGAACAGCGTCGGCCCCGGACTCCAGCGACTCGGTGACCAGATCCTTCCGCCACTCTTTAAGATGCAGCCAGACCTCTTTCATGATTCAGCAGATATTGTCCTCTCCGTGAACCAGGATAGTTATTTTTCGCACCATCTCCTCCGGGTCCTTGTGCTGGAACACGTTTCTTCCAATGGAGACCCCGGCGCCACCGGCGTCCATGGCCCCCTTGACCATCTCGAGTACCTCGTCGTCGGTCTCCATCTTCTCGCCGCCGGCGATGACCACCGGCACCGGGCAGCCGAGAACAACCTGCCGGAAGGACTCTACCGTTCCGGTGTAGTTTACCTTTACTATGTCAGCACCGAGTTCAGCTCCGACCCGGGCCGCGTGCTTCACCACGGTAACGTCGTACTCGTTTTCGATCTTGTCACCCCGGGTGTACATCATGGCGAACAGGGGCATCCCCCATTCCCGGCACGCCTTTTCCACCGCCCCCATCTTGGAGAGCATGGCCGCCTCGGTGTTCGCCCCGATGTTGACGTGAATCGAAACAGCGTCAGCCCCGAGACAGACCGCTTCCTCGACCGTGCAGACCAGTGTCTTGTTGTTCGAGTCAGGGGCGAGGATCGTGCTCGCCGAGAGGTGTATCATGAGTCCGATGTCCTTTCCGGACTCCCGGCTGCCGACCTCAACGAGACCCTTGTGCATGAGGATGGCGTTGGCGCCGCCGCTGGCCACCTTATCTATAGTGCCGGCGATATCAATCAGTCCGTGGATCGGACCAACGGTCACCCCGTGGTCCATGGGGACGATGATGCATCTGTGGGTGTTCCGGTTGAGTATTCTCTGGAGCCGTATCTTCTTGCCGATCATACCCGCCTCCTTCGTTTCTCAAAAAATACGTAATGATAAAAGATACTAGAACCTATCTCAAAAATACTCCAGGTATATCGCACTATTATCTGTCATTGCGAGGCTATCTATGATAG
>CAZEPS010000383.1:0-2931 GCA_964514165.1 uncultured Leptospirales bacterium
GCACGGCTCCCCAGTGCAATCTCCTTCGGTGTCAGAAGGCAGGTCTCCAGGATCACCTTCACCAGTGTCCCGTCAACCGCATCCACCACGTCCCGTATTTCTTCTTCCACGGTTCCAAGATCACCCGCTTTCAGGGCACCGACATTCAGGACCATGTCAATTTCGTCCGCTCCCCGCTCAACCGCATCGCCGGACTCCCTTACCTTGGTTACGGTCAGATTCGCCCCGAGGGGGAATCCGGTTACCGTGCAGACAAGGACGCCGCTCTGCTCCAGTTCCCTCGCGGCAAGGGGGACATGGCAGGGATTCACGCACACGCTTTTAAACTGCTGTTCAGCTGCTTCATGACAGAGCTGTATTATATCAGATTCAGTCGCATCCTGTCTCAGCAGGGTATGATCGATAAGAGGCGCCAGGAGTTCGTTCCCGAACATGCTGATATCACTGGATATTCCGAGCAATTCAGAGAAATCCTGGAAAGAACCGGCCCCGTCTTTTAAAAATCTCTGTGTCATGTTTCCACCATGTATTAATATTGATCCCATCGCGGGCGTATCGTAGAGTCATTACAGCCCGACAGCGAGACTCTATCAAAAAAATCTTCATATGGGAAAGAATTACAGGGGGCTTCTAAAAACTATGTTTTTGAAGTCCCCTTGTGTGCATCCCGAACCCATATACTATATAATGGAATCGGGAATAATACCGGCATTTACAATTATCCTTATAATTGTAAATGCCGGTATTTAGATGTGCCCTATATTCTTTTTTTTCCAGCAGCCAGAAGTTCATCACTGATATATTTTACCGCATCCTCAGGGGTTTCGGCCACCGTTAGAATGGAAATATCCTCGGGAGAAATGGTCTTTATGCCGGCCAGGAACCGGAGCCGTGCGAAAAGTGATTCCCACACCTTTCGTTTTCCGAGAAGGATAACCGGACACCTTTTCTTCTTACCGGTCTGAATCTTGGCCAGGGTCTCGAAGATCTCCCATTCAGTGCCGACCCCGCCGGGTGCTATCACTATAGCGGCTGCCCGGTCCACCATCTCGGCTTCCCTCTGGCTGAAACTGGCGAACATGTACCCGGCGGTCACATACCGGTTCGGCTTCTCCGAACCTTTGCCAAAGTATGTGGCAAAGCTGAGGCTCTTACCGCCTGCCTCTTTCGCCCCGCGGTTGCCTGCTTCCATGATGCCGGGCCCCCCGCCGGTCAATATCGGGTACCTGTGTCCGAAACTCTTTGTCCACTGGTAAGCGAAATCCCGGGTGTTTTGGTATGATTTCATGGTTTTCTGTGCCCTGGCGCTTCCAAAAATAGTGATAACCCCCTCAGGGGCCTGCGTAAGAATCAGCTTTTCGGCGCAGCAGGCGTCAGTAAAGAGATCTCCGGGCGTTGGGAACTCCCCGTCAGGGACCTGCCTTCCCGGGCGGGCGCAGATATCCGCTGGAAGGGAAAGGGAAGGGCCGGTTCCCATATCACAGCCTGCGCTGAGTCCGAGAAGAAGAATAGCGATTATCAGATTTAACGCCCTCATACAATCCACCGATCGATTTTTTGTTATAGAAAGCAATGACTCTGCCCCAGTCAAGATTTAAACAGAAGATTTACTAAAACTTACAAAAATATAACAATATCTTTTCTGCAATTTTATAATTTCAAGAGGTTAACTTTCTTGACATCAAAGTGCATTCCCGGTGATATCTTATAAAAAATATTCCCTTCCAGAACATTATTGTAGCTGATACCATGAATCTACTCAGGCGTCATTTTTTTATAATTGCAGTGATCTGCGCACTCTCCGCTCCCGCGTGTTCTCCCCCCTCTGAGAACATTCTTGGCAACGTATATGCCCTGAGTTTTTCCCCGGAACTGTCCGAGAGGCATGTTGTTGAACTGATAGAAAGCGCGGTATCTTCCATATATGTGTCACTCTACGGTTTTGAGAACGAAACCATCTCCGATGCCCTCATAGATGCGCACAGGAGAGGGGTTCTGCTGAAAATGGTCACCGAGTATGATTCAGAGCATTCCGAAGGCTGGCAGGAGATGATTGATCACAACATACCCGTGGTGCTGGTAAATTCAAACGGGATCATGCACAACAAGTATTTCATTGTTGACATGCGGTATATTGTGACCGGTTCCACTAACCTGACCGAGGGAATGGAAGTCCACTATAACAACATGATTCTAATCAGCAGTTCCTCAATGGCTGGAGATTTCAAGAGGGACTTCGACATACTCTTTAACGGGTACGCAAGTACCCGGAAGGACGACGGACTTCTCGACATTCACGGACTTACTGAATGGCCGGAGCAGAAGCACCTTGTCGGTCCATACCTGATGCAGGTGTTTTTCACACCGTACCGTAGTTCATTCCCCTCGTACCGGTACGATGCAGGAGGCATGGACTACACAATATACAACTACGACGACCAGGAGAGCCAGGTTATAAACTACCGCCACGCCCTCAATGTCATCATACCCCTGATTCAGAACGCAGGATACCAGATATACGTCATGGCCTTCGCCTTTACCGACCGGGTCATAGCCCACGAACTTATACAGGCCTATACGCAACGCGGCGTTAATGTCCGGCTCTACATGGATTACAATATGTACGCGTCCCAGTTTAACAATTTTCACCGTACCTACTGGGCCCTCAGGGACAACCTGGGGCCGGAACGTGCCCGGATCTGCCGGCAGGGCGACGGAGGGCTCCTCCATCACAAGGTGATGGTGATAGACAATACCCTGGTTCTCGGGTCACTGAATTTCAGCAACAATGCAGTTACCACCAACGATGAAAATTTCATCATCATCGAAAACGCAGGCCCCCTTATCAATGAATTCAAAAAAGAGATCGAACAGGTGGACCGGGAGTCACACCCGATTCCATACTGAATAAGCTGATCATGATACAGAGAG
>CAZEPS010000384.1:0-2914 GCA_964514165.1 uncultured Leptospirales bacterium
GGCCTATCGTAAGCGGCTGCCGGTGTATTTTTGGTAGGGGGTCAGAGCCTCTTATGTTCCTTCCAGTTTCGCCCCGCACCGTCTGCAGTACAGGGCGTCTCCCTCGTGCCCTTCGAGTGAACATTCCCTGCAGACCGCGGAGCTCTCGCTCTCCCTGCTGGCCCTGGTGAGTTCCACGGTGACGATGCCGGTGGGGACCGCGATAATGGCGTACCCGGGGAAGCTGAATATGTACCGGAAGGGCCGGCCAACGGACCCTATCCTGAGTCAGCTCCGATTGTTATCGGTGGTTCCGATTACATTTTTAACCCGGGACCGATCCAGGCGCCGGGACCGGACGACCGGTAAAGCTCATTATGGAGCAGACTCACGCGGTTCAGCAATCATTTTTTGCTGAGTGGGAACTGGAAATTCTTGGAAAGAAATATCTACAGGTTGACTCCCCTGGCCGAGCAGGTTTCGCTGTCCCAGTAGGGGGAAATCTCGAGGAGCCGGTCAACCACTTCCGGCATGATCTTGAGCACGTAATCGATTTCATCTTCAGTGGTGAACCGGCTCAGGCTGAATCGGATAGACCCGTGGGCCGAGGTAAAGGGCACCCCCATGGCCCTGAGAACGTGGGAGGGCTCCAGGGAACCGGAGGAACAGGCCGACCCGGACGAGGCCGCTATGCCCCGGTCGCTCAGGTAGAGAAGTACCGCCTCCCCTTCGATGTACTCGAACCCGACGTTGGTCGTGTTCGGGACCCGGGCCGCCGGGTTCCCGTTCAGGCTCGAGTTGCCGAACCGCTCAAGGAGGCCCTTCTCGAGCTTGTTCCGAAGGCGGGCCGTTTCCGATGTGTCCTTCATGTATTCCATGGCGAGCCGGGCCGCCCTGCCGAGGCCGACGATTGACGGCACGTTCTCGGTGCCCGGGCGCCTCCCCTTCTCCTGGTGGCCGCCGTAGAGTATGGGCCGCATCCGTGAGCCACGGCGCACGTAGAGCACCCCTATCCCCTTCGGTGCGTGAAGCTTGTGCCCGGAGATGGTCAGGTAGTCGCACTGGATCTCGTTCACGTCGATCGGGACCTTTCCCGCGGCCTGTACCGCGTCCACGTGAAAGGGGACGTTTCTCTCCCGGAGGAAGGGGCCGATCTCGCGGACCGGGTTTATCACGCCGGTCTCGTTATTGGCGAACATGACCGACACGATGGCCGTGTCGTCGTCAACTGACTGTTTCAGAAAGTCAACGTCCAGGTTTCCCTCCCGGTCGACCGGGACGTAGGTGACCCGATAGCCGTCACGCTCAAGCTTCTTGCAGAGGTTCAGTACCGCCGGGTGTTCAACCCTGGTGGTGATGATGTGCTTTTTATCGCGGAAATATGACACGGTTCCGAGAATCGCCAGGTTGTCGCTCTCGGTACCGGATCCGGTAAAAACTATTTCGTAGTCGTTATCAGCCCCGAGTAACCGTGCCACGGACATCCGGGCCTCTTCAACATCACTGCTCACGTCGCCGCCAAAGGTGTGCATGCTCGAGGGGTTGCCGTAGCGCTCGGTGAGAAAGGGCATCATCGCCTCCACTACCAGCGGGTCTATCCTGGTGGTGGCGTTGTTGTCGAGATACACAGGCGCGGTCACGGGGTCACCTTCCGTTCAACCTCAAAGACCTCAATGTCCTCCTCAACCAGTTCCCGGAGCTTGCCCTCGACAAGGTTTTTCAGGGTCACGTTGGACATCATGCAGTTCGCGCAGCTACCGCGGAAGGCGACATACACCTTCTTGCCGTCAACGTCCACCAGTACGATGTCCCCCCCGTCCTTCTGGAGGGCGGGACGGAGTATGTTGACGATGGTCTCCTCCACGAGCTGCATCCGCTTGATGTTGGTGAGGGGAACCCGCCCGGCCGGGTCGCACTCCACCGACTCGGTGCGGATCAGCTCCTCCTGTATGATGTCCTCAATCCGGGGAATGCAGGAGCCGCAGGCCCCGCCTGCCTTGGTGTAGTGGGTCACGTCCTCAACCGTCTTGAGGTTGTTTTCCCTGATGACCTTCCGTATGAGGGTGTCGCTCACCCCGAAGCACTGGCATATGATCTCCCCCTCCACGTCCTCGTCGTGGGAGACGTCCTCGCCCCGGTATATCTTAATCGCCTTCTCCAGGGCCTCGTTCCCCATGACGGAGCAGTGCATCTTCTCCTCCGGGAGGCCCCCCAGGTAGGCGGCGATGTCCCGGTTGGTTATCTTCTCGGCCTCTTCCACCGACTTGCCGATGATCATCTCGGTCAGGGCGGATGACGACGCGATGGCGCTCCCGCACCCGAAGGTCTCGAACTTTGCGTCTGTTATTATATTGTTATCGTCTATCTTGAGGTAAAGCCTCAGGGCGTCGCCGCACACCATGCTTCCCACGTCAGCCACTGCGTCCGCGTCGGGAATGGAACCGACGTTTTTCGGATTCATATAGAGTTCTTTTACCTTGTCAGTGTAATCCCACATTCCTGTCCTCCTCAAAGAGCCCCGCTGTTTTACGGGGTTATACAAATATACATTAATACCGCTGATTAGTCTATCAATTTCCCGGATTAAGCCCCTTCAGTGCCGCCAGCCAGAAACTCGTTCACGATATGGTATATCACAATGCCGCAGGCGACCGACGCGTTCAGGGACTGCTTTATTCCGTACATCGGGATCTCCACGGCGCGGTCGCAGAGGGCCGTCACCTCGTCCGAGAGCCCGTCAACCTCGTTCCCGACACAGAGGCAGAGGGGGAAGGAGTATGCCGTTTCGTTGTAGGGAACGCTCCGGTCAGTGTGCTCCAGGGCGATGATTTCACACCCTTGGGCCTTCAGATCCCGGATGGCCGCTGCCGGGTCAGAGGCCCGTTCCCAGGGCACGCTTTCTGTGCTCCCGAGGGCGGTCTTCTCGATCTCTTTC
>CAZEPS010000385.1:0-2817 GCA_964514165.1 uncultured Leptospirales bacterium
ACACTCCATCTCCTCAACCATCACGCATTTCAAATGATATTTCAATATCAACAGACTCCGCATGCCCGCATAAAAAAAGCGGGGCTTATGCCCCGCTTTTCGTACTTTCTCAAATTTCTTATTCCAATCAGCAAATTCTGAACTTGCCAATCTCCCTGTCACCTTCAACAACGTGGACCGCGCAGGCGATACACGGGTCAAAAGAACGGACTACCCGGGCGGCCTCGATCGGATTATTGATGTCCTTGATCGGAGTGCCGATAAGGGCCTGCTCCACCGGTCCCTTAACACCCTTGTCGTCGGTGGGACCGCAGAACCAGGTGGTGGGAACAACACACTGATAGTTATCGATTTTCTGGTCCTTGACGACTATCCAGTGACCCAGGGCGCCGCGGGGTGCTTCAGTTAGTCCCATGCCCTTGCCTTCCATCGGTATCTCGTAAGTGTTCCTCGGTTTACCGCCGACCTCAAGCTCATCGAGCCACTTGTACGCCTTCTGGCAGATGATCTTGCTTTCGATAGCCCGGGACGCGTGGCGACCAAGGGTTGAGAGGGCGGCGTCAACGTCCGCGTTGAATACCTTGAGAACACCGTCAAGCTCGGCCTTGATCTCCTTGTTCCCGGAGAGATAGGCAACAACCACCCGTGCCAGGGGACCGACTTCCATCGGGTTACCCTCGTACCGCGGGGCCTTGAGCCAGGTATAGGCGCCGGCCTTATTCGGGTTCGGATCGGTTTCTCCCTGATAGGGATGAAGATTTGTACCGGAACTGAACCGTGCGTATCTTACCTGCTCGGTAATCTTGTCCGGGCTGAATCCCTCTTTCTTGAGTCCGTAAGCCAGGCCCTGCTCCCAGAGCTGGCCGCCCTTTCCGTCATCGAACACCCCGTAGGAAAGGAACTGGTTGAATTTTCCGATTCCGAAGTAGTCCTTGTAGGCCTTGGCAACGGCGATGACATGGTTCAGGTAAACGTCATTGACGAACTTTTCAACGACCTTCAGGTTCTTCTTGTACTCCCTGATCTTGTCCCTGGTGGGGACCTGGGTAACGCCGCCGGGAACCAGTGCCATGGCGTGAGGTATACGCCCGCCGAAGAGGGCGGCCATTTTGTGGGCCCGCATCCTCATCTCCAGGGCCTTTACGTAACCGGCTATGGCGTCGATGTTAATTTCCTGGCTGTCGATATACATTCCCTGCCCGTCCAGGCCGCCGTAGCGGGGCAGGAACGGCGCGCCAATGGTGAGTTCGTCCTTCTTGCCCTTCTTGGTCTTCAGTTCGTCTTCCACCCAGTTTTTAAGGTGGAGGAGCTTGGAGTCGCTGCCCTTGTATTTCAGCAGGGCGGTGATATCGACGTAGTCAAGCGCCGCCAGGTGGTAGAAGTGAATTATATGGGACTGGAGGTAGTTCGCCCCGAGGATCAGGTTCCGGAGGATCCTCCCGTTACTGTTGGCCTCGATGCCGAAAGCGTCGTCAAGGCATTTGCTCGAAGCGATACCGTGGGAAATGGGGCACACGCCGCAGATGCGCTGGGTAATCTGGTTCGCGTCTACCGGGTTTCTCCCCCTGAGTATCTTCTCGAAGCCGCGGAACATGTCGCCGATACTCTTCGCATCAACGACCTTTCCGTTCTGCACGTCTATTTCAATTGAAAGGTGACCTTCAATTCTGGTTATCGGATCAATTGTTACCTTAGCCATTGATCACACCTCCCTTTCTGAGTTTCAATAAAGCTTCCTGCGTTTCCGGATGGAGTTCGTCAAGGGCGCTGTTGCTCGCGCTGAGATGCTTGTAGATTCCGCGCGTGCCGTAATCCGGGAATACATTCTCTGTGCAGCCGATGCAGCCCGAACCTGATTCTGTACAGGAGTTGGCGCCGTCTACCCATTTTCTCACCGGCAGGTCACAGCCGGAATCCATACCGAGGCACCCCAGGTTATAGAGGCAGCCCTCCTTGTCGCCCCAGTTCTTCGCGAAAATTCCCTGCTTGTAGTAGGTGAGCCGTTCGCACTGGTCGTGGACGGTCTTCCCGAAATACATCAGGGGGCGTCCGTAATCGTCCAGTTTCGGCATTCCCTTCAAAAGTACGTGGAGAAGGGTGCCCACCATCCAGTCCGGATGGGGCGGACAGCCGGGGATATTAATGACCGGCTTGTTGATGCCCTTCATCGCCAGGAATTCCTGGAAGGAAACGGCGCCGGTCGGGTTGTCTCCGGTTGTTCTGTCTTCTGCCGCCGGGATGCCGCCGTATGCTGCGCAGGCTCCCACTGATACGAGGGCCGCGGCGTTGGGGGCGAGTTTCTCGATCCATTCGGCGACTCCCACGTGGTGGTCATTGACCTTCCCTATGGTGCAGTAAAGGACGTCCTTGGTGGGGATTGACCCTTCAAGAATCAGGACAAAACCCTTCCTGTTCTTTTCAACAGCCTCCTGGAGGACGCTGACGGCCACGTCACCGGTACCGGCCATGAGGGTCTGGTGGAAGTTCAGGCTGATATATTCAGTTATTACGGTCGGGATGTCCGGGTTTGTTTTATTCAACAATGAAACGGAACATCCTGAACATGACTGACCCTGAATCCAGAAAACGGGTGTCCGCTCTTTTACCTTGTCGAGCGCCTTTTTACATCCCTGCAGTATTACGCCCGGGAAGGCGAAAGCCGCGGTAGTGCCACCCATTATTTTTAGGAAATCACGTCTGCTAAGTGACATAGAATCCTCCTTGCCTTTGTAAAGTTGTGCATGTATGTTTCCTTGGTGTACGAACTGACATATGAATTACACGACCACTACCATGATAATGCATGAGTATGCATTA
>CAZEPS010000386.1:0-2812 GCA_964514165.1 uncultured Leptospirales bacterium
GTCGCTTTTACCCTGGCCGGGACCCTCCCCCGGGCAGGGAACATCGGGGGGGGCGGGTTCATGGTGGTGCACCTGGCCGACACAAAAACCACTTTGGCAATCGACTACCGGGAAAAGGCCCCCATGGCCGCCACGCGGGACATGTTCCTCAATGAAAAGGGGAAGGTCGACGAGCGCCGGGTCCGGTTCAGCCGGCTCGCCTCCGGGGTGCCGGGGACCGTCGCAGGCCTGGTGACCGTCCTGGAGAAGTACGGTACCATCACCCTCGAGCGTGCGCTCGGGCCTGCCATCCGCCTGGCCGAAGAGGGTTTTGTCGTAACCGAAGATCTTTCGAATTCCCTGGAGTTCGCGAGAAAGCAGCTCATGGCGAACCCGACCAGCGGTAGAAAGTATTTCCACTATGACGGGACCCCCCTGCAGCCGGGGGAGCGGTTCATTCAAAAAGATCTCGCCCGTACCCTGAGGCTCATCGCGGAAAAGGGGCGCGACGGCTTCTACCGGGGGGAGACCGCGAAAAAAATCGCCGCTGACATGAAACAGAACGGCGGCATCATTACCCTGGAAGATCTGGAAAAGTACGAGCCGAAGATCCGAAAACCGGTGCGCGGAACCTACCGCGGCCACGAGATTTACTCCATGCCGCCCCCGAGCTCCGGCGGGGCCCACCTGGTGCAGATCCTCAATATATTGAAGAAATTTCCGCTCCGGAGGCTCGGGCATAACACTGCCGAGACGATACACCTCATGGCCGAGGCGATGAAGTTCGCCTACGCCGACCGGTTCCGCTTCATGGGGGACGCCGACTTCGTGGAGGTCCCCCTTGAACAGATTACCGACCCCGCCTACGGGAGGAAACTCGCCAGGCTCATCGACCGGAAACGGGCCCTGCCGGGCGACACTGTTCTGGAAAAGTCAGGTCCTGTCATGGATGAGAGCCGGGAGACAACACATTTTTCCGTGGTGGACCGGCACGGAAACGCCGTGGCCAATACCTATACCCTGAATTTCAGCTACGGGAGCGGGATCACCGTCCCGGGCACCGGCATCCTCATGAACAACCAGATGGACGATTTTACCGCCCGGGTCGGGGCCGCCAACGTCTACGGCCTCGCCGGGGGCGAACCCAATGTCATCGAACCTGAGAAGCGTATGCTCAGCTCCATGAGCCCCACCATCGTGCTGAAAAAAGGAAAGGTGTTCCTTGTCACCGGGAGCCCCGGCGGCAGCAGGATCATCACCACCACGTTGCAGATAATCATGAACGTCATCGACCACGGTATGAACATCGCCGAGGCGACCCACGCGCCGAGGATTCATCACCAGTGGCTCCCGGATCGCCTCGAGGTCGAGAAGAACCTGAACCGGGACACCCGGAAACTTCTGAAAAAGAAGGGCCATAAGTTAGAAGTGAGCGACGCCATGGGAAGCACCCAGAGCGTCATGGCGGTTGACGCGATACTTTACGGATGCTCTGACCCCCGGAAGACCGGGGCCCTGACCCTGGGGTACTGAACCGTGAACGACTGCACCAACATCCTCCGCGAGAAACTCTCGGCACTCTATTCAGACCGTGACCTCGACGCACTGGTCATGGAGGACAGCCGTGAAAGGATAAAAAACGGTTAAGGACATCAGCCGGTGGCCCGAGATTCGGCTGATACGGTAACGGCTCACCGTCATACCATAAATCCCCGGGAAACGACTTACCTTGACTTTCTATCCTGACGTGCCTATATTATACTGGATAGATATAAAGAAAGAAGAAAGATGAATGTATCTGATTTCATAAAAAGAACAAAACGCCGTCATATAATAATCGGAACGGCGGTGCTGATCGTACTCTCGGTGTTCCTGTTTTTTGGCCCCCCGGATCTCTACACGAAAACCTCGAACCCTGATTTCTGCCACAGCTGCCATGTCATGGACGAGCATTTCGAGCACTGGTTTATGACCGGGGTGCACCGGAACATCTGGTGCGTTGACTGCCATCTGCCCAACGACACGAAGGCCGGGCATTTCGTGTGGAAGGGAATCGACGGCATGAAGGACGTCATACTTTTTCACACGAACCTCTTTCCGGAGCCGATTCGGATATCCGATCACGGAAGAAAGACCATCCAGCGGAACTGCGTCCGCTGCCACGGGGAACTGGTTTCAGAGATAAACACCGAAGGAAGAAACTGCTGGGAGTGCCACCGGAGAATTGACCACACCTTCCCGCAGATGTAAGGAGATATGCTCATGAAAAAAAATCTGCTCATCACCGGACTTATCATACTGGCGGTAATCGTCGCGTTCGCCATCAACAGCTGCGCCCCCAAAAAGCCCGAGCCGGTCAGGGTAGGGGGAATTCCTGAAAACACCTTTGACCCGGAGGAGTGGGGAAAGGTCTATCCCCTCCACTATGAATCATGGCTGAAGACTAAAGAACCGAAGCCGAAGGGGACCAGCAAATACCGGCGGGGGTGGGACACTGACAAGGTCGTGTACGACCGCCTGAGCGAGTACCCCTTTTCCGCCCTTCTCTACAACGGCTGGGGCTTCGGTATCGAGTACAACGAGCCGAGGGGGCATTACTATTCGGTAATCGACCAGCTCGAGATAGATCCTTCCCGAATAAAACCGGGGGGCGTGTGCCTGGCCTGCAAGACCCCGTATCACAGGAGTTATACCGAAAAGCACGGCATGAAGTACCTCACCATGCCCCTTCCCGAGGCCCTGAAGATGTTTCCCGAAAAGACCAGGGAGCTCGGCCCCGCCTGCATCGACTGCCATACCGAGAGCGACATGGGCCTCAGGACCAACAAGCTCC
>CAZEPS010000387.1:0-2808 GCA_964514165.1 uncultured Leptospirales bacterium
TATCCTATTTGTTTGTTCCATTTTCTTATTTACTAAAATTTAATTATAATAAATGGCAAACTCAGAGTAAATGTAAGTGATAAGCCTAATGATGTAATATATTAACCACAAACCATTGTTGAAATTCCTGCCGTTTCTTTGGACTCTTAAATATAATATTTTGAGCAAAACGGCAATTTTTAATTAGTTACAGGCCTGAAAAGCCGCTTGGTAAAACTCCTCACGGCATAAGACCGGTAAGTCTGGGTGCACTATATTTTATTGCAAAATATGACTGTATGTGTAAAATTTGCAATATGCCTTTGGCCAAAAGCAAATAAGGACTAAGTATATGAATATGAAAAAAGACCCAGAATCGATTCGTGCAATGATATGCGATGGATATCTCTCTACCCACGAAAAAGAAGAGATAAACAAATATACTCAGGACCGCAAAGCATTTGTTTGTTATGAAGCCAATCTTAAAGGTTCAATTGCAACAGTTTTGGCGGGAACTAAAAAGGCCTTGAAAGGGTATGTTTTTTATCTTTCTAAGTACCGGTTTCATAGAATTGCATATACTATTAGCGGCCAGGCTACCGTACTAATCAACAAAAAAACATATTTGGCGGACTCCGGTTCGGTTTATTATTTCGCACCGGGAGAAACCGGCAAAGTAATAAATAAGGCCAATTTGCCTTGGAGGCACATCTATATACATTTTACAGGCTATGAAGCTTCTAAGTTGTGTAATGAAGCAGATCTTTTATCTGAAAGAGTTTTTCATGTATCAAGACCCGGCAAAATCCAAAGGATATTCGAGGATATACTGGATACCTGTGAAGAGCACCCGCAAAACTCCCAGATTATTTGTGATCACTATTTGAGAATACTATTATTTCAGCTTAAAAACCAGGTTCTTCACAATCAAGCACAACATAGTATTTCGCGTCAGCGTTATTTAGAGTGCATTAATTACATTAAGGATAATTTCAGCAACATTCTGTCTCTTCAGGATATTGCGGAAAAATGTCATATTGACAAAATTTATATGTGCCGATTGTTTAAGAAATATGGAAAAACAACACCTATGGCTTATGTTATGAATTTAAAAATGAACAAAGCTGCCTTGCTCTTAATACATACGGACAATTCAATTAAGCAAATCAGCCTAATACTTAATTTTGAAAATCAGTATTATTTTTCAAAAGCCTTCAAAAAAACATTCGGCATAAGTCCAAAATTTTATAGAAAAAGTCACTAAGGATTTGTATCAAAATAAGTTTGATGCCTGCGTCAGGTATAATGATATTATCGAAAAAAGCAAGAAAAAACTTTGAAAAAAGTCGATTATTTTTAATCAAGAGAGCTTATGAAGCCGTTTTGCGATCATACCGTTTTCGCCGTCGTGCCTTGAATAAATCAATGCCCTCGAGTATCCAGGTCAGCTTTGCAATGTCAACTTCGATAGTAGTTTTATTGTCTTTGTCAGGCAGCTTTTCAAATGTTCCTTCTTCCAGTTTCTTGTACCATATTATGAATCCCGTCCGGTCCCAGAACAGTATCTTGCACTTATCGCCGATTCGGTTGAAGAACACGAACAGGTGCCCGCTGAAAGGGTCCTTTTGCATGAAACTTTCGGCCAGCATCGAAAGCTTGTTGAAACCGCAGCGCATATCCGTAGGCTGAGAATAAATGAATATCTTTACAGAGGGCGGAACCGTCAGCATAACTTCGCCTGCTTCAATGCTGTCAGAACGTTGGCTAGCCCAAGTTCCACAACAAGGGGGTTAAAAGGCGATTTTTGAAGTCTCAGGGCAGAAAGTCTTCACTACATTTCATTTCAACTCTTTATTTGTCCAGGCAGATCAAGGCCCAAACACGACAGCAAAATCGCTTGATGCTCGGTCGGCTTGCCAACGCAACGGCGGCGAATATCTATGTTTTTGCGAGTCGGCAACACAACATCTACCACGCTAATCTTACTCAATTCATCAAAAATCCGCCGAGGCTCATCGCCCAGACCTGCGGCTTTGGCCATTTGGTGCAATGTTTTCCATGACACATAAGCCAGGAAGCAGACAAGGATATGAGCCAATACCCGATCGGTTTTCTGATGCCAAACCGTTCGTGCATTGCTTTTTCCTTTTCCCTGCGACCCTGGCTGCGACATAGAATGTATGTTTCGCGTTCATCGTCCGGCGACCGGCATATCTTCACTTCAAGTCCTTGACGAATTGTTTGCCAATCATCCTGAAGTAATTGACACTCAACCGTTTCGAGTAGTTCGTCAAGCTTGAGTTTATGTATCAGTTGCAAAGCGAGCCATGGCCCGCCAAAGTCCAACTGATTCTCAACGCGGATATTGGTAGTATCAACTTCTACCCAATCCGGCTCAGGTTTATTATCTGTATCAAATAATTGTAGCTGCCTGAATGATTCTTTATTGCCTTTGGCTGCTCGTTTGATTCCAGGCCGTTCGGATTCTTTGAGTAGTCCCAGATAAGAAACGATACGCTGACGAGGCCCTCGCTCTGTTCGGTAAGATTCGACTAACGCCCAGTATGCGTGGTTTTTTCCGTTCTTATATCGATAACATGGTCTGATAAACATAACCACATTTTACAGCAGATTTAGCACCGAAGAAGTAGCAAGTTCTGCACTACATCGCCTTTCAAAAGTATTCACTGTGTTTTCAGCAGAAAACCAGAACTTTGGTCGTCATAACACCAGCAGAAACCGCCAACTCACAAAAAAAACACGCAAAAAAAGTTCAAAAAAACTTTTTTTTCTCACCTACTGTGGAACTTGGGCTAAGCTATATGAGAC
>CAZEPS010000388.1:0-2783 GCA_964514165.1 uncultured Leptospirales bacterium
TTTTATCAATCGTTATTATTAAAAACTCAAAAATACCATTTTATTCCGAAAAAAGACAGGAAAGAGGGTCTCCGGTACTGCCTGAAGTGCTCCAGGGACGAAAAGGTGGTTACCCTTATCTGATCGGGAATGGCCTCCTTCCGGCCTGTCTCTATTCTATCAATACCATGGACGTGCCGAGGCAGCGGGAATTCACTTGACATGAGCCTTTGTCCGGGAAAGGGTTCCCTATCCTGTATTGCTATCGGTGCGTGATGCCCTGGAAAACCTCAATTGTTATCGCCGTCATTGTTGTCCTCAGCGCCTGTTCCGGGAAGGAATCCCGTGACCAGGGCCCGGCTGTGTGCGAAAGGATAGTGTCCCTCTCTCCCTCCATCACCCGCCAGATAATCGACCTGGAGGGGGACCGGTTCCTCGCCGGAATCACCTCCTACTGCCCGAAACCGGAGGGCGGGGCCCGGATCGTCGGGAACCTGGTGAACCCGAACCTGGAGGAGATTCTCCGGGCCGAACCGGACTGCATACTCGTCTCGAAAGAGGACAGCGCGGTCCAGAAGGTGGAGCGGCTTTCCGCCCTCGGCAGGCGAATTTATACCTTCCCCCGGACCAGGTCCTTCGGGGAAATTACCGATAACTATATAGAGCTCGGCGCCATGATCGGCAGGGAAAACCTGGCCAGGGAAAAGGCCGGGAGGTACCGGGAAGCCCTTGCAACACTCCAGAAAACCAGGAAGGATCTGTCACTAACTCTGTTAATATCCTGCACCCCCATGATACCGGCCGCCGGCAGGTCCTACATCAGCGACGCCATCAGGCTGGCGGGGGTAAAGAACGTGTACGCGGGGCTCGAGCGCCCCTTTCCCGTGGTGTCCCGGGAGTCCCTGGTGCGCCTCAATCCCCACATCATCGTGACCCTGTCCGAAAACGACCGCGAGCTCATCGAGAAGGAACTCGCGTCGTCAGATAATCTCCGGGCACACCGCTACGGCACTGTCTTCACGATGTCCCACGAGCACGTTTCCTATTACACGCCGAAGGACTTCCTCGAGGCGGTGAAAAAAATATCCGCCATTGTCGAAGAAGGGGAAAGAAGGATCCGCAGACTGGATAAGGGCCATGAACTTTAGATATCGAATTCTGATGACACTGCTCCTGGCCCTCGTCGCCGTGGCGGCCGCCCTCTCTATCGGTTCGCGCGTATACTCACCGGGTGAGATATGGGACATCCTGACAGGCCCCGGGGACAGCATCGATTTTTACATACTCTACAACCTGCGGATGTCGCGCATCGCCATGGCCCTCATCGCCGGGGCGGCCCTGTCGGTGAGCGGGGTCATGTTCCAGGCAATTCTCAGAAACCCCCTGGCTGACCCCTACGTGATAGGGGTATCCGGCGGCGCGGCCCTGGGGGCCTCGATCGCCATCGTGTTTTCTCTATCAAACGGGTTCGTCGTTGCCTTCGCGTTTCTCGGGAGCCTCCTGGCCGTGACCCTGGTGTTCGTCATCTCCCGGCGGCTGAGGGTAGGCACCGCTTCACTGCTCCTGGCCGGGATATCCCTCGGCTTTATCTTCTACGCCAGCGTGCTCCTCATATTTTCATGGGTCAGGTCTGAAGAGGTGCACAAGGCCATGCTCTGGCTCATGGGGGACCTCACCATCGCCCGGTACGAAATTCTCACCGCGGCCGGAATAATAACAGCTGTTATACTGATCTTCACCCTGTTTTTTCACAAGCACCTGGACGTCATCTCCTTCGGCGAGCGCTTTTCCCGGGGCCTCGGGGTGTCCGGCCTTCACGTGCGGATAGTGTTCTGGACCGGGGCGCTGCTCGCGGCCATAACCGTATCCCTCTGCGGGGTCATCGGGTTCGTCGGGCTCATCGTGCCCCACCTGTTCAGGATGATTTTCGGCCCGGGCCATCTGCGTCTCATACCCGCCGCGGCCCTGGGGGGCGGGATCTTCCTCATGGTCTCGGACACTATAGGCAGGTCGGCCGCGACACCCTATGAGATCCCGGTGGGGGTGGTGACCGCCTTTTTCGGCGGGATATTTTTTCTCGCCTTTATCATCAGGAGAAGGAGCCTGTAGCCATGGAGCTCTTCACCCTTAATGGGATAAACGCCGGTTACGGGGACCGGAACGTGCTCAAAGGAATCAACCTTTCTATTAACGAGGGGGAGTTCATCGCCGTAATCGGGCCGAACGGGGCGGGGAAGAGCACCCTCATCAAGGTCCTGGGGGGGCACATCCCGGCCGGGACCGGTTCCATGGCATTCAGGGGTTCCGACTACCGGGTGTTCGGCGCCATGGAGCTGGCGCGGCAGCTCTCCATAGTGCACCAGTCTTTCGAGAACCTCGTTCCCTTTTCCGTGTACGAGTTCGTCCGGTTCGGAAGGTTTCCGCACCAGTCCCTCCTCGAGATAGAGACAGCAGAAGACGGTGAGATAATCCGCCGTTCCCTGGAGTTGACCGACACCTGGCACCTGAAAGACCGGCCCATAACCGAGCTCTCCGGGGGGGAGCTCCAGCTGGTTTTCATCGCCCATTCCCTTGCGCATAACGACCGGGTGCTCCTCCTGGACGAGCCGGTTTCCCACCTTGACATGAGACATTCCATTCAGATCATGGACATTCTCCACAACCTTAACCGGAACGGCTCCACGATCGTGACCGTGCTCCACGACATAAACCTGGCTTCGGACTACTGCGGTAGAATTATCGGACTGAAAGAGGGTAGTCTTTTCATCGACGATACTCCCGAGAAGGCTCTCACCTACGGAACC
>CAZEPS010000389.1:0-2776 GCA_964514165.1 uncultured Leptospirales bacterium
ACCCCGTAATTCAGGGCGTATTTCGCGTTCTTGAAGGTGAAGAGGTCGGTATCTGCGTTTGAGGCGGTCTCGAGCATCTCGATGGGCCGCTGGATGTACTTGTAAAAGAACGACGCCGCCAGGATCTCGCTGTCCGACGGGAACCATTCAGCCCGTAAGTCGTAATTGTAAATTTCCGACTGCTTCAGGTATTTGTTCCCCAGTACCTGTCGCAATTCCGTGTACTGGAGGTAAAGAAAGGGGGCCACCTCCCGGAAATCGGGCCGCGCCAGGGTCTTGCTGAAGGCGAAACGCAGGTTCAGGTCATCAATCGGGGTGCCCGTAAGGCTCACACCCCCGAGGTGATTGAAGGTCTCCAGGGGTTCGGCGTACAGGTCCCTCTTGATGGTGAACCCTATGGGGGTACCGCTGTCAAACAGCTTTATGGTCATGTCGGAGTACTCCATCCGGTAGCCCCCCACGACCCTGAGCTGTTTAATGATGGGAATATCCACCATGCCGAAACCGTGGACAATCTGTATCTCGCCGTCGTACTCGTCCCCGAATTTTGTGATCTCTTCGAGGTTAAAGTGATAGGCATCAGCCGGGTTCCTGGTGCCGACAATAAAGGCCGGTGCGAGATAGTATTCCAGGGGTTCCGGCGGATTGAGGTAGATATCCTTACTGATCGCGCTGTTGTAACTGTAGGTCCTCTTAAACGTGCCCCGCTCCCGTAAATGGACGCCGCCCCCGGCCTTAATTGTGCTGAAGATACCGCTCCACTGCTTGAATTTATAATTGACTGACGCCTCGGCCTCGATGACCTGGTCCTCATGTTCAACCCAGACACGGAAAATATCTTCCGGGGAGTAGAGGCGGAACCCCTGTCCGGGATTCACATAGGGTAAAATAAGCTGAACGCTCCTGGCGTCAGGTTCATCATGGGTCGCCAGAGAATAGGCCCCCTTCCATTCGAAACCGAGGTTTATTTTCGGTATCGTATGTTCACCGGCAAGCTGGGAAAAGAGTATATCTGATTCCTCGTACGAGAGATCGTAAAATTTAGCTAAATCAATTCCTGATCCCCCGGACTCCTGGCGATCTTTATTATACCCCAGGGTTACCGAGGCTGATTTTTTCGATTTATGATTGTAGAAGGCCGTGCCCCGCAACTTATGATTGTCAGTCGTAAAACCGAGGGAAACGAGCCCTCCCTTGTTGGTTGTATACGATGATGTCTCTTCCTTATAAAATTTCTGGAGTTCCCCACCGCCGCGAAAACGTACAATATCCTCGTAACTGGTTCTGGGGCTTTCGCTGAAAAGGCCGGACACGATAAAACCAAAGTTATATTTGTCTTTTAAACGCCAGCTGTCCCCGACGCTGAACTGAAGTTTCCCGCTCGGGAAACCGGTGGATTTCTTCGGGGTGAATTCATTGTTCATCTGAATACCGACGGCCTGCCGGGTGAATTCAGGTATCGCGGTACTGTTCAAACCAAGCTGGGGTGAAAGGTCATGGAGAAATTTCGGGAGCGCCCTGGTGCCGTCGTCCACCCCGAACCAGTCGTTCTTCCCACCGTCGTAGGTCCAGAACTTCTTCCCCATGGTGTCCAGGTGGAACCCGACACCGAGGGAAACGCTGGCCTCCAGCTCTTCGGGATAATCCTTGGGATTGATGTTGAGATACCCCCCGCAGAACTCCCCGGGCATGTCCGGGGTATAGGCCTTAACAATGGTCAGGTTGTCGAGAAGGCCCACCGGGAATATGTCGAGGGGAACAATCCGGGAGTCAGGGTTCGGTGAAGGAATAACTGTTTTCGCGAACATGGTGGAGGAATACCGGTCAGCAAGCCCCCGAATAATAATCCGGTCTTTTGAGTCAAGAGTAATACCGGTCACCCGCCGGGCAGCGTCGCCGGCGTCGCTGTCCGGCGACTTCGAAATCAGCTCAGAGCTGATGGCGTCCTGGGCCACGGCCGCTTTTTTCCGCTGGCTCAGGAGGGCCGCTTCCGTGTTGCTGAGCTTTTTCGCCTCGACAACCACCTCCCGGCCGGTGGAATACCCGAGGCTCGTGTTGACGACTGCCCGGCCGCCGGGGGCCACGTTGACCGTGGCCTGGCTCGTGGCGTATCCCATCATCTGGAAGGTGACGGTATGCTGGCCGGCCGGTATGCCGGTGAGGTAGTACTGGCCGTTTATGTTGGTCGCTACGAATTTCTTCTGTTCACGAATGAAGACGCTGACCCCGATCATCGGTTCTCCGCTCACCGCGTCGATGACCCTGCCGGTTACCGTACCGGTGCCCTGGGCGTGAAGTGCCGCCCCTGAAGAAAGTATAATGGCAAAAAAAGCTATGCCCGCGAAAAATTTACGTAACCCCATTGAGCTGGCTCCTCCTAATATGGCATAAATGGTTTTTTTGTATATCATTGCAGCTTGTTTTTTCTGAATTCAGTATTCGCCAAAAATATTCTTCGTCCGTTTTGGTGATTTATAAGTGCCAGGCAACAGGCATTAGCAGTATTTTCGACTCTCTGTTTCTTCAAAATATTAGAGACATTAATAATTTCAAACCCTCAGTATCCGCAATCAAAATATTTTCAACACAGGCACTATTTATGTTTCGCTGATGGAAACTTAACAATTAATTAACATTTCACCTGTTATTTAAGAAATTGTTAAATTTCTATACTACATATCGTTGAAAAACAAACCACAGAGGATCTATGCTCTATTCTCACAATGCAGCTATCATTTATTATACTTGCTTCTATATAATAATACGTTTTATACCA
>CAZEPS010000390.1:0-2773 GCA_964514165.1 uncultured Leptospirales bacterium
TTGGTAGGGGGTCAGAGCCTCTTATTATATTTCGCCCAAAATTCCGGAATGAGACCTTTTTTATATTATTATAAATACTGGTTTTTGGATGTGCCCTTATATTATTTCTTGACGAAACAATATCACTGGCATATATACTGCTGATAGTTATCGTAAAGTGCTCATGGTGAATAAAAAATCCGGGCAATTTTCCATATCCATGGAGGAAAGAATGAAACGTTTAGCCTGTCTGTCACTACTAGTACTCATGGTTCTCCAGGTAAGCTGTAAGAAAAAAGAGAAAGAAATTGAACGTATCGGAATAGTCAATTTCCTTGCGGGGACAGTCAAGATTGAATCAGACGGTTCTTTTTCTGATGCCCGTGTAGGAGATAAAATCAGGCAGGGAATGAAAATCCAGACAGATAAAAAGTCATTCGTTGAAATCTATTTTGATTCCTACGCGATAAAAATCCTTGAAAACAGTTCAGTCGAAATTTCCCGGCTGGTCACGAAACTGAACGACAAGTCGGATGAAACAGAATTCTATGTGGAAGAAGGAAAGCTCTTTTCCCGGGTATCGAAAAAGCTAATGAAGAATGAAAAGTACAGTGTCAAGACCCCGACAACAGTCGCCGGGGTCCGCGGCACCGATTTCATGGTCACCGAGGAAGACGGTAAAGCGAAGGTCGCCTGCCTGGAAGGCCTGGTCGATGTTTTAAACAGAACAACAGCTGGAGAAGAGACGGTTGATATCAAAGGCGGACAGGAGGTTGTTGTTGAAAAAGACAAGGAAATGGAGGTCACCGATATATCTGAAAGCGCACAGATAGAAATGCAGAATATTATCAGAGATTTCAAACAGATGCGCGAAGATATCAGGAAAAACTTTGAAAACGAACGGCGCAAGATAAACGAGATGTTCGAGGAAGAGAAGAGAAAATATTACCAGAACGTGGAAGACGTTAAAAAGCAGGCCAACGAGGACGTTGACAAACTGACTGGTGAAATGGATGAAGAAATTGATAAACTCTCTCCTGATGCCATGAAAGGGGACCAAAAGGCAAAAAAGGCTACTGATGAAATGAAAAAAGAAACAGAAGACCTTGTTGACAGTGTTAAGCAGGATATTCCTTCATTCGATACGCAATAGGCAGTATTGTTATCCAGAAATTTGAAAGGTCCCGAAACCGGGACCTTTTCTGTTTTTCGTTGTATATTATTACGTGTTCTATTGTCATTCTTTTTGAGCCGATAACTCAAGCCGATGAGAGATTCTTTCTACAGCCACAACGGAGAGATAATTGATTATTATCGTATATTCAACCTCCCGAAAGACGCGGATAAACAGTCGATTCGATCGGCTTTCTGCAGCCTGGTGAAGCACTACCATCCGGACATATCCGGCATTGATGACGAAAATGTACGGAAAAAAATAAATCTCATTATCAATGGGTACAAAATCCTGATTGATGATGCGGTCCGCAATGACTATAATCTCGTTTTAAAAGAACAAATCCCCGCATTTACACGGGAAACTGTCCTTCCGAAAAATCGAATCAGGTACTCCATTTCTCTGAAAAAACTCTTAATGGCGCAGCTGCTTGGCAGGGGAGTAAAAAGGCGGAAAGACCGGCGCCTCACGTTCGGCCACGACCTGGAGATTCTGGTGTTCCGCCATGAGCTCATATGCGGTGCCAAAATATATATTGATCTTCCAGCGAAGATGTACTGCCCCATCTGCTGGGGGAAGGACTATCGGTGCTGGCTCTGCAAGGGGCTCGGAAGAATTAACAGCACATCCATTCTGGAGGTCAGTATCCCGTCGGTGACTGAAAACGGCTCTGTTTTTGAATTTGACCTTACCAGGATTCGTCCCGATAACTATTCTGAATACTCTATTAAACGGCTCTGCATAAAGATCGTAATTCGATAACAATCATAACGACACCGTCTTCTTGATAAGAAGGGACCGGTCCTCTTCCTCCGGCTTCACCCGGTGCTGAATGCCGCAAGGGGAAGCGATAAGACTTCTCGCCTGGAGGAAATCCTTGTATTCGGATTTAACCCCGCATACCTTGACAATAGGGGCACCGGCCAGGCGGGCCCCCCTGACGTAAATATCGTTGTCCCTCTGGTACTTATCCTCAACGGTTTCATTTTTATACAGGGAAAAGGTCGGTGAAAAAATAACCTGCGCCCCCTGTTCTTTCATGGAAAGGAAGCTCTCATCATGGAAGACATCCGCGCAGATAAGAATACCATATGTAATACCGTATGCCGAAAATACCCGGTATTCCGTACCGGGGGTGATTTTCCCCTGTTCGGCGAAAAACAGGTTTTTTTTACGGTAAAACCCAACCAGATCACCCCGGTCATAGATAAAGGTCGTGTTGTGCAGGGCCTTACCGTTCAGCTCTGGCATGGTTCCACCGATAACAATCGTATTAATTTCTCTTGAGAGGAGCTCGATTCTCCGGAGTTGTCGTTTCTGGTTCAGCGGCGTCTGGCCGTGGTTCCCGAGCTTTCGGTTCACGAAAAAATACTCGGGGAAACATACGAAGTGAGGGGAAAAATCCTTCATTTCCCGAATGTCCCGGCGATTGACCTGGATGCCCAGGGGCTTTTGATAGAGTATGACGCGTATTTTTCTCATCTGCAATTCCCGAATTATACCAGTATACAATAATATCGATATCGTTAAAATGATTATTCCGGATAAAAATGATTTTTTTACAGTAATTATTTCTGAACTATTTTTGTTTATTTAAAGCACTATTTTAGCATAATCCCC
>CAZEPS010000391.1:0-2745 GCA_964514165.1 uncultured Leptospirales bacterium
AGGCCGTTTTCGATCTCACCGACGCGGTGGAAGAACCTGCTCACCGTTTCCCTGAAGCGCTTGTTCTCCATCTCCGGGTCCAGCGGCTCCAGGGGGGGGCATTCCCCGAGGAGTGCGGCGCAGTTCGGGTTCAGGGCGAGGATGATTCTCCCCGAGGGGCTGAATTCGGCCCTCAGTTCCCGGGCGATTTCCTCCTTTCGTTCATCGTTGTAATTGGTATAAAGGGATAAATACGATTCCAGGAGGCCGTGCACCGGGCTGTAGGGGGTCTTGCTCTCCTCCCTGGAACAGACACCTGAAATGACGGCGCCCCCCTCCTTGTAGACGCGGCTCGCGAACTCCTCGAGGAGGCGGGTCTTTCCCGTGCCGTTGTCCCCCCTGATGAAACAGACCGATCCCCTCCCCTCCCGTGCGTTCTCGAACTGCCCCATGAGCCTGTCGAGCTCCGGTTCCCTGCCGATGAACCTGGTCTTGAACGAGAGCCTCACCGTGCGGTCGTTCAGGCCGATGATAAAGGATTCGCTGCCGCTGATTATCCGCTCGAGATCGGTTGCCAGGCCCGAGGCGCTCTGGTACCGGTAGTCAGGCTCCTTGTTTAAAAGCTTCATCACAATTTCATCGACAACCCCCGGTATTTCCTCACGGAGTGAAGAGGGCCGCCGGGGCACCATGGCCGCGTGCCGGTAGGCTATGGAATAGGGATCGTCACCGGTAAAGGGAAGAACGCCGGTGACCATGCGGTAGAGGACTATCCCGAGGGAGTAGAGGTCGCTCCGCTCGTCAACAACCCTTTTTAAAATGCCGCACTGCTCCGGGGAGAGGTAGCTCAGGATTTCGATCAAACCCTCCCGACCCGAAAGGGTATCGACCCCGCAGATGTGGGCCAGAGCGATGCCGGCAAGCTTCGCCCCCTTTTCGGTCACCGCCACCGTGTCAGGCCTCACCGACTTGTGGACGATGCCGTTAATATGGAGGTGTTCGAGCCCCAGGGAGAGATCCCGGGCAACGGCGAGGCACGTCTCAAGGGGAAGGGGCCCGTCAAGAAGGGACGAGAGGAACTCCCCGTCCATGTATTCCATGGCGGTGTAGATATAATTACCGTCCTCGTTCGTCTCGTAAACAGAAAGGATCTTCTCGTGGCTGAGCCGCGACACCGCCCCTGTTTCGGCGCGGAACCGGACCAGGTCCTCGACCCTCGAGGAAACCTCTCCCTTCTCGAAGACATTGAGAGAAACCGGCCTGTTTCCTGTCAGGTCGTTTCCCCGGTACCAGGGGCCTTCGAGGCAGCCGGTTACCGCATAGCGGTTGTTTAAAACCCGTCCGGTCAGATCTTTCATTTCAGTTTCCAAGATAACTCTAAACGGGGCCCGATATAGATCAAGTTAATTTCACGGGAACTTTACGTTACCCCGGATTGAATTGTACTTGCCATGGCCGGGCGTATCGGTAAACTTCTGATATTTTCGGGGGAAGGACCATGGCAGACAAGAAAAAAAATACCGGTTACCTGGCGGTCTCAATCGCCGTTTCGGCGGTTTTCATCATACTGATTGTTATCGCGTCCCAGTACCGGCAGGACATACCGGTGGAAGAACTGAAAAAGACATACGCGAATCCCGAGTCCCGGTTCGCGAACATACAGGGGATGAAGGTCCACTACCGGGACCAGGGGGGCGGGTTCCCCCTGGTGCTGGTCCACGGGACCTTTTCCTCCCTTCACACCTGGGAGGGATGGACTGACATATTGAAAGAAGACTTCAGGATCATCCGAATGGACCTCCCCGGTTTCGGCCTCACCGGCCCACATCCCGGCGGTGGTATCGATCTGGACACCTATATGGCGTTCATGGACGCGTTTCTTGACGAGCTCGGGGTGGGCCGGTGCCACATGGCGGGAAATTCCCTCGGGGGCCGAATCACCTGGGGCTACGCCGCAGCACGGCCCGGACGAATCGCGAAAATCATCCTCATCGACCCGGCCGGGTACAAACACGACATGCCCCTGGCCATACGCCTGGCCAGGCTGCCGGTTACCTCATGGCTGATGCGGTACATCACTCCCCGGTTCATGTTCAGGCGCTCCCTGGAAGAGGTCTACGGGGACGACTCCAAAATAACAAAAGACCTGGTAAGCCGGTATTTCCATCTCACCCTCCGGGAGGGAAACCGGCGCGCCCTGATAGAGGGATTCAAAAACATCGAACTGGCCGACTCCCCGGAGATAAAAAAGGTCAGCCAGCCGACCCTCATCATGTGGGGGAGCGAAGACCGATGGATACCGCCGGAACATGCCGAAAGGTTCAACGAAGACATCAGAAACTCCCGGCTCATAATGTATGACGGCGCCGGTCACGCCCCCATGGAGGAGGTCCCGGAAAAGACCGCCCGGGACGGGAGGGATTTTCTGCTGGAGTAGACCACCTCCGGGATGGTCTGACCCTCATTCCCCGCGCGTTCCGCGCGGGTGTGATTATACACTGAGAGTGTAAACCTTTGCCCCTTTCTTTTTACCTCAAAAAGAAAGGGGCAAAGAAAAGGAGGCTCGCTCAGGCGCCGCGAGGGGCTAACGGCCGAACTCGCCCGGCCACACAATCAAAGATTGTGTTAAGCCGGTCTCAAACAGGCGGCGGATTGGTGTCAGCCTCCGGCTGACATTTTTACGACCTCATTTAAAAATTAAGGGAACCTCTATTAATTAAACAAGAGGTTCCCTTTTGGGTACGTATTTTGGTTTAAATTTTATTT
>CAZEPS010000392.1:0-2714 GCA_964514165.1 uncultured Leptospirales bacterium
CCTCCGTAAGGGTTTACTATTAATACGATTGAGAGGGGGAAATTTTTCGAAAAAATCGAGGGTCAGAGCCTTTTTTTTAGGAATGAGCCATAAATATTCAATTAAATTGTTGCGGTCAATTAACCGGTACTCCTGTTAAACTTAAAGATACAGAACCTTCATTGATTACATAAGAGGTTCCCCTTTGGGAACGTATCCTGGATAAGACCGATTTATAGATGTGCCCATAAATACATCTCCTGAATTCAAGTAACAAGGAGGGAATGAAGTGCGAGTAAACCAAAAAAAAATCATATCTCAAAATAAATTTCAGCAAAAACCGCTCCCCCAATCGTATAGCTTTCATACAGTTTTTATCACAGGGGAAGAGCCATGAAAAAACAGGAAGAACGCATCTACAACCTCTACACTATCTTCGCCGGGGGGTACCTCCGGATGGTGGGGGTGAAAGAGTACCAAAAAGCCGGGAGCGAAAAAGAGCTTGATCGTTTCCTCGAGGAGCGGGCAAAGGAGGATTTCATCGAGGCCCTGATTTTTCCCATACCGGCCGGGTTGAGAAAAAAAACACCCGGCACCGCTGATGAACCCTCGTCAACGGTTTCCTACCGGCGGTTCAGGGACATGCTGGAGAGCGAAACAGAGATGGTTCTCTTTGAGCAGGCCCTCCGGGAGATACAGGCCCCGCGGAAGATTTACGCCCATATCTACTCAGTGTTCCTTGACCGGGCCGCCAGGAACGCGGGAGAGCGGGAAAAGGTTGCTGTCTGAGAAACCCGGCAGGCTGTTAACAGATACGGGGGTACCGTGAAAGAACAGGCCGCGTCAGGCAACCCTGATATCACTGAGAAAAGCGAATATCTCACGCGCCAGTTTTTGAATGTCCCCCTTTTTGAGTGAATGCTTTTGCACGAAACCGGGCCGGAACGAGAGTGTGTCGGTAACAACGGTTTTGAGATAAAAATTTCGGTACTCTTTGTTCATGATGATCATCCGGGTGTTTTCATTTAACCTGTTTTTGTCGGTCATGAAATCGGATTTCATGAAATCGGTGAAAAGCCCCCCGGCGGCGGCACGGTCTGTTTCCGATTCCTTTCTGTCGAGAAATGACAAAAAGTTTGCAACGGTACAGCGTTCCATGGGGACAACAGCGAGCTTCAGTTCCCGGTCCCTGTCCCTGGTCGAGAAGAACCCCCCGCGGTCTGCATCGTACCGGTACTCGGTGCTGAAGTGCCTGCCGTGGGTGGAATCAATCCGGCTGAAATCAGCAGTCTTTATCGAGAGCTCGGCCCCGACGCTCCCGGGCCTGACCAGTATCACGTAAAAGCCGTTAAACTGGACAGCGGCATGCTTTAAAAAGTAAGGGTAGTCGCCGGCCGTCATGAATCGGTACTGTTCAAGATACGGCTCCCTTCGGTAGAGATCCATTACCCGCGCTTCGCCCTCGCCCCTCTCGTCGGCCGGGAGTGAGCCGGCTGCTGTGAAATAGAAACGACGCCCCCGGCCGATGGGCACCGCCGGGACCGTTTCCGGGAGAGCGCCCCCGTTCGCGAGACGGGGAAACCGGGACGAAACCCTGAAGTGTCGGCTCCAGAGATCCAGGAGCCTGGCCCGCTCCCCGGGCGATGTATACACCAGCCTGAACTGGTGGGAGACATGGGGCGCCAGGGCCCCGGCGGTGCGGATAAACCCCTCGAGGCGGTCACGATTTTTCAGGTGTTCCCGGTTCAGAGAGAATATAAAGAGCCCGTTTTTGATAAAGGAGAGGCGCTTCAGAAGATGGTCACCCGCCTCCGATACGGGAATTCCCGGGGTTGAGAAGAGTATTCTCCTCGCCCCGGTTTCGATGAAGAGATCCGCCACGTCAGCTATGGTATAGACCCTTCCGTTTTCTTTCCACCGGTAGTTCAGGCCGTCGCTGGCGTTATAGAGGGCGGCGTTTTCAACCCTCCAGGGCATGGTGCCGACCGCCCGTTTCACCAGGGGAAAGGGGTGCTGCACGGTTTTCCGGCCGGCGTTTTCCGCGCAGAAGGAGCAGAAGTTGACGCACCCCTCCATGGGGAGGAAACTGATGTTCAATGGTACTGTCTCGAGATATTCCTGAATTGAAGCTCCCATTTCCGCGACCCGTTTGCTATAGTAGAATGCCAGATACCGGTTTTCTGTGAATAAATCAAGGATTTATCCTTATCCATGGCTTTCTCTTTATTCTTGACATTTTTTTGATTTAATTCAACGTACGGAAAAACATACTGGAACTATCTGCGATACAAACCGCACACAGGTATAGTTATCATACTTGCTGAAAAAACCGCGGAGTACTTACATGAAAAAAACTGTCTATATCGTTCTGACCGCCGCCCTTATTGTTCTGCCCGGCCTCGTTCCCGAAACCGGGGTTCACGGCAACAACAACGCCCTGATGCGCAGGGCCACGGTGAAAATCATTACCAATTACATCATGCCTGATTACTCGAGCCCATGGAAAATGGGAAATCAGGGAAGCCGCATCGGGTCCGGTGCCATCATCGGGAATGACCTTATCCTCACCAACGCACACGTGGTGTCCAACGCGACCTTCATACAGGTCGGCAAGGAGAACGATCCGAACCTGTACGAGGGCGACGTGCTCTTCATCGGCCACGAGTGCGACCTCGCCCTGGTCAGGGTCAAGGACGAAAATTTCGCCGTTAACACGGCAGCCCTCGAGATGGGGG
>CAZEPS010000393.1:0-2683 GCA_964514165.1 uncultured Leptospirales bacterium
CCTGGTCCTCGCCTCGTCCTCGGTGATAAGGCCGTTGGAGAGGTCGGCGTCGATGCTCATCTGCTTGCCGGGCATCGCGTCGAGGGTGAACCGGGCGGCCACTTCCGCGGTCCGGGTCGCGCCCTTGGTGATGACGATAAACTGCACGGCCACGAGGATGATGAAAATTATGAAACCGACGACGTAGTTTCCCCCCACGACGAACTCGCCGAAGGTGCGTACTATCTTGCCTTCAAAGGCCGCCCCGTTCAGCAGAATAAGCCGCGTCGATGAAACGTTGAGCGCGAGCCTGAAGACCGTGGTCACCAGGAGGAGCGACGGAAACACCGAAAAGTCGAAGGCCCGGTTGACGAACATGACTATCATCAGTATCAGGAGGCCGATCATGATGCTTATCGCCATGAGAAGGTCGAGCAGGAAGGTCGGCAGCGGAATGACCAGCATGGCCACCACCGCTATGATGCCTATCCCGATGAGGATGTCGGCCTTCTGCATCCAGGCGACGTTGTCCGTCAAAAAAGAGAATCTTCCCCTGTTCCTGTTGTCGTCAGCCATCAGCCGGCTCCTTTGCGCGTTTTACTTCCATATGGTATCATATCGCCTCCCGGTAGTCGCGTCGCCGGTAGAGTTCCGCGTACACCAGGGACACGGCGTAGAAGAGGTCTTCCGGTATCACGTCCCCCACCTCCACGTCCCGGTAGAGCTGCTGGGCCAGGGGGCGGTTCCGTATCAGGGGAACCTCGTTCTCCTTCGCCACTGTCCGTATCCTGAGTGCCATGCTGTCAGCCCCCTTGGCGATGACCGTGGGGGCCGCCATGGTGTCGCGCTCGTACTGGAGTGCCACGGAGAAGTGGATCGGGTTGGTCACCACCACGTCCGCATTCGGGACCTCCCGTATCATGTTCCGCATCACCAGTTCCCGCTGCATCTCCCGGAGGCGCGCCCTGAGGTACGGGTCCCCGATGGTCTCCTTGAGCTCCTCCTTCACCTCCTGCTTGGTCATCTTGAGCGACTCCATGAACTCGCGGCGCTGGAAAAAGTAGTCCGGTATCGAAAGCAACATTAAAAGCACCGCGGACCAGATGATTATTTTGAACCCGGATATGAGAAAAACCTTCAGCGCCATGGCGATCGACAGGTCCGGGGTCATGAGAATGGCCTCGAAGTCGTCCGCGATTATCAGGTACGAAATGACCCCCACCACCAGGACCTTGAACACGGACTTGAAGAGGTTCATGGCCACCTGTTTCGAGAAGAAGATCTTTCGCATGATGGTGGCGGGGTCGAACTTTATCTTTGACAGGTCGAACCTGAGGGGATGGCCCGACACCTGGAACCCGACCTGTATCAGGTTGCCGAGGACGGCGGCAACCATGACCGCGATGAATATCGGGAGTAGTATCTTCGAGACCTCCACCATGATCCGTATAAATTCAATCCGCAGGGTTCTCTCGGAGAGGGTCATGGACGAAAACGACGAGAGGTAATATTTCGTCATCGCGGCGATGGACGCGTAGATCCATGACCCGAAGATGAGGATCATGAGAAAGCCGAAAATGACCACCGCGGACTGGGGGAGCTCCTCGGTCCGCGCGACCTGTCCCTTTTCCCTGGCCTCGCGGATCTTTTTCTCGGTCGGCTCCTCGGTGCGGCCCTCGTCCTCGGCCGCGAAGAGCTGGAGGTCAAAGCGGAAACCGGCCGGTTCAACCGCGAACCGGTACTCCTCTGCTGTGTCAAAAAAGTTCATTCTTTTTTATATACCCGTCAATACCCGCCGCAGGCGGGAGCATTTTCACGTCGGCCAGTGCACCAGGATCTTCGTGATAAAGGTAAATGTCCGTTCCAGTGAAACATGCATTATCCGCACCACCAGGGGCGTTATGAGCAACAGTATGGAAAAAGCCACTATTATCTTGAAGGGAAACCCGAGCATCATGATGTTCATCTGGGGCGCCACCTTCGCCAGGATCCCAAGACTCACCGAAACCAGGAACACGGTCCCCACAACCGGCAGGGCGATCTTCAACGCCACCACGAACATCCCGCTGAACGAATAGGTCAGGTACCGCGTCAGGCTCATCGACATCTCCCGGCTCAGGTTCATCACCGGTGCCAGCTCGTAGGACCGGTACACGGCGTGGATCATCATGTGGTGCCCCTCAATGGCCAGGAACACCAGGAGACCGATGAGGTTCTTGAGCTGACCGATGAGGGGGACGCTGATCTGCCCCAGGGGATCCAGCACCTCGTTGATGCCGAACCCGATCTGGACCGCGAAATACTGCCCTGACAACTGAAAGGCGGCAAAGATTACCGCCACCAGGAAACCGAGAAAAAGGCCTATCGCTATCTCCTGGATGATCAGGAGAACGTAGGGCCCCATGGTGTCCGGGAGGTCGTAGCCCTTCGACGCGACCATGGGAAAAATCACCAGGGTTATGAGAAACGAAAGCAGGGCCTTTATCCTGAAGGGGATAACCCCGCTCGAGAAAAAGGGGGCCACGATGATCATGGCGTTCATCCGCATCATGATGAGCATAAACACCTGGAAGTGGTAGACGAAATACTGCATCTGCCCCCTTACCCGACCCCGATCTTCTCAATGAGCGAAAAGATATTGATGGTGTAATTCACCAGGGTCTTGATAATCCACGCCCCGAAAATCAGTATGGACGCGAAGATG
>CAZEPS010000394.1:0-2645 GCA_964514165.1 uncultured Leptospirales bacterium
CGTTAGTGACAACTGAAACAGGCCGGAACAGGTAATACAAGGCGATGAAAAAGAACTATCTCATCCTCGAGGACGGCACGACCTTCGAGGGGGTCCCTTTCGGTTACGACGGGGAATCCCTCGGGGAGGTGGTGTTCAACACCGCCATGAGCGGCTACCAGGAGATCCTCACCGATCCATCCTACCGGGGACAGATAATCACCATGACCTGCCCGATGATAGGGAACTACGGGGTCAACCCGGACGACGTGGAATCAGACCGGGTCCAGGCCGCCGGATTCGTGGTCAAGGAGTACAGCAAACACTACTCGAGCCACCGGGCGACCGGTTCACTTCACGACTACCTGGACGAGGCGAAGGTCCCCGGCATCGAGGGCATCGACACCAGGAAGCTAACCCTTCACATCAGGGACAAGGGGGCACTCCGGGGGGGGATCTTCACGAACCCGGAAGGGGCCCCGGATCGGCTGAAAGCCCATCCCCTCATGGCGGGGCTCGACCTGGCCACCGGGTCATCCTGCACCGAGGCCTATACCTTCGGGACAGACGAACCGGGCAGGCCCCGGATAGCGGTGTACGACTTCGGGGTGAAAACAAACATTCTGCGTCTCCTCAAGGCAACCGGTTTCAATATCACCGTCTATCCCGCGGGCACACCGCTCACAAAGGCGGTGCAGGAAGGCGCTGCCGGTGTCTTCATATCAAACGGCCCCGGGGACCCGGAACCGGTCACCCTCGGGGTCAATCTGGTGAAGGATATCGCGAAAAAGGGGATCCCCGCATTCGGAATCTGCCTCGGCCACCAGATCATGGCCCTGGGACTCGGGGGAAAAACCTTCAAGCTCAAGTTCGGCCACCGGGGGGCGAACCAGCCGGTGAAAAACCTGGAAAGGGGGTCCGTGGAGATCACCTCCCAGAACCACGGCTTCGCCGTGGACCTGGAATCGTTGAAGGGCATATCCGACGTGGAGATAACCCACGTAAACCTGAACGACACCACGGTAGAGGGCCTGCGCCACCAGAAGCTTCCCCTTTTTTCTGTCCAGTACCATCCCGAGGCGAGCCCCGGGCCCCATGACGCCCGGTACCTGTTTGAGCAGTTTTACGAACTTGTGACCCGTTCCTGATAAAATTATTACCATTTGTCTAAATACTGTTTGACTTCCTTATGTCGCATACTAGAGTATGCACCCTCACAGAGGACCGTGCCTGCGCGTAACAAAAAAGCCGGGCCGCGTTATAAAGCGGGCGCCCGGAAAAACATACCTGATACGGTTTGTCTCTTTTGTAATAATAGTTATATTAGTGTAAAGGTGTTACCGATGGACTGGAAAAACATACCGATAGACTCGACAATTGAACCGGAGATATCTAACAACTCCCGAATCGTTCTCGAAAAGCGCTACCTGGCAAAAGACGACCGGGGCGAGGTCATCGAGGACCCGGCCGGCATGTTCAAACGGGTCGCCCGGTACGTTGCTTCGGCCGATTCACTGTACGGTACATCCGAAATGGACATCGCGAAAACAGCCGCCGAGTTCTATGAGCTCATGGCGAAACTCATGTTCATCCCGAACACCCCGACCCTGATGAACGCGGGGCGCCCCCTGGGGCAGCTATCCGCCTGTTTTGTCCTCCCGGTCGAAGACTCCATGGACAAGATATTCGACTCGGTCAAGAACATGGCCCTGATCCACAAGAGCGGCGGCGGCACCGGCTTCTCCTTCTCCCGCCTCAGGCCGAACATGGACATGGTCAGATCTACCGCCGGGGTCTCGAGCGGGCCGGTCTCGTTCATGAACATATTCAACGCGGCCACCGAGACCGTAAAGCAGGGTGGGACCCGCCGTGGGGCGAACATGGCCATCCTCCGGGTGGACCACCCTGACATCCTGGAGTTCATCACGGCCAAGGAGAACCCCCAGGCCCTGACCAATTTCAACATCTCCGTCGCCCTCACCGACGATTTCATGGAGGCTGCCAGGAAGGGTTCCGAATACGGGCTGAAGAACCCACGGACCGGGGAAACCGTCAGGTCCCTGGACGCGAAGCGGGTCTACGACCTCATCGTCAAGAAGGCCTGGCACAACGGTGAGCCGGGAATCATCTTCGTTGACGAGATTAACCGTCACAATCCCCTCAAGAAAATCGGCCTCATCGAGAGCACCAACCCCTGCGGGGAACAGCCCCTCCTCCCCTACGAGTCGTGCAACCTGGGGTCGATCAACCTTAACAAGATGCTGAAGGGAAATAAAGGGAGATTTGAACTCGACTACGACCTCCTCCGGGAGACGACCCGGAAGGCGGTCCATTTTCTCGACAACGTCATCGACGTGAACCGCTACCCGATGGACGAAATAGAGGCCAACACCAGGGCGAACCGGAAGATCGGCCTCGGGATCATGGGTTTCGCCGACCTTCTCATCCGCCTCGGCGTTCCCTACAACTCCGACGAGGCGATAAAACTCGCGGACACGATCATGTCCATCATCCAGGAGGAATCGAAAGAGGCCTCCAGGAAACAGGCTGAAGAGCGGAGTCCCTTCCCGAATTTCGAACGCTCTGATTACGCTGAAGCCGGTGGACCGCCCCTCAGGAACGCCACCACCACCACCATCGCCCCCACCGGGACCATCAGCATCATC
>CAZEPS010000395.1:0-2618 GCA_964514165.1 uncultured Leptospirales bacterium
ATTTTTATCTGAGGGTATGCCACTTTTCAATCCACAAAATTATAATATAACTCTAAAGTATATATCTATATCACACTGATGATTCACGGCCCCGCGGTTCCGGTGTAATAATTGATAACAAAAATCATGTTTTATCTGCTTCCCATATCATAAAAGGTTGGGAAAAAAATATTCGTGTTTCTCAGAACGGTAATACATTTTTTTCAGCCAGAGTATTAAAGAATGAAGAACGTTTCGATCTGGTATTACTTGAAACTGATATAAAATTGATTATTCCATCAATTCAATGGGTAGATAGAGAAAAACTACATATTAATGACACCATATATAGTATCTGTTCCCCCTACGGGCTTAATAATTCATTCCTGAAAGGCTACATATCTAACCTTGATCGAAGTAACACAGATATCAGATATCCAGAAATACCCTTTATCCAGACCCAGAATATATCTTTCCCTGGCTGTTCCGGGGCCGGGGTCTATTTATATAATGGCAAATTAATCGGTATCAACCGGGCCACCTTCGGTTATGCCGCCGGCAACGGAACCGGCCTTGTCATACCGGCAGGGTTTATACAGGTCTTTCTGAAAGAATAGATCATGCAGAGAACAATTACTGGATACCAAAAATACCCTTGAACGCATTGATTACGCCAGTACGTGCAACCTGTCGTATAAAAACTCAGGAGCAAAATCTGCCCCGTTCGGCCATACAACCGTGTGAAGTTCCGGGTGGACTGTAAAACTCTTAAAAAAACTTACGTCTTTCAAAGACACAAAAATTTCTCCATCAAGTTCATGCTCTAAATCTACTTCACCTTCAGAACCGTCAGCGAATCTAAGATAAAGAACATAATCCTTTACATATCTGGCACTGATTATTCTTGGCGTCATATGATTACTCCAATGGCGCAATTTTATTTAACGACTTCTTTTCCTCTGCAAGCCGCCAGTTATCAATAAGTTCATCTTTATGAAGGTCATGCCACTCTAAAACCAGCTTCAAAGCGCGTTCTTGTTACCTAAAGGGTGCATCTTGTTTAATAATTAGAGGTTCCCTGAATATTATTGTAAAGTCATTTTTCATATTAACATTACATGAATAAAAAATCAAGAAAAAGCGCGCCGTCTTCACGGTTGGATGCAATACATAGCTGAAAAATGACAGTTATCGGTTTGAAGACGATGAAATCAGGTAACGGTTGTAGGCTTCCCTGGCCCTGTCCATGCATTCCCGGAGGGCGTCGAGAAACTGTTCCCCGGTCGCGGAACTCCCGAACATAATTCTGGCCAGGGCCGTCTGCTGCACCGGATCATTCGGGATGGTATGGACCTGCCGGTCCTCGTAGAGCTGAAGGTAGTGCTCGACCCGCCGAAGAAAATTGTACCCGAGGACAAGCTGGCCAGCTTCGTATTCGTCAAGGAGGTTCAATTCGGAGAGTTTTCGCAGGGCATGAACGGTGTTGCTGATCAGAAGTTCCGGGTGGTTCCGTATATGGATCAGCTGGATACCCTGGGTGAGAAACTCGATGTCCCGGATGCCGCCGATCCCGTTTTTCACGTCAACCCGTTTCGATAAAATACCGCGGGCGCTTTTCCTGACCGCCTCCCGCCGAAGGCGATCAATAGACTCCACGACCTTTCCGGGGCCGATGTCCCGCTGAAATATTTTCTCAAGAGAACTCATCACCCGCTCGCCGAAGGTAATGTCCCCGGCCACTGGCCTGAGCTTCAGGAGGGCCTGCACCTCCCAGAGAGAGGCGTTCCTGGTAAAGTAGTCCAGGATTGAGTCAAGGGAACTGGCAAGGGTCCCGGCAGAGCCGTAGGGCCGCAGCCGCAGGTCGACCCGGTAGGCGTACCCCTCTTCCCGGTGGTCGGAGAGATCAGCCGCGAGCCGTTCCAGCATGGTTGAATATACCTCGCCCGCCGGGGGATCGCCATCCGAAACGTTTTTGTCATCATAAACAAGCAGGAGATCAATGTCCGAACTGTAATTCAGCTCGCTCCCCCCCAGCTTGCCGAAGGCCAGTATGGTGAAATTCTCATCAATATTTACATCTGGATACCGTTCTTTCAGGCGCAACCGATTGTTATCGGTGATTTCCTCGATATATGCCTCTGCCAGCACCGAGAGATCCCTCACAACATCGGTCAGGGGAAACCCGAGGCAGATGTCCCGGGTGCCGATACGGAGTATTTCCCGCTTTTTAACATGCCGTATCCGGTTGAGCCACCGGTCATGTCCGGCTTTCGCGCGCAGCTCCCGGAGTTCATTCACTATAGCGGATTTTTGCAGTGATTTATACAGGTTCTCCGGGGAAATGACCCATTCCAGGAGGTCAGGGTCCCGTATGAGGGTCTCTGACATGAACTGGCTCGTGGAAAAAATCCTCAGAAGAATGTCGAGGCGTTTCGGCTGCGAGAGCATGGCCTGGTAATGGGAAACCGGGTACCCGGTCCCGGCGAGAAAGCGTTCCCAGTTATTGAGCCCCATGTCAGGATCAGGGGTCCGTTCGAGAATGTCGGCCGCCAGCACCGCGGTCCTGGCGAAATGCATCCTCCCCTCCGGGGAGGCCCCGAGGCGCCGTATGTTTTCGCAGGCCCTGCCGGTGTCCCGGA
>CAZEPS010000396.1:0-2600 GCA_964514165.1 uncultured Leptospirales bacterium
GTCAGTAATAACAGTGACCCTTCCCCGGTCATCCATGACCTCCATGGTCACGGGGATTCTGCGCAGGAAGAAATAGGGGCCTATGGGAAGTACGGTCTTCGGTTTGCCCACTCCCAGTATGGCCTGGACCCTTCCAGAATAATTACGAAGATGGTATCGGACACCGGCAATTCTGTCACCGAGCATGAAAATTCGCCAGAATTCATCGCCCGGGAGGGCGCTGGGGGCCTTCGCCTCCGGGGTCTCCGGATGGTACCGATCAACGTAGACCTTCCCGTCTATCATGGACATGAAAATGCCCCTGCTGTCGCCTTCATGGATTTTCATGACGAAAAATTCCGCCAGGTCTTCAATATTGGAGAAACGTTTCGCGTCATGGGGGACGTGTTCCTTTTCCTTTTTCTTGCACCCGAAGGCCAGTGAAGCACCCAGCGCAAGGATAATTAATATATAAAATGTACTCTTTTTCATTTTGCTGCTCTTCCAGAAAATATAATTTAAAAAAAACAGGGATAATGGCACGCCATTATCCCTGTTCAATTTCAGAAAACAGATGTTTTAGTCAGCAGGGAAAAGCATCCAGCTCGCCCAGCTTGAAGCGCCTGCGCCGTTTTCGATTGCCCCAACATAGTCGGTGACATCAAAAAACGCTGCATCAGCGGCAAAATAAGTCTGCGGGTTGGTGGCTGTTCCAAGATCAGCAGCCATTTCAAGGGCCGCGTAACCGTTGGTCTCAAGCTCAGTGAGGTTATCCGCATCGCCCGAAAAGCCGGTTGTGGCATCACCATAGGTAACGTTATCAGTAGTGTCGAGTGTCGGAGTACCGGTAGTAGTAGCAAAAGAATCGCCTTCAGTTGCTCCGACATGAATTACAGAGTACGCTATAGTAACGTCGGTCTCGTCGTGGTCAATCTGCATTGAATTGTCACTGGTGTCAACATCGACGAAGTAACTGTTGATGCATTGCAGGACGTTACCGGTTTTCAGGTGTACGGTCTGCTTGGTGGGGTTGGCCTGGAATACTGAAACGTTGGCCATCCTGATATTTGCGAGGGGTGTTGCAGTCGCGTCATCGTCGTTGCCGGAGAACTCAAGGCCGATGTCTCCGGAACCATCAAGCGGAATAGCCACAGCGAACTGAACCCGGCCCCTCCAGCCGCCGACGCAGTCGATCTGATCGTCTTCGTTGCCAGACGCTACAACGTATTTCAGGTCAACGGAACCGCCGAACATCTCGAAACCGTCGTCAGAACCCCTGTGGACGAGAACGTTCCTTATTGTGGTGCCGCTGCCGACGCCGTGAAGGCTCAGCTGGTTTAGTTCATTGGTGGAGCTGTAGATCTTGCCCCCGAAATTCAGCATGGCGTACTGAATGGTACCGCTGTTGTCAGCTTCAACAGTGCCGCCGTATTTGCCGAGGCCGTATTCATCTTCAACGTCCGCGCCTTCGCTCGTTGCGGCACGCCCGTGTATGACGATACCGCCCCAGTCAGATGAACTTGCCCCGGGACCTCCCTCGGAGGTGGCGTTTGAGCTGGTGAAGATGACCGGCTTGGCCGCGGTGCCGAGCACGTTGATTCGCGCCCTCCGGTCGATTACGATGACCGTGGTGTCGGCAACGCCCGCGTCGCAGACGAGCTTGGCGCCTGCTTTAACAGTAAGGCTTGAACCGGCAGGGAAACGGACCAGGCCGGTGACAGTGATGGTCGCGTCTTCTGCAACTACAACCGCTCCTGACCGCTCACCTGCGAGAGTCCCGCCGTCTTCAATGACCGTGGGCGCCAGCGCGAGTGCCAGCAGGGCAGTATTGTCCTCATCATCTTTACAGCCGATTGTAAAAGACACAGATGCGGCGACCGCGATGACGAGAAAGTATTTAAGAGAATGCTGGAATACTTTCATTAAAAGTGTTCCTCCTTTTTAAGTTGTTTGTGTAAACGTGTTGATTTATAGTAAAATAAATCCCTTTCCGGCGGGCATTGCCCGCCCTCTATCTGCTGTTAGAACTTGTAGCTGTAGCTCACCCCGATTGCCCTGCCGAGCCGGTACCGGTCGTAGTCATATTCCAGTTTCAGGAATTTACTGGGACTGAACTGGTCCCGCGTTGTCTTTATGACCGGGTCCATCAGGTTCGAGAAAGTCACCTTGATCTGCCCGTATTTCAATATGTCCTGTTTCAGGGTCAGGTCGAGCCGCGGCCACGGCTCCTCGTAGATGTCCCCGTACAGCACCCCCGATTTCACGATACCGACACCGATGATCCGGCGGCCGAACATGTTGAACATCAGGGATACCACGGTACCCCAGTCCTCATTGTTGTACTCGAACCCGGCGTTCACCACCCACGGCGACTGTCCCTGGAGGGGGCGGTTTCGGTTCGTGTAATAGGTTATGTCATATAAATCAGCCAGGGAACTCCCAACCTTGAGGGGATCGATGTCCCCGGATTCAAAATACTTGTTGTATTTCAGCCTGATCTTCGACCAGACGTAGGTCCCGTTGAACAGGAATGAAAACTGCTTCAGGTATTTTTCCGCCTTCTTATTTTTGCCCCCGAACCAGAGGTTTTTTCTTAATTCAAGCTCTACCCCGTAATTCAG
>CAZEPS010000397.1:0-2598 GCA_964514165.1 uncultured Leptospirales bacterium
CCAGAGCTCGGGCAAAACCTGTTCCCAGATACCGGTCACGGCTCCCGTTACATCTCCATGGCCATGATCGCGTCGAAACGCTCTTTCAGCTCGCGTCTGACCGTTTCGTCGTCCACGGTGCGGATCGCCGGGGGGATCTGAGTGAAGATCCCGCACGATTTCATGAGGAGGTAAAAAAATGAAATGCGGGAATCGGCCCGGGAGAACCCGATGAAGGCGAGGAGGTTCCCGAGCTCCCTGAGATCTTCCCCGGATAGGTCTCCCCGGAGGAGTATGTTCTTTCCCCTGATGTGGGACAGGGCCCCGGATACAGCCCAGAGCACGTCCTCTGATGGGATCTCGTTCTTTTTCAGCTTATCCAGCTTGTCCCTGCTCCCGGCGATAACCTCCCGGGTGGTGAGTTTTCTCGGTGCCGTGAGCTCCATCACGAACTCGTTTCCGGCCGCGTCCCCGACCAGGGAATTGATCGTTTTTACCAGGGTGCCCTCCTTGCCGCTCCTGAGAAAATCCGTAGTTTCATCCTCATTTTTCAGTCCGTAGGACACAAGGAGGGTCTGGGAGACCTGGTGCCACCCCCGGGGATTCGGGTCGATATTCGCTTCGTCCCAAAGCTTTTCGGGAAAGAGGGATATGTACCGGATGACCGAGGGATGGACCTTTTCAGCGGTGGCCCACCGGAGCCAGTCCCCGGCCGAGGGCTTCAGGTGAAACACGGCCAGGCGGCCGTCCAGGGCGGCGTCGTCGAAATCGGTGACGGTGGTGAAGTCGCTCTCGCCGAGGTTTCCCGCCAGGACGATATAGGTCTTCTCCGGTAGGCGGTGCTCCCCGCACACGCCCTCGGTGATTATCTGGAAGAGGGTCTGGATCACCGTGGGGTGGGCCCGGTTCGACTCGTCGAGAAACCAGACAATCCCGTTATAACCCTCGGGCACGGTCTCCGGGGGGATGAACCGGGGCCGGTAATAGATCATGCGACGGTCGTCATGGTCCGGGACAGGGTACCCCCCGAGGTCGATGTTCTCCTTAAAAGCGAGTCTGGTATCGATAAAATAAAAGTTCATTTTATCGGAGACTTCCTTTACGATAGCGGATTTTCCCACCCCCGGGTTGCCCAGTATCTTGATGGCGTAATTCAGTCCCGGTTCCGAATCGAGGTACCTGGCAAGGATGGCTTCCAGGTCAGAAATTGTTGTTTCAACGGCCTTCTTTTTCATCACACTGCTCCACAATTATGTATTGAATCGTATCCATATGTTTCGCCGTTCCATTCCCTCATGTACAGAAAAAATCCAGGTCTCTATTTTTTCAAGGATTTCTGTTCCAGAATTCAATATTATACACACAAACGCTAGAGTATATGGAAAAAGTTCTTTTCATTAAATAAATTTTTTATTGCATATATCGTTAATTGTGATAGTATAATCACTTAAGGGTACACCTAACAGTTTTATTCAGCCTTGATTAACCAAGGCTGAATAAAATATAAACCAAAATACGTACCCAAAAGGGAACCTCATGTTTAATTAATAGAGGTCCCCTTAATATAAATCTGGCGATAGGGAAGCGTCATATTTTTAATCCGAAGGGGGAGAAGATCATGAAAAAAATAAGCCTGGTCGCTGTACTTATACTCATAGCTTTACAGTTCAGCTGCAAGAAGGAAGGCGAAATGGTGCTGAAGATCCAGAGCTTCATCGGGGACGTCAAGATTCTCAACGAATCAGGGGTGGTGAATGCGGAGATCGGGCAGTCCCTCCGGCTGAATGAAACCATCCAGACAGGTCCTCAGGCAATCGCTGATTTGACCCTGGGAAAGACAGGGCTGATCCGGGTGAACCAGAACTCAACGGTCACCATTGCGTCCCTGGTGGGAAAACCGGCTGATGACACCGAACTCAATATGGAGGAAGGAAAGCTCTTCGTCACCATGTCAAAACTTAAAAAGGGCGAGTTTAAGGTGAATACCGCCACCGCAGTAATCGCGGTCCGGGGTACCAGTTTCAGGGTCACCTCGAGCAGAGAGAAGGCCCGCCTCGACGTGGTTGCCGGAACGGTAAAGGTGAAACCGGTAAAGGACGGTGAGGTTATCGAGGATGTCGAAGAGACCGTAGAAGTAAACGAGACGGTTGAAATAGACGAACAGAGCGTCGCTGATATTGTCGAAAAGAAGAAAGATATTAATATAATGAAGCTTAAGCAGGAAGAGATAAAGATGATCAGGGACGAGGTCAAGGACATCAGGCTCGACATAGTGGAAAAACTCGACAAAGAAGCGCGGCAGGAATTCAAAGAAAAAATCATCGAGAAAAAGAATGAAATAAAAGAAAAAAAGGATGGCAGGGAAGACGCAAAACAGCAGATGATGATGCAGCAGGCACAGAAACAGCAGCAGCTAAAAGCCGGGCAGCAGAAAGCTGAAGCCGCCCGCCAGGCCGAAATCAGGAAACAGCAGGAAAATCAGGCCCGCATTGAACGGGAAAAGAAGAAAAAAGAAAAAGAGCGCCGGGACCGGGCTTCCAATATACCGACACTCTAAAACCGGCAGCGAAAATAATTACGGGAACCTTTATATATTGCAACAGAGGCTCCCGCCTGGGC
>CAZEPS010000398.1:0-2598 GCA_964514165.1 uncultured Leptospirales bacterium
GGGACAGAAGCCTCGTGCCTCGGGTTTCACCTCGAAGGACCGTGGATATCTCCTAAAAACGCCGGGGCCCAGGACCCCCGGTGGATACTTCGGCCCGGGAGTGAATCATTTGATCTGATAGATGAATTTTCCGATAGTATCGCCATGGTGACCGTGAGCTACGGCAGTGAAATGGACTCATTCATCAAGAAGTGCGTTGATCGAAACATAATCGTCGCTGCAGGCCACGATGACACCCCCGATTACGAGATCAGGCGCGGTTTCGAAACAGGAATATCCCACCTGACCCATATTTACAGCTGTTCGTCATCTTTTAAGCGCCTCAACAGGAGGAAGCACCTTGGCACCCTGGAGATGGGGCTTATGACCGACGGGATAACCGTGGAGGTGATTGCCGATAATCACCATATAACCCGATATTTCTGGGACTTCATTCTTCATAACAAGAAGCTCGACGATATCATCCTGGTGAGCGATTCAATAAAAGCCGCCGGATTCGCACGGGAAGGGGAGGCGCTTACCCTTGGCGGTATGAAGATCGTCATCGAGGACGGTGCCGCGTGGCGTGATGACCGGGAGGTTTATGCAGGGAGCGTGGTTTCGATGCATGACATGTTCAGGATACTGGTTCGCGAGTGGGGAGTGCCCCTCCCTGACGCATCACGGGTTACCTCGTGGAACCAGGCGAAAAAACTCGGCCTGGAAAGCGGCCTCGGGCGCCTGGCCCCTGGTATGCGGGCGGACATCCTTCTCCTTGATGAAAACTTCAATCTGATGAAGATTATAAAAAACGGCAGAATAAATGAGCCGGAGGGAGCTGAAAATGGAAATCTATGACGTTGATTTTTCGTCGCCCGGAGGCAGGACGCCCCTGCCGGTGACCGTGTTCGAAACCGACATTGATCTCTACTACGACATGGCCCTGTCCATGTACGCCGAAATCAGGGAAAACAATTCAAACAGAAAGGACACGGTTATCATCCTTCCCGTGGGGCCGGTCTTCCAGTATCGGCGTTTCGTGAAACTTTGCGGGATCATGCCGATCGATCTCTCCCGGGTCTACTGTTTCTTCATGGACGAGTATCTCGATGAGGGAGGAGGGCTTATCGACGCGGAAAGCCCTCTGTCGTTCCGCGGTTTTATTCAGAGGGAATTTTTAGAGAAGGTCCCGGAGGACCTGAACCTGGCTCAGGGGCGAATCATTTTCCCCGATCCGAAAAATCCTGCCGCCTTCGACGAGCTCCTCGAAAGCCTCGGGGGGGCCGATACCTGTTACGCCGGAGTCGGGATAAACGGGCACCTGGCGTTCAATGAACCGGAGGAGGGCGTGTCGGTGGAGGAGTTCGCTGAGCGGCCCACCCGGGTCATTGAACTGACCCGCGAGACCATCACCATAAATTCGAACACCGCCATGCGGGGTGCTTTCGAGAGGATACCTCCCCGGGCAATCACCGTGGGGATGAAACAGATTCTCGCCGCGAAAAAACTCAGGGTTTACCTGAACCGGCCCTGGCAGAGCTCCGTAGTGCGGAAACTCCTTTTCTCACCGGTGTCGTCCTCGTTCCCCGCGACCATGGCCCGGAACCATCCGGACGCGGCCATAGGCATAACCGAAACAGTTGCCATGAAGCCGGAGTTCGCCCTGAAGTAGACGTGCCGCTACCTGAGATCTTTCATTGGCACGACCCGGTTCTCCAGGCGGGAGTGCTCGGCCGCGAAGGCCATGAGATGGCTTTCCAGGGAATCCCTGGCCCCGGTTAGTGCTTCAGCCCGGTCGAGGCCCTGTTTCATGTTGCCGAGATCCCGTATGAACGATTCCATCAGGAGCTGGTCGCCCCCCCCGTGCTGGGAAAAGCTGATGCCGCTCTCCCAGAGGAGGTGTTCCGTCAGGGTGGCGTGGTCATACCATACAAGCCGCTCGCCGGCGTAGGTGAACTCCCCCATGATAGTGCCCTCGGTGCCGTCGATGCGGGTCCACCTCCCGTCGAGAAAGGAATGCCCCTCCATGGTCATGGTGGCGGTGACCCCGTTCTCGAACCGGATGTTAACGGTCTGGTGATCCGGCACGTCGTTGTCGCACCGGTACACGCACCTTCCGTAGGGCCCCTCTTCCATGGCGGCCTCTTTCTCCTCCATGGTACAGTTGTCGGTGATGACCGTGGCGGGCCACATGTCCCAGTCAACCAGGGTTTTCAGGGGCCGGTAAAACATGCTGAGAAAGCGGATGATGCCGGGCCTCTTTATGGCGGTGTCGCCGATGATCCTGACGATGCGGCTCTTCGATCGGTTCGTCACCCGTATCAGGTTCTCGCCGGTAACGTACATTTTCGGTGCGTAATAGAGGCAGGTGTCTGCAACCGGGCACCCGTTGACGCACCGGTCCGGGGCCCCTTCCGGGGCGTTCGCTTCGGTGAAATGGGTGAGCTCCCCGAATGAGTGGATGTTCGCGGCCGGGGACTCCACGAGCCAGTAGATCATGTCCAGGTCGTGGCAGGTCTTTGCCAGGATAACAGGGCTCGATTCGTCGGCCCTGCGCCAGTTTCCACGCACGTACCCGTGGCTGAAATGCCAATAGGTAACGTTTTCTGAATGGCTGAC
>CAZEPS010000399.1:0-2518 GCA_964514165.1 uncultured Leptospirales bacterium
ACAGAAATTACCGGAACTCCGCAAAATTACTGATCAGGAGAAAACAAGTTTGAAAAACAAAAAAGAAATCTTTCTGGTGCCCTACTCTCACCTGGACACCCAGTGGCGCTGGGAATATCCCACAACAATCAATAAATACATAAAAAATACACTTGAAGAAAGCATTTCTCTGTCAAAAAAATATCCGGGTTTCCAGCTGAACTTTCCAGGAGCAATACGATATTCCTTTATGAAGGATTACTATCCCGAAGAATTTGAAAATGTTAAGGCGTTAGTCAAAGAAGGCAGATGGCATACTTCAGGCACCTGCCTTGATGAAACCGATACCCTGATTCCTTCGGTAGAATCCATGATCAGAAACATCCTTTATGGGGACAGATGGGCAAAGCGGAATTTCGGAAAAAGCAGCAGAGACTACATGATTCCTGACTGTTTTGGTTTTCCAGCGAACATGCCTTCTATTATGGCCCACTGCGGAATAAACGGTTTTTCAAGCAATAAACTTACATGGAAATCCGCGGTCGGAATCCCTTTTGAAACAGGAGCATGGAAAGGGCCTGACGGAAGTGAAATAATAAGCGCGTTTAACCCCTGCCGTTATGATTCAAGATTATTCCCTCTACAGATGAGTTTTTTTCGTCTAAAAAGGCTCAACAATCTTGGAAGGAAAAATGGAATATGGAAATCATTTCAGTACTATGGCGTTGGTGATATTGGAGGTTCCCCTGCTGAAGGTTCTGTAAAAAATGCAATTTCAAGCATAAAGAAAACAGAAAAAAAAGCGGGTGATCTTAAAGTACGGCAGGGCCCTGCAGATGTTTTTTTTGATGAGATTACTTCTGCAGAAAAAGAAAAGATGGACCGCTATGAAGGAGACCTTCTGCTGATAAACCACAGTGCCGGTGTACTTACTTCAGCCGCGATAATGAAGCGCTGGAACCGTAAAAATGAACAAATGGCTTTTGCCGCGGAAGCAGCTGCCGTTACAGCTTTACTTTTCGCGGGCGCGCCCTACCCCTCACAAAAAATTGAAAGAGCCTGGGAGAGAATTATCAGCAGCCAGATGCACGATATTCTGCCCGGGACATGTACGCCAACAGCTTATGAGTATTCCCAGAACGATGAAATTATCGCGTTAAAAACATGGACAAACATAATGCAGGATTCAGCGCAGGCAATTGCTCCTTTTGTAAAAGGAAACGGAGAAATACTGCTTTTTAACCCCTGTTTTGAAACACGGAAAGATCCTGTTGACATAGACCTTCCTGACATGGAAAAAACTCCCGGCCCTTCAGTTGTTTTTACTGATGCTGACGGGAATTCAATACTTGGACAGCTCACAAAAAACATAAACGGAAAAATTTCTGCCTCGTTTACACCGGAACTCCCCCCTCTCAGCTGGTCGCGTTTTTCGGTTTCTTCAGAACAGGCTCATACTGCTTCTGCCGTTGAAATACAAAAACAGCAGAATTATTACATACTTGAAAATTCATTGTACAGAGTAAAGATCACGTTAAGTGGAAAAGTTGAATCCATATTACATAAGCGGCTGGATTGGGAACTTCTTAAAAAACCTCTTGCGTATGAGCTTCAAAAAGAACGCCCGGTAAATTTCCCGGCATGGAATATGGACTGGAAGGACAGGAAAAAGAAACCGTTTCAACGCCTGCAAGAAGGCGGAGAAGTCTCAATAATTGAAGAAGGCCCTTTGCGCTGTTCTATAAGTATAAAGACATCTTTAAAATCATCGGAATTAATTAAGGAAGTCAGCCTCAGTGCTGAATCTGAAATTGTTGAGTTTACCGAAAGGATCAACTGGAAAGAAAAAGGCTGCTCTCTTAAACTTGCCGTTAACAGTAATCTGGAAAGTCCGGAAGTTACTTATAACTGGGAAACTTCACGAATTAAGAGAGGTATCAATAACAGTAAATGTTTTGAGATGCCTTCACGTTTATGGGCAGATATAAGCGGTAAAGACAGGGGTATTTCAATAATTGAAGATTCAAAATACGGATACGACCATCCGCGGGAAGACACTCTCAGAATGACCCTTCTTTATACTCCTTCAATATGGTATGTTCACGGCTTCTGGGACCAGAGAACCCAGGACTGGGGCCGGCATACAATCCGGTATGGGATATTCGCCCATGAAGGTAATTTAAAAAAGACCGATGTTCTGGCAAGACGCTTTAATCAGCCTGTGCGGGCATTTAAGATTTCAGGAGCTTCCGGTTCAGGGTCCGATAAAAATCTTTCTTTATTAAATAGTTCCTCGCAGCAGCTTGGATTGCTTGCAGTTAAAAAAGCCCAGGACAGTGATGATGTAGTTTTAAGGTTTTATGAACGGTACGGCAAAAGCTGCAGTTCAGATGTAAATATAAATTTCCCTGTTCAAACAGTTTTAGAAACAAATGGCCTGGAAGAAAAAAAAGAAGAAATTACCGTCAACGGTAATACATTTAACGCTGAAGTTATTGCTAATGGAATCAGCTCATATATTATAAAAACTGAAAAATCA